>CAYZVY010000100.1:0-15321 GCA_964481675.1 uncultured Verrucomicrobiota bacterium
GCACGTCCGGGTCTGTGAGGGGCCTGGGCGGCAACGCCCAGGTCTACTCGGCAAAAGCACGCACCTGATCGTGGCGACAATCCTGATGGGGGCCGGCCTGGCAGCGGCCGTTCAGACGGCGAAAGAGAGGAGCCCTGCGGAGAACCTGGCGTCGGCGCGTAAGGCGCTGCTGGGAACCCTAGCTCCAACCCAGCCGGGCGTGTTCGAGGCGACACCCAATGACGCCGGCGATTACGTGTATGAGGCGAGTTCGGCAAAGCCCCTGGTCAGCGGGGTGCCGCTGACCCTCGAAGCCGACAAGCTCGTCAAGGGCCTCACCGTGGCCCGCAGCGGCGCGGTGAGCGGGCTCCTGTTGCCTGACCACATGACCAATGCCGGCATGTACTGGACGCTGGCGAGTATCCGGGCGGGCGCTTACTGGATCGGAGTCGTGTATGCGGGGCAGGGGGCCGTGGGAACCTATGCCCCGCTGGTCGTGTATCTCAACGGCCGGATCGTGCAACTCGCGACGCAGTCCAACCCCGTGCAGGTGGCGCCCGGGGCCTGGTTCGTTGAGGCGCTGACCGGTGAAGCCGTGGCCCTGCGACCGGGCGACGAGATCAGCGTGACCTTCGCCAGCGGCGGCGCGGCGGCGCGGATGGTGCTGCACCCCAAAGCTCCCACGCCGACGGAGGAGAGCCCCTGGCGCGTGGCGCAGAACTTTGGCGGGCACCAATGGAATCTGTACACGGCGCTGGGGATCAATGCCGAGGGCAAATTCCTTGACGCGCAGGGGAACGCGGTTCCCAACCTGTCGTTCGACTCCATCAACCAGGTTGCCGGGTCCATCGTCGCGCTGAAGGATGCCTCCGGCAAGGTGACCTTCCGCGCGTATCTGGCCAATCCGCTGGCCATTCCGGTCACGGTGGACTACGCCTGCGTCGTGAAGACCTTCTATGCCGAGACGGTGGCCGAGGAGCGGGAGCGCCTCACGCTGCCGCCGCACACGCGGCTGGAGCGGTCCCTGGCGTTTGTCTGGCCGGAGGGCGAGACCACCCACTATGCCGATATCGTGCTCCTGGGGGTTGAGTCGCCGGATCTCTCCAAGCCGCGGGCGGAGGGCGGGCTCGAGTGGCCCCCGTACGAGACGCTGACTTTCTTCCCGGGGCAGCGGCAGACCCTGCCCTGGCCGGATCCGTTCAACGCGCGTGCCGTGCGGCGCATCACCCTGGCCAATCCGTATCGCGGCGAACGGCAGGTGTATGGGCTCGACGTCGGGGAATGGGAGATGGGGTACACCACGGAACTGGAGCCCCCCATGCCCGTGCCCGCGGACACCGTCTTTCAGAAGGTCGGAATCCCCAAGGGTTGGTCCTATCCGAACCTGAACGATATCAATCCGCGCCCGCACGGCGCGTATTTCCGCCGTACGTTCAAGCTGCCGGACAACCTGGCTGGCCGCTCGTTCCAACTGGTCGTGGATCACGTCTACTCCGAAGGTACGGCGTATGTGAACGGGCAGAAGACCGGCAACGTCAGGGGCGACTACACGCCGCTGGTCTGCGACATTACCAAGGCGGCGCGCCCCGGGACCAACGAGCTGGTCATTGTGGTCCGGGATTTGATCGCGCTCATGAATCCCGCGTACGTCACCAAAGACATGACGATCGCCAATCCGTCCTACCTGCATGCCCCGGGCTTGCACGGCAAAGATGGCCTCGGGCTCGGATCGGTGGGCCTCCACGCCGCCCCGCTGGTTTCCAGCGAGGACGTTTTCGTGATTCCCTCGTTCCGGAAAAAGACCCTGACTGCCCGGATCACCGCCGCCAACCGGGGGACGGCCGAAGCCCGGGTGCGCATCAAGGCGGAGGTGCTCGACGACGGCCAGCCGGTGCTCCAACTGGGTGAGAAGGAAGCGACCCTGGCGCCCGATCAGCCCGTGGCATTCATGCTGGAGAAGCCTTGGAAGGATCCCAAACTATGGGGGCCAGGCCACCCGCATCTCTACGCCTTGCGCGTGACGGCTACCGACGCCGGCACGGGTCGTGTGCTCGACGTCCGGCTGGAGCGATTCGGATTCCGGGAATCATGGATCGCCGGCCCGAACATCATGTTCAACGGCATACCCATCAAGCCGTTGGGGTATGGGCCCCTCATCCGCTTCCGGCCGGAGGGGCATCCTCTGCTGATCCGCGGCGGCGGCCGCGACTGGCTCGATGAGGTCGGGATCCTGGGCTACCGCGCCATTTCCGGGGTGTACAATACCGCCAGCCAGCACAACGTCGATAGCGATCGTTTCTGGGAGGCCGCGGCGGCCAATAACATTGCCGCCCTGAAGCAGCGACAGAACAGCCCGCACATCGTCGCGTGGGACCTGTCCAACGAGTGGCTTTGCTTCCTCGAATACAGCGTCAACGACGTCATGTCCGGCGCGCGCAGGTTCAAACGCCTGTCCGACGTGGTGCGCGGCTACGACCCCACACGCTGGACCCTGGCCAATGGTGACGGCGATTTCTGCGGCCTGCACGACAACTACAGCGGCCACTACATGTTCCCGTACTTCGACAGCCAGCGCGCCGGCATGCGGGGGCACTCGGAATACCTGCCCGACAGCGCGTTCTGGCGGGAACTCGACCGCTTTTTCAAGCCGGACCAGGACATTGTCCTGTCGCCTTTCCACAAAACCATTTTGCGCCCGGACCGGAAGGTCATCATGGATACCGAGTTTCTGTGGAAGGTGGGCAACCTGATGCCGCCCGGTCCCAGCGCGGTGGCCGGCGAGGACGATGTCGTTTCGCCCGCTGTGGACAGCAGTTCGGGGCCGATCGCGTGGATGTGGAAGACCCAGATCGACGGCCACCGCGACATGGGCATGTCCCTGGTCGGCGTTTACAGTTTTCATGCCGGGGTGGTTCGGGGTGGATTTCTGCCGTTGACCTTCGTCATCCCCGAGAACCAGCATCACGGGTATGGGGGGACAAAGGAAACCCGCCGCTACACGCTGCTGAATAGTCATTTCCGGCCAGTCGAAGTTGCGTTCAAGTGGTCGCTGGTGGACCGGCAGGGCAGGGTCGCCGCGGCTGGCGAAGCGGCGCGCCGGATGGCGTCCGGCGATATTCAACGCGGCGAGTTTGCCTTCGAACTGCCGCGGGTGGCGGAGAAATCGGGCTACACTCTGAAAACGCGCCTGGAGTCCGAGGGGAAGTTCGTATGCGGCGAGGAGTGGGACTTCACGGTGTGGCCCCCCCTGCAGGGCGCCCGGCCGGCTCTGGGCAAAGACCTCAAGCGCCGGGTGGTGGTTTTCGACCCTGCCGGGGCGACGCTGAAAACGCTCCAACAGTTGGGGGTCAAGGCGGAGCCGGCGACGCATCCGGGTGCGCCCGCCGGCACGGCGGCGGAAACGCTGCTGGTGATCGGCGAAAACACGCTGGACGAGCCAACGGCGGCCGCGACGGTCGGGTTGGCCGCGTTCGTCGAAAACGGCGGCCGGGTGCTGGTGCTCGGGCAGCGCGTCGCGCCGGTCAACCTTCCGGTGGCGACCCGGCTGGACCCGAAGGTGTGGACCAGCCAGGCGTTCGTGCGGGCCGGTTCGCACCCGATTATGAACGGCTTAACGTCCTACGATCTGCATTTCTGGCAGCCGGACCGGGCGGTCAGTCAGGGCGCGTACACCAAACCCGACGAAGGCAACATCGTCGTGCTGGCCGACAGCGGCAACTGGGAGACGGGGCTGGACTGGGTCAACCTGATGGAAGTGTACCGCGGCCGGGGCGCTTATATCCTCTGCCAGATGCCGTTGATCGGCGTGTTTGACCGCGAACCGATGGCGATGGAAATCCTGACCCGCACCCTGGCATATCTCGGCGGAGAGGGCCGTTACCGGAATCCGACCGGGACGGCGCAGGTGCTGACTGCGCCTGACAGCCCGCTGGCCGCCGCCCTCAGGGCGGCCAGGGCGCGGCATCGGATTCTGACGGCGGATGCGGCGCCGGACCCGGAGGGCGCCATGCTGCTCGATGCCGAAGCCGCGCGGACGCTGGCCACGGCAGACCTGGCGGCGTTTGGGCAGCGGCTGCGCTCGGGTGCGAGCGTGACGGTGCTGAATGCCACGCCGGACGATCAGCCGTGGTTGACCGAACTGGCCGGCGAAGCGGTCACGATCGGGGTTCCGCCGTACGCTTTGTGGGATGGGCGGGGCTATCGCAAGGGATGGTCCGACCAGACGGCGGGGCTGAGCCAACTGGACCTGTACTGGAAGCGTTATTCCGGCGCGGAACAGGCGTCGGGTCAGGCGGAGGTTCTGGACAACGCGATCGAAGCGTTCCAGACCTGGGCCGCCGCGGCGCCGGGAGCGCGGGAACTGATCTTCCCCGGCGCCCTGCTGCACTTGGCGGTGGGGAAGGGGACGCTGCTGATCGACCAGCGCCGCTGGACGACGGAGAATCCGGAGCTGGCGGTTTCGTTGGGTCGGCAGCGCGCCGCGTTGATGACCGCTCTGGACGTCGCCATCGAGCCCGCAGTGCCGCCGAAGGAGCTGCCCAAAGAGGTCGATTACAAGAGCATTGACCTGCGGCCCTATGCCAACCGGGCGCTGATCGACGACGTGGCGGAGGACGGCAAAGGCGGCTGGGTGGACCAGGGCCCGCGCGCGGACTTGCGGTCGTTCCCCACGGGCAAGCGCAGCTTCAAGGGCGTGCCGTTCGATGTGGGCGAGGCGCCAAAATCGTGCATTGTGCTGGCGTCGAATGCGCGCCCGAACAAGGAGGGGATGCCGAAGTCCGTCGAGATCCCGGTCGGGTTCCCGCTCGAAGGGCTCTTCTTCCTGCACGCCTCGGCCTACACCGGCGACAAGCTCATCGCCAACTACCGGATCGAGTATGCCGACGGCACGCATCATGATATTCCCCTTGTCGGACAACAGAACATCATAGACTGGGCGGGCCCCAAGCAACTGAACAACGAAAAGGGCACCCGTTCGGTGGTGGCGTGGACGGGACGCAACGAAGTGTTCCCTTTGATTGGCGTATACCGGATGCTGTGGGTGAACGAAAAACCCGACGTGCCGATCAAGGCGGTGGTCTTTTCGACCCCGGAGCTGCGCAGCGTCATGGTGCTGATGGGCCTCACGGCCGCGGTTCGGAAGGGGCAGTTCGCGGCCCCGCCGGAGGCCGTGGCGCAGGCCGGAAAGGCGATCGCCGAAGGGCGTGCCGCCTTGGCGGCCGGCCGGCTGGACGAGGGGCGCAAACTGATCCGGAACGCCGTCGCGCTCGACCCCGCGCAGGCGGACGCTTACCAGACGCTGGTGGACATTGCCGAACGCAAGGGCGACGAGGCCTGGATGCTGGAAGCGTACCAAACCTGGCTCTTTTCCGGGCCGCGAACGCCGATGCCCTACAACCGCATCGCCGAAATTCTGGAGAAACAGAAGGATTTCAAAGGCGCTTTGGAGAACTACAAGGAGTCGCTCAAGATCGAATGGAACCAGCCGCCGGTCATCGAGGCGGTGCGGCGACTGGAAGGCCTGGGCGCACGCTAGAAAGAAAAGGGGAGGTTCAGGATGCGGACAGCAACACAATGGGCGATCGTGACCATGCTCGCGTGCTCCATGCGTGCAACGGGGATGGATGGGGCGGCGGATGAGGTGGCGGCGGCAAGAAGGCAGATCCTGGGAACCATCCCGCCGACCCTGACCGGGGCGTTCGAGGAGACGCGCTCGCCGGACGGGCGTTATGTCTACGAGGCGACCTCGGCGCGGCCCCTCGTCGAGTCCGTGAAGCTCGCCGTGGAAGCAGACAAGATCGTCAAGGGGTTGACGACCGTCTCCGTCCAGAGATCGTTCCTGCTGGGCCGTCCGAACCTGTGCGGCCTGTACTGGCGGATGAAGGCCATCGCCCCGGGGCCCTATTGGGTGGGGGTCGCCTACCGGAGCGAGGCCGGCGGGTTGGAGGCGCCGCAGGGCGGGATGGTGCGATTCGATGTGTATCTGAACGGGCGGCAGCTCCCGTGTTCACGCATGAGCGACCCCATTCAGGTCGCTCCGGGCGCCTGGGTGGCCGAGGCGCAGGCGGCGGCGGGGACGGCGTTGAAGGAGGGCGATGAAATCGCCATTGTGTCGCGCGGCGGCCAGCGGCTGGAGGTGGTGCGACTGACCCTGCACGCTTCAGCGCCGAAGCTCGGCGCCCATCGCTGGGTGCAGAATCCGGGCCCCAATGCCTTTTGTCCGGCGACCTCCCTGGGCGTCACGTTGGAACCGAGCTTCCTCCCGGCAGCGGGAAAGACGCTCCTTCCCAACTTTTCCGATCCCTACTTCGGGACGGAACAGTGGTTGGAGTCGGCGGCTGACGTCCTGCGCGACGCCGGGGGCAAGGCTCTGGCCCGGTCGTTCCTGGCGAATCCGCTGCCCGTGCCGCTCGAGGTCAGCTTTGAAGCCGTGGTGCGCGGATACTATCTCCGCGAGGCGGGGCGGGTTTCCAAAACCCTGACGCTCCCGCCCCACGCCCAGGTGGCGCTGGAGATTCCGTTCGAGACGAACCCGGATGAGCCCGCCTATTCTCTCTCGGCCCGGGTTGAGGCGGTCAGGCCCCCGGACCTGGGCTGGCCGCGCTACGATGAGCTGGCGTTTTTCGAGGGTCTGAGGCACCTGGTCCCGTGGGAGAACCCCTTTGCGTACCAGGCGCACCTGAGGGTGAACTTCAAGAACCATGTGGGCGCGGAAAGAGGCCGGCTCGCCCTGCAACGGAACGCTGCCTGGGAGAGCGCGTTCACGACCAACGGGCTGCCCCCGATGCCGCCGCCGCCGGAATTGAAATTCACACCCCGGGTCGTTCCCCCCATTTACGCGCGCTACGGGAATGACAACGAGCCCGACGCCCGGGCCCTCTACGTGCGCCGGAAATTCGTGCTGCCGGACAGGCCGGCCGGCCGCCATTACCGGCTCGTTGTCGACAGCATCAGCAGCGAGGGGACGGCCTACATCAACGGGCGCAGGGTGGGGAACGTCCGCGGCTTCAACACCCCCCTGATCGGCGACGCGACGGACGCCTTGCGGGCGGGGGAAAACGAGGTCACGATCGTGGTGCGCGGCAAACGCGCCATCACGAACCCCGAATACGGGAACCCGCATAGTCCGACAGAAAGCAATGTCTACCTCGATGCACCGGGCGACTGCAACGCGCAATTCGCGATGCATGGCGGCGTCTGGCTGGAGATCACCCCGGACGTGGAGGTTCAAGGGCTCAAAGTCGACACGTCCGTCCGCAAGCGGACCGTCTCCGCCAGATTCTCGGTCATCAATCGAAGGCCCGGGGCGCTCCGACTTGCTGTGGACGTCAACGTCGGAGACGGCCGCGCAACGGTGCTCCCGCTGGGAAGGCGCGAGGTGACGCTCAAGCCCGGCGAGGCTCAGGAACTCGAGTTTCTTTGCGACTGGAAGGACGCGAAGCTCTGGAGTTGGAACGAGCCGAATCTGTACGTGATGTCCGTCGAGGTGAAAGAGGCGGACAGTGGCGAACGGATCGACCTGGCTCGGGCGCGTTTCGGCTTCCGGGAAACCTGGATGCAGGCCGACACACTCTTCTTTAACGGTCATCCGGTGCGGCTCAAGGGCGGGGGGGCCACGCTTCCCTTAGCGGGCAAGGGCTACTCCCAGCTCGGGCGCGGGGCCGTAGCGCCTGATTTCAGCGATGAGGTTGGCAGTCTCGTAACCGAGCTGGTCACGGGCCTCGTGAATACGTCCAGCAAGCACAATGTCGAGCGGGATGCGTTTTGGGAAGCCACCGTGGGCAACGCCCTGAACGACATCAAACGCAAATGGAACCATCCGAGCATCATCGCCTGGGATCTTTCCAACGAGTGGTTCACCTACGCCCCGTATTCCGGCTGCGACATGAATCAGGCCGCCGACCGGTTCATGAACCTCAGCGGTGCGGCCGAGCGGCTCGATCCGTCGCGGTGGACCTTCTTCAACGGCGACTATGACATCGGCGGCCGGCATTACAATGTTTCCGCGCACTACATGCTGGGCGCCGCCCGGTTCGGATACGAGTTCGACGGGCACTCGGTGTATCAGCCCGACGGCGCCTTCCTCCGGCCGCTCGACCGGGACTACCGGCCGGCAGAGGAGGTCCTCATCGACGGCCATCAGAACCGGAAGCACAAGATGGGCAGCAAGGTGCTGATGGACAACGAGAATCTGTGGAAGGTGGGCGAGTACATGCCGCCGGGAACCAGCCGGTTCATGGGCGAGGATGCGGTCCTGGCGCCGTTCATGGATGAAAACGCAGGGCCGATGATCTGGATGTGGAAGCAGGACTTCGATGCGCATCGCGACCTGAACATGGCCATTCTGTGCAACCACGATTCGAAGCCCGGCACGGTCACGCGCGGCCACCTGCTCCAGACCTTCATCATGCCGGACGTGGTTCACCACGCGTTTTCCGGAAGAACGCTGACGCGCCGTTATTCTCTGCTCAACGATATGTTCCGCCCTGCGGCGATGTCCTTCCACTGGCGGCTCGTCGGCCCGGATGGGACGGCGGTCCGGGAGGGTACCGGGGAGCGGGCGATGGCGCCCGCTGAAACGTGGCGGTCTGCGCTCTCCTTCACGGCGCCCGGCGTTGCGGCCAGAACGCGGTTCACCCTTGAGCTGCGCCTGCGTGCGGACGGGGAATTCGTCTGCGGCGAGGACCGTGATATCGACGTGTGGCCGGATGCCCCGGTTGCCGTGGGGCCCCTCTCCCGGAAGGTGTTCCTTTTTGACCGGACGGGCAAGACGGCGGACGCCCTCAAGGCCGCGTCGTGCGCCTTCGAGAATCTTGAGGCCCTCGCGGCCCCGAAAGGGGAGCCCGGGCAGGCCCTTGTGGTCATTGGCGAGGGAGCGCTGGATGCGGTTTCGGCCAAAGCTATCGCCACCCTGGCGGCCTTCGCCGATGCCGGCGGCCGGATTCTGATCCTGGCGCAGACGGTTACCCCGCAGGGCCTGCCGGCGCGGGTTGCGCTGGAAAGCCGGGAATGGACAAGCCAGCCTTATGTGCGTCTACCCATTCATCCCGTACTGGACGGCCTCCGCACGTGGGATCTGCACTTCTGGGCGCCGGACCGGGTTTCCGCGCGGGGGGCGTACAACAAGCCCTTCGGCGCATCGTGTGTTCCGTTGGTGGACAGTGGCGACCGCGCCGGGCTGGAGTGGGCGCAGATGATGGAGCTGTACCGCGGCCGGGGCTTGTATTTCCTGTGCCAGTTCCCGCTGGTCGGGAACGACCGCGACGAGCCGATGGCCCGCGAGTTGCTGGCGCGCACGCTGCGCTACCTGGGGGGCCGGGACACGTTCCGCGCGCCGGTCCGCACGCTCGGATTGATCGCTCCGGAGTCCAGTGCCATCGAGCGCGCGCTGAAGGCGTTGCGCATTGGCTATGAGCGCGTGGCGCCGCAGGGCACGGCGACCCCGGACGCCCCATGCCTGATCGAAGCGGGAGCGATACCGGACGCCGGCGCCGTGTCGGCCCTGAAGCAGAGGCTGACGGCCGGCGGCACGGTGGTGGTAGCCGGGACGCGGCCCGCGGACGCCGGCTGGATCGAGGCCCTGGCCGGGAGGCCGGTGCGCATTGCCGTGCCCCGCTACCGCATGTGGGAAGGCCGTGGCTACCGCGACGGCTACGATCCGCTCACCGCCGGGCTTAGTCAGCTCGATCTGTTCTGGAAGAAGTATTTCTGGAACGGGCACACCTCCGAGGATCCGGAGTATCTCATCGATCAGTTCCAGACCGCTTCGGTGGACGTTACCGGCGCGCGGGAGCTGGTCTTTCCGGGAGCGTTGGTGGAGGTGCCGGTGGGTGCCGGGCGGCTGATTCTCGATCAGCGCCGCTGGACGGTCGAGCATCCGGATGTCGCGGGCCTGGCGAAACGGAATCTGGCCGCTCTGGCGTTGGGGCTGAATGTCGCCATGGCCCCTGTACCGCCGAAGCCGGAATTGCCGCCCGAAGCGATCCTGCGGCCGATCGACCTGTCCCCTTATGCGAATCGGGCCCTGTACGATGACGTGGCCGAGGATGGCCGCGGCGGGTGGTCCGACCAGGGCCCTGATGCCGACTTCCGGGCGTTTCCGACCGGCGAACAGGATTTCGACGGCGTGCCGTTTCTCATCGGCAGCGGGGCGAAGAGCATCGTCGTGCTCGCCTCGGAGAACCGGCCTGGCCGGGACAACCTGCCCTTCGAAGTCTTCGTGCCGGTCGGGGAACGGGTGGAAGGGTTCTACTTCCTGCACAGCTCCGCATACAGCGGCGGCGAGGTGGGAGCCTATCGTATCCAGTATGCGGACGGGAGTTCGCTCGACATTCCCCTCGTGGGCGACAAGAATATCCGCGACTGGGCTTCGCATGACATCGGCGAATTCGTCAACGACGAGGATACAGACACGGTCCTGGCCTGGACCGGCACCTGCAAGCGGTTCAAGCATATCTCGGCCTACCGGATGCTGTGGGTCAATCCGCGGCCGGGGGAACCGGTGAAGGCGGTCGGCTTTGTGAACCGCCGGAAACGCTGCGTGCCCATCCTGATCGGCATGACGGCGGCCATCCGCAGGGATCCCGCCCAGGCGGCGGCGAATCGAGCCAAGGCGCAGGCCTTGCTGACCGAGGCGCGGCGCGCGCTGGAGGGCAAGGATCAGGCGAAGGCCGACCGACTGCTGGGCGAGGCTGTGGACTTGTCGCCGGACCTGATGCAGGCCCACGAACTGCGCGCCGACCTGCGCGAGAAGGCGGGTGAGGAGGCGGCCTTGCTGCAGGTGTATCGGCACTGGACGCGCGCCAACCCCCGCTCGCCCGGTCCCTGGAACCGGCTGGGAGAATTGCTCGAAAAGCGCAAGGACTACAAGGGCGCACTCCGGGCGTACCGGCGCTCGCTCGACGTGGAGTGGAATCAGCCGCCAGTGATTGAAGCGAAGACGAGAATGGAAAAAGTGGCTGACCGTTGAGCCTGGAAGAGGCAGTTGCCAGTGATCGGTGATCAGTAGATAGGAACGGGTTGAGCAGGATTGCCGGGCGACGACAAGAAAGGGGCCTGACGATGAAGCAAATGGCATGGAGACTGTTGGTTTTGTGGATGATCGTCACAGGGGGCGCACGGCTCGGGGCGGAACCGGTCATTGAGGAACCGCTTGGGCCGTCCGGGGAACCGCTGCAGTGGCTCATCCTCGGCGATATTCCCATTCCCGACGCCAGCAACAAGGAGAAGTGGTCTGACATTCTAGAACGGGATTTGCTCGCACCTGCAGGCGGCGAACTCGCCATTAAACCGGTTGGCGGCCAGGAGGTTAAACTTCCCGAAGGCTCGTTTACCTGGAAAGTCTGCGCGGCGCGCGCCCCGGTGATGGAAAACGCGCGGCGGCCCGGTTGGCGGGACTATTACCGCCTGCCCTTGTTCGTCGATTCCAAGGGGAGCACCATCGAGAATGCGACCGCCTACCTGTATGGCCGGCTCGTCGTCCCGACGGCCGTCAACGCGAGCTTTCTGATCGGCACCGACGACGGCACGAAAATCATCCTCAACGGGCAGGTCATCCACCGATTCGCCCGACAGCGTAGCGCCTTGAATGACACGGAGGAGGTTGTCCTGCCCTTGAGGGCCGGCAGCAATGAGCTTCTGATCCGCATCGACAACTATGTGGGGACCGGTGGGTTTGTCGGCCGGCTGCTGGCGGCCAATGGGACCATCATCGAGGGGTTGAAAGTTCAACTGCCGGCCACCGCCCAGAGTCCGAAGCTGGAGTTGCCGCCGCGGGAGGCGCCGAAGAAATGGGCCGAACTCATTGCCGAAATTCCGCCGCTGGCGCCGCTGCCGCACGAGGAACTACTGGGGTCGCGCCTCACCCGCACCATGGCCCTGCTCCAGGACAGCGCCCGGACCCGGCGTCCTGTCCGCATCGTCTTTCTGGGCCAGTCCATCACGGATCAGGAATGGACGGTACTGCTTGTTGACGCGCTGCGCGAACGGTACCCCGGCGCGATCGTCGAGATGGAAAACCATTCTCTGGGCGGCTGGTTCGTCTGGCGACTCATGCGGGCCATGTATCACGGCACACTCCAATCCCGGCCCGACCTTGTGGTCTTTCACGCCTACCAGGGCTCCTACGACGATTGGGAGCGGGTCCTGTCGGCCGTCAAGCGTGAGACCAGCGCCGAGATCATGATTCGCACGGCCCACTGGTCTGGCGGGGACTGGGAAAGCATCGAAAAGAATCCGAAGTATCCCGGTTCGAATTCCGAGGAGACGATGCTCCGGCAGTTGGCGCAGAAGTACGACTGCGAACTGGTCGAATGTCGCCGAGAATGGTGCGAATACGGGCTTCAGCATGACATGGCGGACTATCGGTCCAGGCTGAAGCAGGGCATCAAGAGCCTGGTGTCCGACGGGATCCATCTCAGCCGTAAGGGCAATGTGCTGATGGCGCAGCTCTACGAACGCCATTTCCGGATGAACTTCAACGGCCGCTCCTGGTGGGCGGACCGGGTCCGCTGGTACGAGGCCACGCGGCCCCTGAGCGATCACATCGACACGGAAATCCGCCTGGAAGGCAAGGGATGGAAACCCCAACGGGTCGGGGATTTTCGAGCCTATGTCGAATCATCCTCTTCGGACGATGTCTTGAAATTGAAATTCACGGGGACCCGTGCCGACGTCGTGCTCGCACCGGGGAAGGGTTCCGCGAGGGTTCGGATTGACGGCAAAGCGCCTGCGGCGCACAACCTGTATTATGGGACCCTGCCGAAGCTCAAGATCAGCGCCATGTCGCGAGGCGGTCTGCCGGGCTTCATGCGCTATTTCACCGGGCCGGCCATGCTCGAAGAGGTCTGGGAGATGCAGTTCACGCGCATGAGCGACGACGGCAAGTTCAAGTACCGGCTCGTCGGCTCGCAGACGGGGTTTGACGGCGAAGGGAAGAGCGGATCGGACTTTGTCTCGAAGAGCGGCCGCATCCGCATCTACAAAGAGGATTTCGAGTCCAAGGACTGGGGCGCGACGAAAGACGATGAGGTTCCTGCGCTGGAGAAACCCATCATCATGACCTGGCAGATTATGCCCCGTTTCTTGGGCGCCCTTCGTTGGAAGGATTCGGGAGCGACACCGCCGAACGTCACGGCGTACAGCTATATAACCGTGGTAGACGGCCTGCCCTACGGCGAGCATGAACTGGAGATCATTCCTGTCGGCGATGGTCCGGTGGCGATCCGCGGGATCGAGGTCCATCGTCCGCCGCTGGCCGGGGAGTAGTAAGCGCTACTATCAAGTAAGTCTGTATGAAACAGTGGGAGAATAGTGCATGTCCTGTAAACAAAACCGTCTAAATGCTGCTGTCGTACTGTTCTGCATCATCGGAATCTCCTCACTCTGCATCGCCGCAGGTGAAGCGCCAGGGGAGCTCAGGCTCCCGAGACTGTTCAGCGACAACATGGCTCTCCAATCGGGAATCTCGGTTCCTGTGTGGGGATGGGACAAGCCGCTACAGAAAGTCACAGTGAGCATTTCCGGACAGGAGAAATCCGCCGAAGCGGATTCCAACGGCAAATGGATGCTGAAACTCGATCCGCTTAAGGCCGGTGAAGAAACGGCAATGACCGTCAAGGGGTCAAAAACAATAACCCTTAAGAATGTGATTGTGGGAGACGTCTGGCTGTGCGCGGGACAATCCAACATGAATTTGCCCATCGGAGGAGCAAGCAACGGTTTGAAGGAAATGCGGAAAGCCAATTATCCCAAAATCAGAATATTCGCGGTACCCATGCATCCGTCCCCGGCAAAGGAATTCGAGGACGTTGGAGAGCCGTGGGGATGCATGAGGGGCACATGGCTCGAGTGCAGTCCGGAAAGCATCGGAGGGTTTTCCGCTGTCGCCTATTACTTCGGGCGCGAAATTCACAGGGACGTTGGGGTTCCGGTAGGACTGATTGTGACCGTCTGGGGAGGAGTGGGCCTGGAATATTTTTTCAGTTGGGACATGCTGAGAGACAACCCGGAATGCAAGCCCGTTCTTGAGCTGGCCGAACAATGGATGAAGGAAAAGTACCCGGAGAAGAAGGTAAGACACGAGGCCGCCCTTGCCGCTTACGAGAAGGCAAAGCTTGAGGTGGCTCCTCCCAAGGATGATAAGGGCTGGGAAGCGGTGGACTTCGACGACCGCGCATGGGAAATAGTTGTTCTTCCCAAGACAGGCACAAACATACAAGGAGTCGTCTGGTATCGGAAAACCGTTGGAATCCCGACGGAATGGAAGGGCAAACCCCTTCTGATGAAGTCAGGCATAATCCATGACAATGACACGACGTACGTCAATGGAAAGAGGCTTGGAGAGACAAGCGGCTGGACAACTCCGAGGGAATACGAGATCCCGGCAGAATTGACAAGGGATGGGCGGGTAACGATTGCAATCAGGGTATTGTCCGCAGGAGGGGTTAATATCATCAGGGGAGAGCCCGAAGGCATGGCGTTGTCACCGATAGGGCTGGGAAAAGCCACGCCGCTCTCTCTCGCAAGCGATTGGAAACGCATGGTTGCCGAAAGCCATCCGCCCCTTCCGGTCGCCTGGGATATGCAATATAACCCCGCGGCGGTCTATAATGGTGTCGTCGCGCCACTCGCGCCCTACGCAATTCGAGGAATGCTTTGGTATCAGGGCGAATCAGGCGGACACATGTACGAGAAATTGTTTCCAATACTCATTTCGAGTTATAGGAAGAAATGGGGACAAGGAGATTTTCCGTTTTTGTATGTCCAACTGCCCAATCTCATCAACAAGGATCCCAAAGTCGAGGATTCCTGGGTGTCCGTCAGGGAGGCGCAGTTGAAAACTCTTTCGGTGACGAACACCGGAATGGCTGTGACCATTGATGTCGGAGACCCGAATGATGTGCACCCCGGCAACAAGGAACCGGTGGGGTTGCGCCTGGCGCTATGTGCCTTGGCCAAAGTCTATGGCAAGGACATCGTCTATTCCGGGCCGCTTTACGATTCAATGACCGTCGAGGGGAACACGATCAGATTGAAATTCAAACATGTTGGCGGAGGACTCGTTGCGAAAGATGGAGCAGAGCTCAAGCAGCTCATAATTGCCGGGGAGGATAAGAAGTTCGTCCCCGCGAATGCGAAGATAGAGGGTGACTCTGTAATCGTCTGGAATGATGGCATCTCCAATCCGGTCGCCGTGCGTTATGCCTGGCTTATTAATCCCGAGGGCTGCAATTTGTATAATAAGGAAGGCTTGCCCGCGTCCCCATTCCGGACGGACAACTGGCCGAAACCCGCAACTGACACGAAGTGAAAGAAGAAACTTCAGATAAGGGACTTTCATGA
>CAYZVY010000101.1:0-15041 GCA_964481675.1 uncultured Verrucomicrobiota bacterium
CTGACTTCAAAGCAGGCGTCCTCCTTCGAGAGGGGCTTCATGAGCGTCCTTTTTTCGGAACACCCTTTCCGGCTGGCTTCGCCTTCGCCTTCACGACCGGCTTTGCCTTTGCGACGGGCTTTGCCTTTGCGACGGGCTTTGCCTTTGCGACGGGCTTTGCCTTTGCGACGGGCTTCGCTTTCGCGGCTGCCTTTGCCTTTGCGACCGGTTTTCCCTTTGCCTTTGCGACCGGCTTTGCGATTTTCTTTACGACCGGTTTGGGCTTCGGTTGCACCGCCGGCCGGGCTTTCAGGGCGGGCTTCGCCGGCGCGGGGGATGGTGCGGGGGCGGGCCGGGGAGTGGCCGGCTTTGGCGCGGCGGGTTTGGCTGCCGCGGGTTTCGCCGGGGCGGCCGGGGCCGGCTTCGCGGCCCGGGCGAGGGATTGCTCGAAATCGGCGAGCACGTTCATGTAGTTGATATAGGCGTCGTAGGGCGTGCCGTACGGGTTGAAGTACTTGTGCACATCGCCATCGGCGAACCATTTTGTGCACATGTAATAGAAGTGGTCGGACGTCTGGAGCTGGCGCCAGACCTTCAGCAGGTCGGGGCTGCGGGCCGCGCGCACGCCCGCCTCAAGCCGGTAGACCGTCTCGAACGCGTCCTTCTGCATGTCGTTCCCCATCCACGCGGTCAGGTCGCGCTCGACGTCGGCCCAGGACATGAATTCGGGAATGTCGAGCTGGGCCACGGGGGAGTGGCAGCCGACCACTTCGGACGGGGTGCGGAAGTGGAAGTCGGGGTGGGTGAGGACGGCGGCCGGCAGGGCCTTCATAAAGGCGAAAATGCCGGTTTCCTCCCACTGGTGCTCGCCGAAGGTCTCGTAGTCCATGAACAGGTTGACCACTTCGCCCTGCCCGTTGGTCTTGTGGATCCACGACGCGAATTTCTCGGCGGTGAGGGGGAATTCGCTCCACCCGTGATTCGAAAAACGGAACGCGATGTCGTCCGACAGCCGGTAGTTCTTGAGCAGCAGCTTGATCTTGGGGCAGCCCGCGGGCTGGTAGACGAAGTTCGGGTTGCGCCAGCCGAGCACGTGATCGGCGCCTTCCGCGAGGATGGCCTTGAAGCCCAGGTCCTGGATCGCGCGGGCCAGGTCGTTGTTGTAGATCAGCTCGGTGTTGCGGAATACCGCCGGCGTCTGGCCGAAGAGGGACTCGATCCGCTGGCGGTGCAGGGCCACCTGCTCCTTGAACTCGCGGGGCGAGAAGAGGAAGGCGAGGGAGTGGTAGGCGGTTTCGCTCAGGAATTCCACGCAGCCCGTGCGGGCGAGGCGCTTGAAGCTGGCCAGCACCTCGGGGTTGTATTTCTCGAACTGGTCCAGCGCCACCCCGGTGATGGAGAAGCTGACGCGGAACTGCCCCTGGTGGCGCTCGATCAGCTCGAGCAGCAGCCGGTTCATGGGCAGGTAGCACTTGTTCGCCACCTTGTTGAGGATGAGGCGGTTCTGCTCGTCATCCTCGTAGAAATGGTTTTCGCCGATATCGAAGAACGTGTAGTGGCGAAGCCGGAACGGCTGGTGAACCTGGAAATAGAAGCAGACGGACGGCATGTCAGTGACCTCCCCGCGCCGCGGCGCGGTATACGTTGATGACGGCGTCGGCCGCCTTTTCCCAGCGGATCGTTTTCAGTTCCTCGCGGCAGTTCCGGACCACCTCGGCCGCCAGGCGGGGATGCTGGAGGACCGCCACGATCTGGTTGGCCATCTCCTGCACGTCCCAGAAGTCCACCGTGAGGGCGTTCCGGAGCACTTCCGTGACCCCCGACTGGCGGGAGAGCAGAACGGGAACATCGTAGAGCATGGCCTCCAGCGGCGCAATGCCAAACGGCTCGGACACGCTGGGCATGACGTACAGGTCGCTCCGGGCGTACATCTGCTCCACCATCGGCCCTTTCAGGAAGCCGGTGAAATGCATCCGGCTCCCGATCCGGAGCTGCGCGGCCCGCTGGACCATGCGCGCCAGCATGTCGCCGCTGCCCGCCATGACGAACCGGACGCCGGGGAGCCTCTTCAGGATGAGCGCGGCGGCTTCGATGAAATAATCGGGCCCCTTCTGGAAGGTGACGCGGCCCATGAAGAGGACCAGCTTCTCGCCGGGGACGGCGTGCGTCCGGGTCCGGTAGAGGGACTTCGCTTCCGCGCGCGAGACGGCGTTGTGGACCACGTCGATCTTGTCGGGCCGGATGCCGTACTCGGAGATGATCAGGTTGCGCGTGTAGTGGCTGACCGCGATGATGCGGTCGGCGGCCTCGAGGGCGGTTTTCTCGATGCGCGCGACATCAACGTTCCCGTTCGACCCGCTCCGGTCGTATTCGAGCGAATGGACGTGCAGCACCAGCGGCTTGCCGCTGATCTCCCGGGCCATGAGCCCGGCCGGGTAGGCCATCCAGTCGTGGGCGTGGATGACGTCGAACCGCTCCGTGGAGGCGAGGGCGGCCCCGGCCTGGCTGTACCGGAAGACGTCGCGCATCAGGTCGGCGCCGTAGTCGCCCCCCATGTCGAGGGTGGAAACCGTTTCCGTGTGGCTGTGGCCGACCATCCCGCGCCCGGCTGACAGCCGGAAGGCCTGCTCGGAGTAGGTTTCGGGGGTGGCGTAGGGGAAGAGGGCCGACTCGAGGGGGCGGACCGTGAGATGGCCCTCCCAGATGCCCCTGATGGTTTTCTCGAACGTCTGCAGCGCGCGGGTTGAGACGCGGGTGCCGGAGGCTGAAATCAGCGTGAGGTGGCGGCTGTCGGGCGGGGCCTTGAGGCGGGGGACCACGAACAGGATATCCACCTGCCGCCGGGCCATCGCCTTCGTCAGCCCGAAGCAGGCGGTTCCCAGCCCGCCGCTGATATGCGGGGGAAATTCCCAGCCGAACATGAGTACGCGCATCGTCAAGATCTCCGTGAGGCGGCTTTTTCCCAGGACG
Organism: uncultured Verrucomicrobiota bacterium; assembly: GCA_964481675.1. Classification (GTDB taxonomy): domain Bacteria; phylum Verrucomicrobiota; class Kiritimatiellia; order CAIKKV01; family CAIKKV01; genus CAIKKV01. The sequence continues at coordinate 2,950 of CAYZVY010000101.1, forward strand.
CGTGCGCCTTGGGGGCCGCTTTTTTCAGCAGGTGCAGCAGGCGGACCAGTTCGCCGACGCTCCAGGCCTGCGCCACGCATCCGTTGGGAGGGTGGGGGGGATTCCCGTCGAAAATTTCCGACACCGTGCCCAGGCCCGCCTCCAGGAGATGGCGGGTCAGCAGCGGGGTGATGGTGGCGAGCAGGGCCTCCGCGCTCCGCTCCCGGTTGCGCGTGACCTTCAGCTCCGCTTCGCCATAGGCCCCCAGCAGCCAGGGCCACACCGTGCCCTGGTGGTAGGCGCCGTCCCGCTGCTCCGGCGAGCCTGCGTACTGGCCGATATAAGCCGGGTTGCGCGGAGAGAGGGTGCGCAGCCCGTACGGGGTCAGCAGGTGGCGGCGGACCGCCTCCACCACCGCCGCCTGCTGCTCGGCGTCGAGCGCCGAATGGGGCATCGAAACCGCGAAAATCTGGTTGGGACGGAGGGAGTCGTCCAGCGCCCCGTCCCGGAACACGTCGCCCAGGTAGCCGCCCTCGGCCACCCAGAAGCGCTCCCGGAAGGAGCGGCGGAACTGCTCCAGCAGGTCCGGGCACCGGTCGCCGGGAGAATGGAAGGCAGCCGCGAGCTCATCGCTGAAGGCCAGCGCGTTGTACCAGAGCGCGTTCACGTCCACGGGACACCCGTGCCGCGGCGTCACCGGAACGCCGTTCACCCGGGCATCCATCCACGTCAGCTGGGTCCCGGCGTGGCCGGCGTGCAGCAGCCCCTCGGCGTCGACGCCGATCCCGAAATCGGTGCCCCGCCGGTAGGCCTGGATGATGCGCCGGATCACGGGCCAGCAGGTGGCGCGGACCACGTCGTCCCGCCCGGTCAGCGCGCGCATCTGCTGGACGGCCCAGACGTACCAGAGCGAGGCGTCGACGCAGGTGTAGGCATGGGCGTCGGGGTGCGGCCCCGTGATGTTCGGCAGCAGGCCGTTGCGCTCCAGCTCGCCCAGGCGGACGAGAATCTCGAGCCCCGCCTCCTCGCGCCCGGCGCAGAAGGTCAGGCCGGGGAGGGCGATCAGGGTGTCGCGGCCCCAGGCGTCGAACCAGGGGTAGCCCGCCAGGACGGCGGGCCGGCCGTCGGGCTCGTGGATCAGGAACCGCGCCCCCTCCCGCTGGAGGTGGGCGGTTGTGGATTTTGACGCCGCCAGGCGGAGCGGCTTGCGGCGCCCGGCCTCGGCCGCCCACAGGTCCTCCGGCTCGCCGGGCAGCTCCTCGGTGCTGGCCGAGAGGATGACGGATTTCCCGGGCTGGAGGGTCAGCTCGAAGAGGCCCGGCTGGAACAGGTCCTCCTGGTGGGGGAACCCCCGCTCCTGCTCGATGAAATAGTCGAAGTTGAAATACCAGGACGGGGAGGGGAAGAACGCGAACGGGCTCCCCGTCTGGATGAAGAGGGGCGGCAGGGCGTTGTAGGGCTGGATCTTGAAGCCCTTCCGGGCGGGGTAGGTCTTGACCTGCAGGTCGACATTGGCGCGGGTCAGGCTGTGGAACGGCCGGAAGGCGAGGAGCGGCTTCACCCGCAGCAGGGCCGGAACGGCGCAGGGCCCCAGCGTGTAGCGCACCAGGGTGGCGTGCCGCCCGTGCAGCATCATCACCTCGCGCGTGAGGGTGACGCCCCCGACCCGGTACGTGAAGACCGGCCAGGCATCCCCCTCCACGCGGTCCAGGTATTCGTGGCCCCGGGGATGGAACAGGTCCGGGTATTTGTGGCAGGCGAGATTGAAATCGTGCCCGTCCAGGGCCAGCGTCTCGTCGTAGGCGGAGAGCAGGACGTGGCGGCCGGCAGGCTCCTGGAGATTGGCCACCAGCAGGCCGTGGTACCGCCGGGTGTGGCAGTTGACGATCGTGCTGGAGGCGTAATCGCCCAGCCCGTTGGTTTCCAGCCATTCCCGGCGCAGCGCGTCCCGCAGATTCTGGCATTCCGCCTTGTCCACCGTCCACTTCATGGTCGCTATTCCTTCGTCGTTTCTCTCTCGGGTGCAAGTCGTTTAATTCAGACCCATTCTAATCGGGAGAGGCCCCCGTGGCGAGGAGAATCGTCCCCATTGGCCCATGGGGTGTTTCCCTTACCCGGTGTTGACAGGAGCCCGTCCCTCCTTGATAATGAACAAAGATCAAATCGGGGTCAACGCGTGTATCGAGCCATAAAAGTGTTGCTGGAAGATGGAAGCCTGCTGCCGGCGGCCAGCCCGGGCGATCTGGCCATTCACCAGGGGGACTGGTGCGTGTTCCAGCACGGGCGGATGCTGGAATACGGGCGCGTCCAGAAGCTGGACACGATGGAGGCGCCGCGCCCGCCCGACGGGCAGCCCGTCGTGCTGCGCCGGGCCACCCTGCAGGACCAGACCAAGGCTCACGAGAACAACCTGCACGCCCGGATGGCCATGACGGTCTGCCAGCACAAGACGCTGGCCCACAAGCTGCAGTTCAAGATCCTGAGCGTGCGCTACAGCTTCGACCGCTCCCTGCTGTCGATCACCTTCACCGCCGACGAGCGCGTGGACTACCGGGATTTCCTCAAGGACGTCTCGGGCGAACTGAAGACCCATATCGAGATGCGCCAGATCGGCGTGCGCGACGCCTCCGGCCGGGTGGGGGGGATGGGCGCCTGCGGGCGCCGCCTCTGCTGCTCCACCTGGCTCAAGAAGTTCGAGGCGGTCGGCGTCAAGATGGCCAAGCAGCAGCGCCTGGCCCTCAATCCGGCCACCATCAGCGGGATGTGCAGCCGCCTCAAGTGCTGCCTGCGCTATGAGCAGGACGTCTACCGCGACCTGTCCCAGTCCATGCCGGGCGATGGCGACGAGGTGCAGATTCCGGAGGGGCGGGGCTTCGTGGTGGATCGCGACATTCCCCGCCAGCGGGTCAAGGTCCGGCTCGAGGACAACCGGTGTTTCGATTATCCCGCCGCCGGGGTCCAGGTGCTGCGGGCGCGGCGCCGGGCTCCCGAAAAGGACACGGACAAGGACGAGGCGCCATGACAATGCGGATCCTGGTCGTCAACGGACCCAACCTGAACCTGCTGGGCACGCGCGAGCCCGGCGTTTACGGGCGGGCCACCCTGGCCGATATCGTGGCCGGCCTCAAGCGCCGCGCCGGCGAGCGGGGCGCCGCGCTGGAGGCCGTCCAGGCCAATGGCGAGGGCGAGCTCGTGTCCGCCATCCAGGCGGCCGCCGGCGCGTTCGACGGCCTGATCCTGAATCCCGGCGCCTATACGCACACCAGCGTGGCCATCCGCGACGCGATCCAGGGCGTGGCCCTGCCGTGCGTGGAAGTGCACCTGTCGAACGTGCACGCGCGGGAGGATTTCCGACAACGCAGCCTCACGGCCCCGGCCTGCGTGGGGCAGGTGACCGGCTTCGGGCCGAACAGTTATACGCTGGCGCTGGAGGGGCTTCTCGCTTACCTCGAGGCCAGAAAAGGGACCTGATGCGATGAGCCGTAAAAAGAATCAAGATGTCCAGCTGGTGATCGTGGGCTCGATCGGGCTCGATACGATCGACACGCCCGCCGCGAAACGCGCCCGCGTGCTGGGCGGCTCCGTCACCCACGCCTGCGCCGCCGCCTCCTTTTTCACCCGGACCGGCATGGTCGGGGTGGTGGGCACCGATTTCCCGGCGCCCTTCCTGGCGTTTTACCGGGAGTGCGGACTCGACGTCGAGGGCCTCCAGCGCATCAAGGGGAAGACCTTCCGCTGGTCCGGGGTCTACGAGGAGGACATGAACAACCGCCGCACGCTGTCGACCGAACTGAACGTGCTGGCCGGGTTCCAGCCCGAGCTCCCCCCCCGCTACCGCAAGGCGCCGTATCTGTTCCTGGCCAACATGCAGCCCGATCTGCAGATCCGGGTGCTCGACCAGATGGAGGCGCCCCGGTTCACCGCGGCCGATACCATGGACCTGTGGATCAAGATCGCCCGCCCCCGGGTGCTGGACGTCCTGGCGCGGGTCGACATGGTGACCCTGAACGATTCCGAGGCCCGCCTGCTCACCGGCGAGTCCAACCTGATCCGGGCGGCCCGGGCGATTCGCGCCATGGGGCCGGCTTATGTCGTGATCAAGAAAGGCGAGCACGGCGCCATGCTGTTCTCGCCGGGCGGCCTGTTCCTGATGCCGGCCTTCCCGGTCGAGCGGGTGATCGATCCGACGGGCGCCGGCGATACGTTCACGGGCGGGCTGCTGGGCGCCCTGGCCCGGATCGGGCGCGAGGACGAGGAGGCGATCCGCCAGGCGATCATGCACGGCGCGGTCATGGCCTCGTTCTGCGTGGAATCGTTCGGGCCCGACGGGGTGGCCGACCTGACGGAAAAGAAGATTCGCTCGCGCCTGAACGCGTTTCAGGGTATGCTGTCGGTCAAAGGAGTCCTGCTATGAACCGGTTCCTGAAACGTCTGGCATTTACCATGGTTGAACTGCTGGTGGTGATCGCCATCATCGGCGTGCTGGCCGGACTCCTGTATCCGGTCATCGCCAGGGTGCGTGAAAAGGCCCGCCAGGCCCAGTGCGTCAATAATCTGAAGGAATTGCAGACCGCGGTCATGTCTTTTGTCGTCGATCGTGGCGGGCGCTATCCGTGGGCCACGACCCATCAATACCTGAATGAAAACAACGTCTACGTTGAGCGTCTAGGCTGGGTTGGAAGGCGGTTGGGGACGTATGTTCCCGGCACGGTCGGAAATGTCGATATGTATGATGGACCCGGCCTGGAAAACGGGACGGCCTGTGTGACAAACGGAACCTTATATTCCTATGTCATCGACAAACGCGTCTATTTGTGTCCAACGTTTGCGATCGAATTGAGAAAGGTCAGGGGCACGTCAATCCCGATTCGCAGTTATGTCATGAACGCGGCTATGAGTTACAAGAATTTCTACAGCCTGACCGACGGCAGCCGGCGTCTGTTGTTCACGGAATTGAACACGGTGAATGTGGTTGACGGGCTGACGGTGGCCGCCAATAGCGTGACGGTGGCGGGGCCCACGGTGACCGCCATTCCCTCCGATCCGCCTGATTTATCTGTAAAATATTATCTTCCCAAAAACACGGATGGCATGATCTATTGCGTCACAAATACATTGCCTCCGGCGGAAGCGATTGCGGCCTATCACAACGGCAAGGGGCATGTGGTTTTTGTGGATGGCCACATTGAATCCATCTACTGGAGCAATACGTGGGACACCTGTGTGGGGAACTGGTAACCATGATGACACCTCGCGAACGTTATCTCGCCGCGTATCTGTACGGCAAGCCTGACCGCATTCCGTTCACCCCCGGCGGCGGGCGCGAGTCCACCCGCAAGCGCTGGCACCGCGACGGGCTGCCCGCCGAGATCGAGAACATGGGCGACATCACCGCCTATGCGTACAAGCTGGCCGGCGGCACGGAGCCGCTGGAAAAGGGAGGCGAGGGGTTCCCCGTCAACGAGCGCCTCATTCCCCAGTTCGAGGAAAAGGTGCTGGAAGTCCGGGAGCATTCCCAGATCGTGCAGGACTGGAAAGGGAACGTCTGCGAAATCGGAAAAGAGTTCAACCTCCGCTACCTGCGCGACGCCATCGATTTCGTGACCCGCAAGTGGATCAAGTGCCCCGTGGAAACGCGCGCCGACTGGGAGGCGCTCAAGGTCCGCTACAACGCCGACGATCCGACCCGCCTTCCCGCCGACGCCGAGGCGCGCGGCAAGCGGCTGGCGAACCGCACGTGGCCCACGGAAATCCATTTTTCGGGACCGTTCTGGATCATGCGCGAATGGATGGGCTTCGAGGGGCTCTGCATGGCCTTTCACGACGATCCCGACATGGTGGCCGACATGGTCCGCTTCTGGACCGGCTACGTCAGCCGCCTGATGGAGCGTGCGTTCAAATATACGCAGCCGGACTGTTTCCATATTTCCGAAGACATGGCCTATAAGGGTTTTTCCATGATCTCCCCGGCCATGACCCGCCAGTACCTGCTGCCCTGCTACAAGCAGTGGGGCGAGATTGTCCGGGCCCACAACATTCCCCTCTACGGCGTCGATTCCGACGGGTTTACGGGCGAGCTGATTCCCATCTGGATCGAGGCCGGGCTCAACCTGCACGATCCCATCGAGGTGGCGGCCGGCAACGACCTGGTCGAATTCCGCAAGCTATACGGCCATAAAATGGCGTACCGCGGGGGCGTGGACAAGCGCGCGATGGCCAAGGGCGGCGCCGTCCTGAAAACCGAGATGGAGCGGATCGCGCCGGTGGCGCGGGGCGGGGGCTACGTGCCGAGCTGCGATCACGGCATCCCGTCCGATGTGTCGTGGGATAACTATGTCGATTACGTGGGCCAGCTCGCCCGCCTGACCGGCTGGCTGTAACGATCACCGGTCACGGATCTGAGAACCGAACGTCAAACATCGAACGCTCAACGTCGAACTTCCAACACAAGAGGCTCTTACTTCGACGTTGGACGTTCAGCGTTGGATGTTCGACGTTCGCTTCTCCTCAGCCATTCCATCTGGGCGCCTGCCCAGCGGCTGGACTGATCACCGATCGCTGACTTTCCTCTCCCCCGGCCCCTTCCATTGCCTCGCCTGCGCATCAAAAACCCAGCCCGTTTCGCGGATATCGAAGGGATCCAAAGCCCACCCTTTCCGGAGGGTCTCGGTCATGGCGTCCCAGGAAACCAGCCCGCTCAGCGAGTCGGACCGCGTGACATTGAAGGAGCCCGCCGCCGCCGCGTAGCGCAGCGCCGCATCCGGCGTTTCCCCGCGCGCGCAGGCGCAGAGGAAGCCGGCGATCGCGGAATCCCCGGCGCCCGTGGTTCCGGCCACCCGGTCGATATGGAAGCAGGGCTGCCACAGCTCCCGGTTGGCCCAGGCCGCCGGGTCGAGCCCGAGTCGCGCGCAAACCGCGGCCAGCCGTTGCGGGGAACCGGTGCGGAGGTAGAGCCCCCGGTGGCCGCACTTGACCACAACCACGCCGGCCCCGAGCGCCAAGGCCTTTTCGGCGGTCGTGGAGGCGTCCGCCGCCTGGATCAGGTCCACCAGGTTGCGCGAGCCTGCGCTGGCCCGTCGCTCCAGGAACCGCGGCCGGTCCAGCATGTAGAGCAATTCCTCGAGGCTGGGCAGGAACAGGTCCACCGACGGCAGCACGCCCGCCAGAATGCGATCCCACGGCGCCTGGCCCGCCGCCGAGGCCGGATCGGGAAGGGCCATGTCGAGGGAGGTGACCACGCCGGTCTCCCGCGCCTTCTTGAAGAGCGCGATCAACTCGGTCCCGTCGCGGTCGAACATCTTTTTCATGAGCGGCGGATAGCCGAAGTGGAACAGGCCGGCCCGGTCGAGCAGGGAGAAGTCGATGCAGGCGGCGTCAAACCGGTCGTTGGACCCGGGGTGGTGGAAGAAGACGCGGTCCACGCCCGGCGGCTCCAGGACGATCGTGTAGCTCGTGGATAACCCTTTTCGGATCTGGATGGCCCGGGTGTCGCCGCCATGCGACTGCACCAGCCGGAGCACTTCGCGGCCGAACAGGTCGTCGCCCAGCAGGCTGATCGGCACGGTGCTGGCGCCGAAGCGGACGCAGGCCAGGCCGGTGTTGGAAACCGTTCCGCCGGTGGCGAAACTCACCGGCCCCACGTCGAACAGCTTGCCCGGCGAAAAGGTTTGCAGAAAATCCCCGCGCTCCCCGGAAAAGGACGGGAAGATATCCAGGCATAAATGGCCGGCCACCACGATCTCATGCATAACACGCTCCGGATATCAGGGTTTCTCAAGGGCGGCGGCGGGAAGCCAGACGGTGCTGCCCCCCAGTTCCACGCGGGTCCAGTCGCCGGCCGTCTCCAGCAGGCGGACGGCGGCGCCCTCGTCGAGGCGGAGGGTGGCCGCCGCCGTGTCGGCCGGCGCCAGCCGGCCCTGGACGCCCGGGGCTGCGACAATCCGCTCGGTTTGGGGCGGTCCCCCGTGCCACCAGAAGCAGCCGGCTCCGCAGAGGGCCGCGACGATCACGGCGGCCAGCGCCGCCGGCAGGAGCGCGCGCCGGCTCCGGGCGAGCCCGAACAGCAGCAGCGCCAGGAAGGTGAATCCCGCGGCCGAAAAGCGCCATTCTCCCGGGCTCAGCCGGCTCCAGGCGGGGAGCAGGGGGGGGGAGTGCGGGTCCCGCGCATCGGCCAGGTGCGCGCGCGCCAGCGTGTCGCGCGGCGCTTCCCTGACGGCACGCAGCAGGAATACCACCGCCTTGCCCCGCTGCCCCTGCGCCGCGCAGGCCGCGCCCAGGTTCATGTGCACCTCGGGCGTCCGGATCCCGAGGGCCAGCAGCTTGGAATAGGCGTCCACCGCGTCCGCGAGATTGGTGGCGGCATACGCCTCGGCCCCTTTCCGGAACAGGCTCGCGGCCTGGTCCTGCATCCCGGGCTCGGTGGGCCAGCGGCGGGGCGCGGCGTGGAGAGGGCGCCGGGGCGGAGCCTCGCCGGGCGCTTCGTCGCCCGTCAGGAACAGGGGCGGGGGCTGGAAATCGGCCGGCCGGCCGGCGTCCGGCTCGAACCGGAACGGCCCGGTGGCCAGGGTTTCGAAGGCGTCCCGCTCCGGATTGAACGCCACCAGGGTCAGGGCGGGAAGGGCCAGGCTGTCCGGCGCCTGGGGAATGGCCACCTGCACGGTGGTGCGCTGGCGGGCCCCGCTCCGCGCCTTGTCCTCGCGGATCGGGTAGAGCTTGAAGCCGGGAACGGTGCCATAGCCGAGCGGCGGGAGGCGGTCGAAGCGGCCTGTACCCGAAACGGAAAAGGCGAGCGTGACCAGGTCGCCCGGCAGCACGCGGTTGGTGGAGGCCGTGGCGCGGAGGGAGAAGGAGCCGATCAGGCCGCCGTAACCCGGGGGCGCCTTCTCGAGGGGGACGGGCTTGACGGTCAGGTTGAAGGCGGGTGCCCGGATCTGGACCGGGGTGCGGATGACCTGGCTGAAGAACAGGGTTTGAACCGTGCGCACGGCCATGCACTGGAGGACCGGTTCGAAATGGAAAATCCCGGCGGCCGGGAAGAGGGCCTCGCAGCGGTACCGGATCACCTGGTAGGACCGGTTGCCGATGGTTTCGCTGAGGGGCTGCAGCTCCTCGAACGGCTGCTGCTGCAGGTTGCCCGGCAGGCCGGTGATCGGCCCCCGCTCCAACTCCAGGCCGACCGTGTAAACGGAAATCCGGATGGCGAACGGCTGGCCGGCATAGACCGCGGACGGCTCGATCTCCAGCTTGGCGAAGAGATCTTGCGCGCGCGCGGCCGCTCCCGTGAGGACCGTCAGGAGGAAAGCCAGGAAAACGCGTTTCATGATGCGATCTCGAATGACGCATATCCGCGGACGGGCTTTTCCGCGCACGTCAGGTCCGTCACCACCGCCCCGACCGGCCCGTGCCGGCACCAGTCGCGGAACCGGTCCAGCGCCTGGCGCCCGCCTTCGGCCTCGATCGACACGCTGCCCTCGTCGTCATTGCGGACCGTTCCGGTAATACCCAGCCGTCCCGCCTCCCGCAGCGTGGCGTAGCGGAAGCCGACGCCCTGGACGGCGCCGAAAACCCGGATGGAATAGTGGGTTAAGGGCATGGCCGCATTTTCTGATTCTGGAGAGTCATGTTCACAAGGAAAGATGATATAATGGCAGACCGAAAATATAAAGTGATAAGAAAACAGGACATGCGCCAACGGGGGGTCATCACGGATAGGTAATGCGAATCCGATAGAAGCGCGTTTGATTGGTTGCGTTCAGGTCGGTGATCGTAGCGGCGTTGTCGACGGCGTTTGTGCGGGTCCATGTGAGCGGCATGAAGGCGCCATCCGCCAGGTTGTTTCGAAACAGTAACGTGTAGGTGCGGTCGGGATAGTGCGGCTCAAAGATCAGGTTCATCTGGCCGGCCTGCCCGGGAGTGGGGGCGATACGGAAGGTGAAAACGGCCGCCGGGTTCGTGGGGCAAAGGCCTGCTACATATTTAAACAGGTTGTTTTCGCCACTTCCGAACAGATCCACATCGGGGGCGGCAAGCTGATTGTTCAACCCGAAATAGTGCGTTTGCCACCAATCCGGCAGGTTGTCGCCGGCATAAGACCCGAAGTTGTCGGGGTTATCGTCGAGTATGAGCACGGATGTGGAACCCGTCATGCCGAGGTAACGCCCTTCCACCCGCGCCAGCGTGGCGGTGTAGACGATGCCGGCCGTCAGCACGCCATCCGCGATGCCGGAAACGGCCGGGGAAAGGCACAGCCAGGTGATGTTAGGACCCTCGAGCGCGGTGACCGAATCATCATCCATGACCGCTGCACCCGTGAGTTGACAGGTGTTCGTTTCATCCACAAGAACGGGGTTGGATGTGACGGCCAGGCCGCGAATATCGGTCAATTGGCCAGCAAATCCGGCATGAATCGCCATGTTTCCGCCCGTGACCTCGCAGCCGGGGCCTCCGATTGTGGCATTGACGGTATAGCAGGAACTGGTCATGCGGGATCCCCCGGCATCGATTGTCCCTGACGTGATGATGGCCGGATCAACCGGATCGGCCCCTGCCGGGACCGTGGCGGCGAAAACAACCATGATGAGCGGGAGGAGGCGTCCGTTCATGGAGGCTCCTTATTGGTTGTAAGTCGATGTCAGCGTTCCGAACCAGAACAAGTCGCCGGGGTGGCGTTGAAGCGACACTTCTGTCAGATGCCCTTCGTCATACGGCCTGCCGAAACTGCAGCGAAAATAGACGACGTTCTGGCTGTTGCTGAACAACGTAAAAGATCCGCCCGCAGACGGGTTGTTGGAGGAAGCGGTGAAGCACACGTTGCTGCCGTTTACGGTGACGCCCATGGCGGAGACGGCTATGCGGCCGGGGAAGGCGCTATGGATGAACCGCATTCCTCCAAAGGTCCCGTCCCGCTCCAAGGTTATCGTGTCAGTCCTGGCGATCACGTTTGACACCGCTTGCGAGGTGCTTTTGAGGCGCCGCATGATCAGCGGCATGTCCGGGGCTTGCGTCGTATCGGTCCCCGAGCCGTTCCAGATCGGGTTGGGAACTCTCACGGCGGTGGTGTTCCATGAGAGCGCGATGGCCTGCCCCGTGACATTCGAGATTCCAAGCGCGCCGCCGGTGTTCCCGTAGGTCACGGGGCCGTCAATCGCCTGACCCGCAAAGAGTTTGCCCGCGCCGTACCAGCCCAAGCCATGGTAGGAACCGGTGCGCAGGTAGATGTCCCTGTCGTTGATCCGCGTGTCGCCTTTGATGTCAAGCGCGGCGTTCGTCGGCGCACCGCCGATACCCACCCCTCCGGCGGCGCGAATGACGAACTGATTGCTGGCCGTGGAGCTGATATCCGCGTCCGTGGCGTCGCCCCAGACGAAGGCGCCGCCATGAAGCGCCCGGGCTCGTCGTCCGGCGGCCCAGGCGTACGGGGCATTGCTGCCGATGGCATTCTGGCGTCCCCCGCCGATGGCGCTGAAGTCGGCGCCGGCGGCAATCGTGTTGTTGGATCCGCCGAGGACCGAGGAGCCGCGCGTGCCCTCGGCAATGGTGTTGGATATCGACCCGAGCAGGATGTTGGGTGCGCCGTTACTGGGAACAATCAGGAGGGCCCGCTGGTTGGCGACACGAAATTCCAGAGGTCGATTGTCGGGGGTGCCAAGGAAGTGGATTCCGGCCGTCGTGCCGGAGTTGCCATCCGCCTTCCAGAACGTATTGGAAAACGTGGCGGCGTCCACGTCGGCCGCTTTAAGCGAACCGTCGGCGACCGTGTCACTGTTCACGGCGCCGGTGGCAAGGTCCACATTGGATACGGTTCCGTTTGAAATCTTGTCGCTCGTCACAACCCCTGTTGCCAGTTGGGCGTTGCCCACGGCGTTGGCGGCAAGCAGCGTGTTGGAAATCGTCCCGGGCACGAGACGGTCGCCGGTCAGCGTGCCGGCGGCCAGGCGGTCACTGGTGAGGGATCCAACCGCGAGCAGGACATTGGAAATGGTGCCGGCCGCAATTTTCGGTCCGGTGACCGCGCCATCGGCCAGTTGGGCGGTTCCCACGGCGTTGGCGGCAAGCAAGGCGTTGGAGACCGTACCCGGCGCGAGGCGGTCGCCGGTCAGCGAGCCGGTTGCGAG
>CAYZVY010000102.1:0-14824 GCA_964481675.1 uncultured Verrucomicrobiota bacterium
CCCTGCTGGACGGCGTCTCCGCCTCCGTTTACGCCGCCTGGGGCGAGGCGCCCGCCTCGCTGACCAACACCACCGGCCCGCTGGCGGCAGGCGAAGGGCTCTTCGGCCTTCCCCTCGCCGGGCTCGCAGACAACACGGCCTATTTCTACCGCTGCTATGGCACGAACGACTTCGGCGCCGCCTGGGCCGACTCCGTCGCCGCCTTCACCACCCTGAACGCCCAGCTCGTCTGGACCGGAGGCGCCGTCTCCAACAGCAACGCCAGCAATCCCACGAACTGGTCCACCGGCCTCCGGCCGATCGACGGAGCCAACATCCGGCTGGACGCCACCAGCTCCAAAAACCTGACCTGGGACCTGACCAACGTGGTGTTGCAATCCTGGGAACAGACCGCCGCCTACACGGGCCTGGTCGTGATCACGACCCGGTACCCGGGCCAGGGCGCCTTCTCCAACCTGCTGATCGCCGGCGACTGCACGATCGCCGGCGGCGCCTGGACCCACCCCTCCAACACCGGGGTCGACACCCCCGCCGACCGGATGAAGGTCACGGTGAACGGCAACTTCCTGCTCGAGTCGGGCGCCTCGATCCAGCTGCTCGGCCGCGGATTCGCCTCCGCCCGCGGGCCTGGCGCCGGAAACAATCTCCAACGTTCCGCCATCGCCTTCGGCGCCAGCCACGGGGGACGGGGCGGCATCGGAGCCCTGGCCGCCCCGGCGCGCTCCTATGATTCCATCGTGGCGCCGACCAACCTGGGCAGCGGCTGCCATGCCGCCGGCGGGGGCAACCTCGACCTCCGTGTGGCCGGCACGGCCACCGTCAACGGCGTCATCGGGGCCAACGGCGATGCTCCCGTTTCCAACTACGGCCTCAACCCCGGATCCGCCGGCGGCAGCATCAGCATCCGGGCGGGCGTCCTGGCCGGAAGCGGATCCATTTCGGCGGCCGGCGCGGGCGGCTATTACGGGGGCGGCGGCGGCCGCATCGCCCTGATCGCCACCAACGCGGAATCGTTCGGTTCGCTGACCAACGTGACCACCTACGGCGGCGTCTACTCGAGCCAGCCCCGCGGCGCGGCCGGAACCGTCTATCGCGAAACCCTTTCCCAGGCCGGCGGCCGCGGCGTCGTGACAATCAATAACGGGAACATCGGCGCCACCACCTACACGCCGATCCCCTGGGATTTCCAGCCGCCCGCCCTGCCCGTCAACGACGGCGAACTGCTCCGGGCCTCCCTGGTGCTCACCAACGGCGGCTGGGTTCTCGTCAACGATCACCTGCGGATGGCGGACCTGATCGGACTGCCCGCCGGCACGGTCCTGGCCCTGAACACCCACTCCCTCTACCTGACGACGAACGAGCACGCGCTCGGCGGCGGAACGGTGAGCAGCAACGCGGGCCGCCTCGTGTGGGCCGACGGGCCGACAACCCATTACCTGGCGGTGACGAACGATCCGCACGGCTCGGCCTCCACGGAACAAACAGGCTGGTACCCGTCCAACACGGCGGTCGCCATCAGCGGCACGCCTGCGGATGGATACGCCTTCGTGCGCTGGGACGGCGACGTTCCGGAGCCCGTCCGCTCCAACGCGGCGATCTCGCTGGTCATGGACGACACCCGCAGCATCCGCGCCCTCTTCGCCAGCGCCGACCCCGCCACGCGCACCTGGCTCGGGGTGGCCAACAGTACGGCGGCCAATCCGACCAACTGGTATCCGCCGATCATCCCGGCCGACGACGACCGGATCGTGCTGGATGAATCCGCCACGAAGCTGCTGCTGACTTACGACTATCTGTACTACACCATCCAGTCCCCCCTGTCCTGGGATCTGAACATCCCGGTCGGCGCCTGGACCCAGACCGGCTACGTCGGCGTCGTGACGATCATGACCCGCTATCCGGGCCAGGGCGCCTTCACGAATCTGGCGGTCACCGGCGACGTCACCCTGGCCTCGGGAACCTGGACCCATCCCGTCAACACCGGCGTCGCGCTGGAAGCCGACCGGCTCTGCGTCACCGTGGACGGCCGCTTCACGCTGGGCTCGGGAGCCGCCATCGACGTCACCGGCCGCGGCTATGCGGCGGGACGGGGACCGGGCGTTGGCAACAATGCCCAGCGCCTCGCCACCGGCGTGGGCGCCAGCCATGGCGGCCGGGGCGCATACGGCAGCAGCCCCGCTCCCTGCTACGGCTCGATCACCTCGCCCACCAACCTCGGCAGCGGCGCCACGGGCGCCGGAGGCGGAGCGGTGAAACTCCACGTCGCGGGCCTGGCCGAAATCAACGGCTCCATCCTGGCCTACGGCACCATGCCCAGCGCGCAAAACCCGGGCTCCGCGGGCGGCTCCATCTGGCTGAAGGCCGCCTCGCTGAGCGGAACGGGCCTGCTGGATGCTTCCGGCGCCAGCGGTTTCCAGTCGGGCGGCGGGGGTCGCGTGGCCGTGATGGTCACCGCCTCCAACACGTTCGGGAACGTCGCCATGCGGGCCTTCGGGGGGCCCGGCTCGGACCCGCCCAACAACCGGGGGGCCGCCGGAACCGTCTACCGGCAGTCGACCGCGGAAAAGACACTGCTCATCAACAACAACAACCAGGCCGTAGCGTCCACCAACTGGTACACCGAATTGCCGGGCGCCATCCCGGCCACGGACGACCTGACCCGGACAACCCTGGTCCTGACCAACCGGGCCTACACCGCCCTCACCACCAGCCTGACCATGGGCGACCTGTTCCTCCGCACCAACACGCCGGCCCTCCTCTTCCTCAAGGGGAACACCCTCACGCTCAAGGCGCGCTATCACAAGGATTGGGGCGCCCCGTCCGCGGTCACATATGACGGCGGCCAGATCGTCTGGCCCGCCACCGGCACGCTGCTGCTGATCCGGTGATCCTGCCGGGGCCGCCAACCATGGATAAACACAACCGCACGAGACTGATGGCGCCCTGGCTGATAGGCATCCTCGCCGTCCTGCTTTACCTGCCGTCCCTCCGCAACGGCCTCGTTTACGACGACGAGGTGCTCATTTCCAACGAGACGCCGCCCGCCGCCCTGGCCGATTACGCCGCCGTCTTCGGCAAGCCCCGCCACTTCGCCAACCTGCCCTATTACCGCCCCCTGCCCCGACTGACCGTCCTGGTCCAGAAAGGGCTGCACGACAACCGGGCCGCGCCCTACCACCTGTTCAACATCCTGCTGGCCGGCCTGACGGCCGCGGCGGCCTTCAGCCTGCTCCGCCGCCCCGCCTTCGGCCTGCCCCCCATTCCCGCCGCCCTCGCGGCCCTGCTGTTCATCGCCCATCCCGTCGCCTCCTCCTGCGTCTACCCCGCCACCTCGGGCCGCGAGACGCTCCTGCCCGCGTGCCTGCTGCTGCTGTCGCTGAACGCCTGGCTCCGGTCCGGCCCCTGGAACCGCGCCGCGGCCGTGCTCCTCTGGATCCTGGCCCTGCTCTCCAAGGAGCAGGCCCTGGTGTTTCCCGCACTCCTGGTGCTGGCGGATGCGCTCGGGCTGTCCGAGGACAGGCAGGCCCGCCGGCCGGCCCGATTGGCGGCCTGGATCGCAGGGCTGGGCGCGATCGCGGCGGCCTACCTGCTCCTGCGCTGGCGCCTGTTCGGCGGCTCCGAGCTCGCCTTCGCGTTCCTCGACCGGCCCTTCCGCCCGCTCCTCTCCTACCTGTATGCGCTGCAGACCCTCTGGCTCCCCTTCCGGACACTGGCCTACGAGCCGCCGGAAGCCGTCTGGTTCGCCCCCTGGCGTTCGGGTGCGGCGCTGCTCCTGACCGGACTGCTTGCCGCGGCCGGCTGGCGGTTCCGGGGCCGGATCGGCAAGCCCCTGCTCTTCTGGGCCGCCTGGTTTGTGCTGCTCCAGCTACCCACCGCCAACCTGCTGCGGCAGGAGGCGCCCTTCGACGAGCGCTTCGTCTTCCTCGCCGGCCTCGCGCTGCCGGCCGCCACCGGCGCCCTGCTGTCCCTGTTCTGGATCCAGCCCGCCGTCCGCCGTGCCACGCTCGCCGGCGGCCTCGCCCTGGCGGCCGCCGCGGCCGCGCTCACCCTCGGCCGTGCCGGGACATTCCGCGACGACGAGGTTTTCTCGGCCGCATGGGCCCGCTCCAACCCCGCCTCGGCCATCGCCCGGAACAACCTGGGGCGCGCCTTGCTGGACAAAGGCCTCCTCGCGGATGCCGAAGGCGAACTGCTGGCCGCGAAAGAGCGGGACCCGGGCCTGGCCGCCATCCGGTTCAACCTGGCCACGGTCCACCTGAGGCAGAACCGCGCCGACGAGGCGATCGCCGGCTTCGGGGAAACCCTGCGCCTGAAGCCGGACTACCGGGCCCATTACAACCTGGCCCTGGCCCTCGACGCGGCGGGTCGGACCGCGGAGGCCGAAGCGCAGTACCGGCTCGTGGCGGAAGACGATCGCGACCACGGCAACGCCCTCTACAATCTCGGCCTGCTGCTGGGCCGGACCGGCCGGCTCGAGGACGCCGCAGCGCTGTTCCGGACGGTCATGGCGGAGAACCGGAGCGACCCGGACAGCGCCTACAACCTGGGGGTCACGCTGGAACGAATGAACCGGCTGGACGGGGCGGAGGAGGCCTACCGCGAAGCCATCGGCCGGGACGCCCGCCGCCCGGCCGTCCACCTCAACCTGGCCAACCTGCTGGTCCGCCAGGGCCGCCTCGTCGAAGCCGCAGCCGAATATGAAGCCGTGCTGGCCCTCGATCCCGGCGACACCCAGGCCCGCCTGAATCGGGATGCCCTCCAAAAAAAGACAGTTTCACCTTGAAAACAACCCCTCGGTGATCATACTCTATTTGATTATGACGCGACGCGCCATCCGGGTGGTTCCATACGCGGCTTTAACAGCCCTCCTGTTGCTTTTCTGCACCCCCCGGCCCGCCGTCGCCCAGGATACGCCCGCCGAAGTCCAGGCGGCCGCCAACAAGATGCTGTCCATCGGCAACTACATGGACGCGATCCCCCTGCTCGACCAGATGGTGACCTGGTTCTCGGCCAGCGACGAGAGCCGCATCGTGTCGATGATGGAGAACGTCTACTTCCAGCTGGGCATGTGCCATTTCATCCTGGGCCACTTCGGGGAGGCGCGGTCGGCCTTCGACCTCTACCTCCGCAAATACAAGTTCGGCGCCCGGGCCTGGCAGGCCGCAGCCTACATCGCCGACTCGCACCGCTTCCAGGGGGCCACGAAGGACGCGCTCAAGGCCTACAAGTATGCGCTCGACAACTACCAGTACAACATCGACTGGCGGACCGACATCCTGATCTCCATGGCCAAGGTCCACCTGGCGGAGGAGAGATGGGCGGAGGCCTCCCCGCTTCTCCTGGAGGTGTTCCGCACCGCGCCCGATTTCCACCGCCGCAACTGGGCCGCCTCCATGCTGGCCGTCAGCTACCTGAAGGACATGAACGTGGAGAAGGTCTACGACATGATGCCGTACCTGCTCCACCCGCAGTCCTATGCCTCCCACAGCGTGGCGCTCAACATGGCGGCGCTCGAGGCCGGCGACGCGCTCTTTTCCGACGAGAAATACCGGGACGCGCTCTGGATCTACCGCATCGTCTACCCGCACGACGTGCTCATCGTGAACGGCGCGGCGCTCAAGGAGCAGCTCGAGCAAAAGGCCGAGCGCCTCCGCCGGGTGCCCGGCCAGATCCGGGGCCTCATCCAGCTCCAGGAGGAGATCGGCGCCGTGGAGCAGGAGCTCAAGGCCCTCGACGAAATCGAGAACTACGACAGCGAGCTCTCCTACCGCATCGCCCGCGCCTACCAGGAAACCCGCCGCTACCGCGAATCGCGCCACCTCTATTACGCGCTCTACGAGGACGAGATCCCCAAGCGCGCCGAGGAATGCCTCTACCTGGCCTTCTTCAGTGCCTGCCAGGTCCAGCCCTGGCAGGACGCCGTCAGCGTGGGCCGCGAATACATGACCGTCTTCCCCGGCGGCGAGTATTACGACACCGTCTCCCTCTCCGTCGGCCAGATCTACGCCAACCGCCAGGAATGGCCCGGCGTCCTCACCACCCTCACCAACGCCCTCGCCGTCAACCCGAAGCACACCGAGATCGTCGAATGCCTCTTCCTCCTCGGCTACGCCTCGTTCATGGAAGAGCAGTTCTCCAACTCCGTCCGCTACCTCACCCGGATGAACACCGAGTTCCCGGGCAACGACCGCCAGGCCGACGGCGCCTACTGGACCGGCATGGCCTACCTCTTCGACCGGCAGTTCGAGGAGGCCCTGCCCTTCTTCGACCAGGTCCTCCTCGGCTTCCCGGACAGCCCCTACGTCGAGGACTCCGCCTTCCGCAGCGCCTCGTGCGACTACGGCCTGAGCGCCTTCGACCGCGCGGACCGCAAGCTGCTCCACTTCCTTGAAAAATACCCGGACAGCAAGCTGGTCGCCGAAGCCCACCTGACCCGCGGCGACATCGCCGCCGCCGTCGGAAACCTGCCCCTCGCCGTGACCGAGTACCAGAAAGTGCCCGAGGGCGACATCAACATCGAGCACTACAACTTCTCCGCCTTCCGGTGCGGCGAGATCCTCGACGAGCTGAAGGACTACGACGGCCTGTTCGCCCACTTCGCGCGCTACATCGAGAAGAACCGCGAGGGCTCCAACATTCCCCAGGCCCTCTACTGGCAGGGCCGCGCCCTGTGGTCGAAACAGGAGCACGAGCGCGCGCTCGCGTTCTACCGCCAGGCCATGGAGAAATTCGGGAAGGACCGCAAGGCCCTGGGCGTGGACCTGATCATGGACGAGTGGGTGGCCCGGCTCCGCGACGCCCCGCCGCCCCTGTCCGCCCAGGGCTGGCGCGACCTGCTCGACCTGCTCAAGACCGCCGGGGAAAACAAGGACTACGCCCTCATGCTCCGCCTGCAGCGCCTCCTGCTCTACAACCCCGCCATGGGCGACGCCGACAAGGCCGCCATCCGCCGGAACCTCTTCAACCCGGCCAACATGGGCTACGCGAGCCCCGCCATCCTGGACCTGATCCTCGACGAGTCGATCCAGTCCACCAACATCCCCGTGGCCGTGACGGCCGCCGCCAAGATCGTGGAGGACTTCCCCGAAACCGATTCCGCCATCGCGGCCCGCATGTTCCTGGCCCGCCAGGCCATCAAGGCCGGCGAGTTCGACGATGCCGTCCGCCACCTGAACGTGGTGCGCGAAGTGTTCGCCGCCAGCGGGGAGGCGGCCGAGGCCATTCTCCTGCTGGGCGACCTGCACCTGGCCGCGCGCCGCGCCGAGGAGGCGGACAAGGCCTACAACGACGTCCTGGGCGCCAAGGAGTGGCGGCCGCTCTGGCCCGAGGCGCTCTACGGCCGCGGCCAGGCCGCCCTGCTCAAGCGCGACTATGCCAAGGCCTCCGCCTACTTCGAGCGCATCTACGTCATGTATTCCGGCAACCGCAACTGGACCGCCAAGGGCTACCTGGCCCGCTCGGAGTGCCTGATCCGCATGCACGAACCGACCAAGGCGCGCGAAACGCTCGAGGAGATGATGGCCCTTCCCGACCTGGCGGAACAGCCCGAAACAGCCAAGGCCAAAGAGCTGCTCGCCAAACTGAAGGGGGGCGCATGAACTACCGGGTTCCCCTCATCCTGATCCTGGCCGCCTCCGGCCTCCGCGCCGCCGTGCCGCCGCCCGCCGCCGCGCCCACCCAGTCCGTGGCCGTGGCCACCGCCTCCGCGCCCGCCGGTTGCGTGGCCGTGCTCACCGTGGACGGCAAGGAGATGGAGCTTCAACTCGTCCGGCATACGGGCGACCAGCTCTACTTCCGCGTGCCCAACGCCCCCGCCGGCGCGCTCTCCGCCATCCGGTTCGACACCGTGCAGGCCGCCGAGTTCAAGGGGGAAGTCGACGCCTACTCCGTTTTCGAGGCCACCCGCGCCCGCCGCTGGAAGGACGCCGCCGACCTGATCCTCGCCCGCATCACGCCCTGCCTGCCGTTCCTCGACCTGCCGAAGAACAACGCGGCCGCCGCAGCGTCCGAGGCGGGCCTGTACCTGTACCGGGCGGCCGGGGCCGCGCGCGCCGCCGACGGCGCCCTGACGCCGGCCGCCAAGGCGCTCTACGACCAGTCCACCCAGGTCTTCGGCATGGTGGCCGAAGCGGAGTGGTACAACGGCCGGGACCAGGCCAAGCTCCGCGCCGCGCTGTGCCAGACCGCCTCCGGCCGACTCGACGAGGCCGACAAGTGGCTCAAGTCCGCCCGCCTGCCCGACCCCGGCGACGGCGACTACGGCCTCCACGCCTTCGCCCAGGCCGCGCTCCTGCTGGCCGGCGGCAAGACCCTCGAGGCCTGCAACGCCGCCGCCCGCTCGACGGCCTTCGAGAACAAGGACCCCCAGGTGTTCCCCGACGCGCTCCTGCTCGAGGCGCACTGCTACGAGGAGTTGATGGATTACTACCGCGCCCGGGACATCTATTTCGAGGTGGCCCGCCTCTTCGGCGCCACCGAGTGGGGCGAGCAGGCGCTGGCCAGGCTGACGTTCATCATGGACAACAAGCTGACGGAGGAGAAGGAGAAGACCAACATCGCCAAGGTCTTCTTCGGCTCCGAGGAAGACATGAACGTGGTCGTCACCGACTTTCTGAAAACCAAAAAGACCGAGAAAAAGTAGAAGGATTACCCCATGTCAGGCAAATATACCCGGCTCGCCTTCCCCACCATGGTCATGCTTTTCGTGATCGGCTTCATCAGCCATTCCCTGGGCCAGGCGGCCCCCGCCCCGGACGCCACGGCCGCGGCCAAGGACACCAGCGTGACCCTCTGGCAGATGTGGGTGGTGGGCGGCATCTTCATGTATCCGATCGGCCTCCAGTCCGTGGCCGCCGTGGCGCTCATCATCCTCGGCTACATGCAGACCAGCGAGGACAAGATGCTCCACCTGGATCTCGTTCCCGCGCTGAAGGACCAGATCAAGGGCGGCGACATCGCCGGCGCCGTCTCCACCTGCACCGGCACCCCCAGCCCCATGACCAACATCCTGCACGCCGGCCTGCGGCGCATCACGGACTACTACAGCAAGGACTCCGTTGAGAAGGCCATGGAAGAGGCCGCGGTCGAGGAGAACACGGTCGGCCTGCGCAACATCAATTACCTCTCCATCATCGCCACCACCGCCCCCATGTTCGGCCTGCTCGGCACCGTCTCGGGCATGATCAAGGCCTTCCAGAAGATCGGCCTCGGCGGCATGGGCGATCCCGAAAAGCTGGCCAACGACATCGGCGAGGCCATGATCACCACGGCCTTCGGCCTCATCGTCGGCATCCCGGCCATGTTCTTCTACTTCTCCCTGAAAACCAAGTTCCTGGCCAACATGGCCCGCATCGGGCGGGTGATGGGCGACATGAACCACGACATGGACCAGACGCTTCCCGGCGGCACGGTGCATAGCATGAAGAACAATCCATGAAGATGCCGAACCTCGAGATGGAAGAGGCCAAGTTCGCCATGGCGCCGATGATCGACATGGTGTTTCTCCTCCTCGTCTTCTTCATGTGCGCCTCGCACATGAGCACGCAGACCAGCCTGCCCGTGAACATTCCCTTCGCCTCCAAGGGCGTGGTGCCCAAGGACCGGCCCGACCGCTGGGTCGTCAACATCACGGCCGACGGCAGCGTCTTCAGCGGCAGCACCCCCATCGAGCTGGCCGACCTGCGCAACGCCATCGCCGCCGCCCGCAAGGCCGACCCCAACCTGAAGGTCTACCTGCGGGCCGACGCCAACGCCCTCCACAAGGAGGTCCGCAAGGTCATGGGCGCCATGGCCGAGGCCGGCATCGACGATTTCATCTTCGGCGTCTACGCCCCCGAGGGAGGCACCGCGCCATGAAGCTGCCCATTCCCGAGATGGAAGATCCGGATGTCAACGTCGCCTCCCTGATCGACATGGTCTTCCTCCTCCTCGTCTACTTCATGGCCACGGCCAGCCTGGTCCGCTCGGAAGCCGACCTCGGCATCCGCCTCCCCGGCATGCTGGCCCAGGCCCGCACCGTGGACCTGCCCGACGAGCAGATCATCGAAGTGCGCTCCACCGGCCACGTCGTCCTCAACGGGCGGGAATACGACGCGCCGGATTCCCCCGACCTGCCCGCGCTCACCACCACCCTTGTCCGCTACCGGCTCTCGTCCTCGGCCGCAGGCAACGAGCCACTCATCACCATCCAGGCCGATGATGAGTCCCGCCAGCAGCGGGTCATCGACGTCATGAACGCCTGCGCCGCCGCGGGCATCAAGGGTGTCACGTTCGGCCTGGCGGCCGATTAAGGAAAAGAAAGTACCTCCGTGAAATCCGACTTTTCAACCATGCTCTCCGGGATCGGCTTCACCCGGCTGTCCGAGAAGCGCCGCAAGCAGCTCTGGATGCTGCTGATGATCAGCCTCGGCATCCACCTGGTGGCCCTGCTCATCTTCGGCGGATTCGTGGTGATGCGCGCCCTGCGGGACGAAAAAACCGTCTTCGTGGCCCCGCCCCCGATGAAAACCTACGAGCCCCGCAAGCTCGAGCACAAAGTCAAGGTCCAGAAGCAACAGCGCAGCTCCAGCCGCCCCGCCATGACGCCCCGGATGGTCTCCGCCAAGCCGTCCGATTTCGCCCTCCCGGAAATCAAGTCCAACCCCAAGGTGGTCAAAACCAGCTTCCAGCCCAAGTTCAAGGAAGTCACCGGCACCGGCCTCGGCGTCGGACTCGGCACCGGCTACGGCACCGGGGGCTTCGGCATGGGCGTCTCCGCCTTCAACTTCTTCGGCATCCGGGGGCGGGGCGACAAGATCGCCATCCTCGTCGACGTCTCCGTCAGCATGGTCGAGGAGGAGGCCGGCGGGGTCGCGGGCTACGAGCGCGTCAAGCGCCGCATCGAGCAGGTGATCGACGCCCTCTCCGATGCCGCCCTGTTCAACCTCATCGTGTTCGGCGACGCCGCCAGCGCCATGGACAAGGAACTGATCATCGCCAGCAAGGCCTACAAAACCAAGGCCAAGGAATACATCCGCCCGTTCAATGTCGCCGGCAACTGGGGCCTGTCCACCGGCAACCTGAAGCCCGGCAGCTCGGGCCTTCCCGCCGCCGGCGGCACCACCCGGCTCGACCTGGCTCTCGCCGCCGCCTTCGAGCAGGGGGCCGACACCATCCTGATCATCAGCGACGGCATGCCCAAGGTGAAAAAGTCCCTCACCGAGGAGGATTACAAGAATTACGAGCAGACCCGCACCGCCTGGCAGGAGCAGAACCAGGCCAAGATGCAGCAGTGGGACGAGACCTACGCGGGCGCGCCCGCCCAGGCCGAAAAGGTCTGGATCCCGCCCACCCCCGCCCGGCCGCCCAGCAAGTCGCCCCCCAAGGAGGGCCAGGCGCCCGACATGGGAGCCCCCGCCCGCGAGGGCCATTGGGAAGTCCGTACCACCCACAATCGGCCGGCGCGGCCGCAGCCGCCCGGCCCGCCCGATCCGGGCTGGTGGACGCTCCCGGACTTCATCGAGCATTTCACGCGCCTGCATGAAGCGAGCTACCTGAAAAAAGGACGCAAGCCGCCCATCGTGCACTGCATCGGCTACCAGATCAACGAGGAGGGCGGCGCGTTCCTCAAGGGCCTGGCCCGGCAATACAAGGGACAATACCGCCGCGTCAGCCGGGTGGATTAACCATGCGCCAGCTCACCCTCGTCCTCTGCGCCTGCCTGGCGGCCGCCTCCGCCGCCCTCGCCCAGGCCCCCGTCACCAACGTCTCCGTCACCCTGGACCCGCCCGCGGACGGCAAGCAGATCGTCTCCATCCGCCTCACCCCCACCGCCACCTTCACGGCCGACCGCGTCGATGCCGTCTGCCAGTACCGCCAGGAATTCGCCTGGCCGCCCAAGGCCCTCCATCCCGGCCGCCGCATCCTGGAGCCGGCCATCTTCACCTACACGGCAAGAACGGTGAAATTTGTGGACGCCCTCGACCTGAACCTCAACTTCTTCGTCCCCGTGAGCCTGCCCGAACTGCGGGAAAAGCACGGCGCCACCACCTTCGCCCCCAACGCGCCCGTCACCCTCTCGCGGGTCACCGTTACCGCCTACACCAACGACCAGTTGATCTGGACGTTCCAGCGGACACCCCTCACCAACGTCGCCGACGGAGTCCTTCACTGAACATGAAAGCCGCCCTGTTCCAGCTCCTGGCGCTTGTCCTGGCGGGAACCCTCCGGGCGGCCGGCCCCGACCTCGCGGCGCCCGCCTTCCAGGACATCCGCAAGGCCTGGCTCCAGGAAAAGGCGTCCCTCGACTCCGCCCGCACCCGCACCTACCGCGACCTGCTGGAAACCCGCGTCCAGGAACTGGAGCTCGAGATCCAGGAAAAGACCGCCTCCCGCAACGTCAAGGGCATGAGCGTGGCCCGCAAGGCCAAGTCCATCAGCGAAGAGGCGCTGGCCTCGGTCCAGAGCAACGGCACGTTCCGGCTGCCGGAAAACGTCCGCCGCGAACTGGATGACTGGGTCAAGAAGCTGACGGACGAAAAGGGGGCGGCCGACAAGCAGGCCGACGAAAGCCTCGCCACCCTCCGCGCCCGTTACCGGAGCCGCTTTGCCCAGGTGCTGGCCCTCCAGGCCGGCGCGCCGGCGCCGGACGACGCCGCCCTGGAGGCGCTCTTCGACCAACTGCTGGCCACGGAGCCGAAAAAAGCCGATCCGCCCCCCGCCGCGTCCACCAACGCGCCCGGCGAAGGCGGGCCGGCCGCCGCCGATTCCCCCTGGTTTGCCGCGAGCGGGGAAGGAACGGCCTGGTTCACGCTGGGAACCATGACCTGCGACATCATGGCCCAGGATGTGTTTTCCGTTCCTATTCTGAACGTGACCAACTCCTACAAGGCCTCGAAAACCCATCCACTCAACGGGCAGACCTCCCCCGTCACCTACGAGTCGCTGCGCGCCCTGTCGATGGAAGAAGGCAACCGGTGCGCCTTCCGGCTGAAGCGCGTCGCCGACCGCCAGCCGGTCACGGTCCTGGCCTGGCCGACGACGGCCAACCGCGGCCGCCTGGAGTTCCGGAGCCCGCCCCTTCCCTTCATTCCCTACCATGCCGGCTTCGCAATCGAAGCCTGCATTACCAACACCCAGGTGACGCCGGGCGTCGCCAGTGTCGACGTGCAGATCGAGTCGGACCCGGCGGGCGCCGAAATCCGCCTCAACAACCGCCTGACCGTGGACTCCTCCGGCCAGCCGCTCCTCACGCCCGCCCGGCTGCGCGTTCCCGCTGTTCCCTCCGCGCTCCGGCTGACGAAGAAGGACCACGTGGCCAAAACCCTGGACAAGTGGACGCCCCAGCCGAACCAGAAGATCGCCCTTAAACTGCAGCATGAAACGGCCCTGCCGCCCACCAAGACGCTGAAGCTCGACCCGTCCAAAGGCTGGACCGCCGCCGAGGTCAGCATCAAATCCGGCGACCGCATCTGGATCGTGCCGTCGGGCCAGTGGACCATCGGCAGCCGCAGCGAGATGTGCGGCCCCGACGGCTATCCCGACACGCAGAAATTCGCCCACTACCTGGCAACGGGCGACGATCCGCGCCAGAAGCCCGACGCGCCCTACGGCTGCCTGCTCGTCAGGCTGAGCGCCATGGCCGAACCCCAGGCCGTCACGGGCCCCGTCTGCATCCAGACCCCGTCGGCCGGCGCCCTCTTTTTCGACGTGAACGAAAAAACAGCCAAGGAATCCCGCCGCGACAACCGCGGCATCCTGACCGTCACGGTCATCGTCATTCCCCTATGATCTCTGGCCCCCTAAGGGAGTTGCTGACCACGTTTGCCCGAATCTTCTTGAGGCATAACTTTGTTTCTGACATAAATTGAATAGGGTTGGTTAATAAATCGCACAGCTTTTTCGGTCGACGAGAGGCAGTAAAATAATGCCTGAAATCAGCAGGTTTTTTGGAATCGTCATTAGGATGTTTATGGAAGTGGAAGCGCAGCATAACATGCCCCATTTCCATGCCTATTATCAGGAGCATGTCGCGGTGTTTGGCATCGACTCCGGCGATTTGCTCGCGGGTTACCTGCCAAAACGCCAGTGTCGGTTGGTCGAAGCGTGGGTAGAATTGCATCGAACCGAACTAACGGAAGACTGGCAGGCGCTGCAACAGGGGCGAATCCCGCGTGCAATCCAGCCGTTGCGATAGGAGTTTAACCATGCAGCATGGAATCTATGCCGTTGTTGACCTTATAATCGTTTCGCCCTACACGTTAAAGTTAACGTTCGATGACGGCACCAACCAGATAATCGACTTCAGCCCCGTTTTGGAGGGGGAGTTGCTCGGGCCGCTTCGGAACGAGGCTTTGTTCAATCAGGTTCGCGTTGACGCAGAAGCTCATACGATCGTGTGGCCAAACGGGGCCGATTTCGACCCCGCAACTTTGCACGATTGGAACCGCTATGAATCGGAAATTGTAGCTCGCGCGAAGGACCAGTGGTCCAAGGTTGCGGAAAAACGCGGCGAATACGGAAAAGCGGAAAGTGATTGTTGAACGCTGTTCGTCCCATGGGAGGATACCGCGAACACTGACCGCGGCCTCGCGCGACAACTGAAGCGTATCGAGCGCCGCCCCCCCCCGCCCTCTTTTTCGATGTGAACGAAAAAATCGCCAAGGAATCCCGCCGCGACAACCGCGGCATCCTGACCGTCACGGTCATTGTCATTCCCCTGGCGCCCTAAGGCAAGGGCATAGGGTTCGGGCAGAAGTATCCGACAGATCAGCCGGATCGGACGGATCATCCCAACCGCTGAACCCTGAACCCTATCCTGAACCCCGAACCCACCTCCCTTTTCCCT
>CAYZVY010000103.1:0-9672 GCA_964481675.1 uncultured Verrucomicrobiota bacterium
TTTCCGGCGTTCGGCAGCGAGCCCGGCCGCGAGCAGCAGCCCGATCCGGGTGACGACCGCGCCGCCGCCATTGTGTTGGAGGCGTTCCGGGGCGACTTTCCGGATGACGCGGACACGCTCGACGTCCTGATCGGAACGGATCCCGACGCCGACCGCTGCGGGGTCGTCACGGCCGTGCCGCCCGGCCAGCAGGCGCTCTATGGCGGACCGTTCACGCTCATGATGGCCAACGACCTGTGGACGCTCCTGCTCTGGTTCCGCCTGCACCGCGCGGCCGAAGCCGGCCGGCTCGACGCGGCCGCCCAGTTCATCACGCTGTCGCACGTCACGCAGGAAAGCCTGGTGAAGGTGGCGCAGAAATTCGGGCTGGGCGCGGTCAAGACCTGGGTCGGCTTCCCCTCCCTGGCCGCGGGCACCCGGGCCGTCTGGGACCTGGGCCGCGCGTCGGGCGCGGAACGCGCCCGGCTGATGGAGTCGCTGGCCTCGCTGCGCGGCGGGCACAACGCCGCGTGGCGCGCCCTGGCGCATCCGGACCTCTGCGAATGCACGGACCTGACCCCGGCGCGGACCTTCAACGCCGTCACTTGCGAGCAGAGCAACGGGTTTTCAATTATGGGGATATGCCCCGCTGACGCGCACACGCTCGGAGCAGGCGGGCATGTGCCCGACAAGGACGGGCTGCTGGCGGGCCTGCTGGCGGCGGAGGCGGCCGCCTGGGGCAAGGCGCGGGGGATGACGCTGATCGACATGCTTGACCGGTGCGTGTATGCCGACCCGGCGATCGGCCTGTTCGTGGGGGGCTACGAGCCCGACCCCATGGAGGGCGAATATCCCGGCATCGAAGGGGACCGGATCAAACTCCATATCTTGGCCAGGGCGCTGGAGGCGGCGCGGGCCCCCGGCTTCAGGCTGGGCGGCCGGACCGTCACCTCGGCCACGGTCTACCGGACGGGCCGGTACGATGCCGTGTATCCGCCGTCGGGGGTCTTCGCGTTTCCGGACGAAGGCGTGCGGTTCTTCCTGGATGGCAATCCGCTCTGCCACATCACGGTCCGTCCCTCCGGCACCGGCAACTCCCTGCGCTTTTACCAGCAGCTGCACGAACCGGTAACGGGAGCGAATCTGGTTGAAACCAAGGCGCGGCTCATGCGCGACAACCGCGCCATCCTGGATGATTTGCGCCTCCGCCTCGATGCGCCGCGCAATCTCAAATAAGACTGGTTGTTTTGCCACAAAGGAACACAAAGAGCACAAAGGATCTTCTTTTGTGTTCTTTGCGTTCTTTCGTGGCTAATCATCTTTAATTCCGCCAGGGCGGCAACCCGTTGTCTGACGGGTCCGACAGGTCTGACAGGTCCGACGGGTCCGACTTACCCGACTCCCATGCCGCGCCCGGCATGCCGCGCCCGGCATTGACGCCGGGGCTCGCGTTCGGTATGGTAACCCGAAACGACTCCGGAGGAATCATGACCCCTGCGAAAATCGAAAAAGCCTATGCCGCCGCCCGTGACCAGTTCGCCGAACAGGGCGTGGACACCGAAAAAGCCCTGCGCAAGCTCCGCGCCATCCGCCTCTCCCTCCACTGCTGGCAGGGCGACGACGTGGGCGGCTTCGAGCGCTCGGGCGCCCTCGACGGTGGCCTCGCCGCCACCGGCAACTACCCCGGCAAGGCCCGCACGCCCGACGAACTCCGCTCCGACTTCGACGCCGCCCTCGCCCTCATCCCCGGCTCCCACCGCGTCAACCTCCACGCCATCTACGCCGAAACCGCGGGCCGGAAGGTCGATCGCGACCAGCTCGAGCCCCGCCATTTCGCCGGCTGGATCGACTGGGCGAAAAGCCGCAAGCTGGGGCTCGACTTCAACCCCACCTACTTCTCCCACCCGCTGGCCAAGGACGGGCTGACCCTCTCCCACCCCGACAAGGCCGTTCGCGCCTTCTGGGTGGCCCACGGCATCGCCTGCCGCAAGATCGGCGCCGCCATGGGCGCCAAGCTCGGCTCGCCCAGCCTGGTCAACCTCTGGATCCCCGACGGCTACAAGGACACCCCCGTGGACCGCAAGGCCCCGCGCGACCGGCTGCGCGACTCGCTCGACGCCATCTACGCGCCCCGCTTCAGCCGCAACCAGCTCCTCGACGCCGTGGAGAGCAAGCTCTTCGGCATCGGCTCCGAAAGCTTCGTCGTCGGCTCCCACGAGTTCTACATGGGCTACGCCATGGCCCGCGAGCTGATCCTCTGCCTCGACATGGGCCACTTCCACCCCACCGAGGGCGTGGCCGACAAGATCTCCTCGCTCCTCAACTGGCTAGACGCCCTGCTCATCCACGTCAGCCGCGGCGTGCGCTGGGACAGCGACCACGTGGTGACGCTGAACGACGACCTGCGGGCCATCGGCCACGAGGTGGTCGCCGGCGACTACCAGGACCGCGTCCACCTGGCGCTCGACTACTTCGACGCCAGCATCAACCGCGTGGCGGCCTGGGTGATCGGCTCGCGCAACACGCTCCGGATGATGCTCGGCGCCCTGCTCGAGCCGATGGCGGTCCTGAAGCGCGCCGAGAAGGACGGCGACTTCACCGCCCGCCTCGCGCTCCAGGAGGAATTCAAGATGCTGCCCGTCGGCGCGGTCTGGGATTACCACTGCCTGCAGGCCGGCGTGCCGGTGGGAACCGACTGGCTGACCGTCGTCCGCGCCTACGAACAAGCCGTGCAGTCAAAGCGGAGCTGATCATGAGCGACGCCGTGCTGCAGAAGACCCTCGCCTGTTTCGAGAAGCGCTTCGGGAAACCGGCCGAGGTCGTAGCCTTCGCCCCGGGCCGCGTGGAAGTGCTGGGCAACCACACCGACTACAACGAAGGCTATGTCCTCTCGGCGGCCATCGACCGCGGCACCTATTTCGCCGCGGGGCGGCGGGCCGACAGCACCTGCATCCTGGCCGACGCGATCCATCCGGAGATGGAGTCGCGCTTCCAGGCGCAGGACCCCCATCCCGTGAAGGAGGGGGCCTGGTCGAATTACGTGCGCGGCGTCTGGGCCAAGCTGGGCATCCCGGCGGACCGCCTGACCGGCTTCAACGGCGTCATCGCCAGCACCATCCCCATGGGCGCGGGGCTCTCCAGTTCCGCCGCGCTGGAAATCAGCGCCGGCCTGGCGCTGGCCGAGTTGTTCAATCTCACGATCCCGCCGCTGCAGCTGGCCCGGATGGGCCAGGCCGCCGAGCACGAATTCGTGGGCGTGAAGTGCGGGCTGCTGGACCAGATCTCCAGCCTGTCGGGAAAAGCGGACTCGCTGGTCATGACCGACTTCCGCACGCTGGCGGTGGAGACCGTGCCGCTGGCGTCCGACGTCTGCCTGCTGGCCTGCAACACGCACGTCAAGCACAGCCTCGTGGACTCCGAGTACAACGAGCGGCGGGCGAGCTGCGAGGCGGCGGCGGCCTGGTTCCGCGAGCGCCTGCCCCACCCGGTCGCGCACCTGCGCGACGTGTCCATGGCCGAATGGGAGCAGCACGCGGCGGCCATGCCGGCCGTGCCGGCCAAGCGCTCGGCCCACGTGATCGGCGAGAACGAGCGCGTGCTGAAGGGCTCGGCGTTGCTGCGCGAGGGGCGGCTCGACAAGTTCGGCAAGCTGCTGTTCGAGTCGCACGTCAGCTCGCGCCTGAACTTCCAGAACTCCTGCAAGGAACTGGACTTCATCGTCGAGCGGGCCGCCCGGATCGACGGCGTCCTCGGCGCCCGCCTGTCGGGCGGCGGCTTCGGCGGCAGCGCCATGGTGCTCGTCAAAAAAGAGGCCGCCGACGCGGCCGGCCGCGCCCTGGCGCGGGCGTTCGAGGCCGAATTCGACGCCCCGCTGGACGTCATCGCGCTCCGCCCGTCGGACGGCGCCCGCCTCGCCGCGATGACCGCCTGATCCCGTTTCAGGGATTACCCCAAGAAAAATAAGGGGAATTGAATGTTTTTTGTTGCAATGCCTTTGGCACGTGCCTATATTTCAAACCAAAAGGTGGCTGAAGACGGTCACCGAACAAAGAGGAGTCGCTGTATGGCTAAGGCAAAGACCAAGAGTCAGATCGTGGCGGAGATTGCGGAGGCGGCGGCAATCACGAAGAAGCAGGCTGTCTGCACGGTGGAATCTTTGGTGGCGATGGCTTACAAGGGCGCCAAGGACGGCTTCACGATTCCCGGACTCGGCAAGCTGATTCTCGTCAAGCGCAATGCTCGCAAGGGCCGCAACCCCGCGACCGGTGAAGTGATCAACATCCCGGCCAAGAAGGTTGTGAAGTTCCGCGTGGCGAAGGCCGCCAAGGACGCGATCCTCGGCGCCAAGTAATCCGACCCGGTCGGATCCGAAAAGGGCCGCTGCAAAGCGGCCCTTTTTTTTATGCCCATTCGACCGTGATCAGGCGAGACTCGGGCGCCGGCCCGGGCCTGAACGTCAGCCTCACCGCATCGGCCGGCAGCAGGTCGCCGCCCCGCTCCGCCCACTCGATGGCCACATAGGCGGCCGGATCGTCCAGGTAGTCGTCCAGCCCGAAGTCCAGCGCCTCACCGGGCCGCGCGATCCGGTACAGGTCCATGTGCACCAGCCGGACTCCCCCGGCCTCATATTCGTTCACCAGCGTATACGTCGGGCTGGTGACCGCCCGCGCCAGGCCCAGGGCCTTCGCCAGCCCCTGCACAAAGCAGGTCTTTCCGCTGCCCAGCTCGCCGCGCAGGGCAAACACCCGCCGGCCCGGCAGCGCGCGCAGCAGGTCGGCGGCCAGGCTCCGGGTCTCCTCCGGGCTCTTCGTTTCCAGCTCCCGCTTCATCTCGCTGTCCCCTTTTTCAGCAACGGGGCCAAATGCCCGGCCAGCTCGGCCTCCAGGTCACGCGCCCAGAACCGCGCCATCCGCGCCCGCTGCCCCGCCAGCACCCGGTCGCGCAGCTCCCCGCTCCGGCACAGGGCGGCGGCCAACCCCGCCAGCTCCGGATAGTCCTTCCGCGCGGCCAGCACCCCGGCCCCGTCCATCGTCTCGGGCACCGCCGCGGCCGCATAGGCCAGCACCGGCACCCCGAACTCCATGGCCTCGAGCAGGGGGATGCAGAACCCCTCATGCTCGCTCAGGCACAGAAACACGTCGGCCGCCGCGTACAGGCCATGCAGGACCGGCTGCGGCACCGTGCCGCGGAACGCCACGTCGCGCAGCCCCAGGTTCCGCACCTGCGTCTGGAGCAGCCGGTAATACCGCTCCGTGCCCGCCCAATTGCCCGCCAAAATCAGGCGGGATTCGGGCGCCTCCGCCCGCTGGAAATAGGCGAACGCGGCCAGCAGGTCGCCGATCTTCTTGTTCGGGGCGATCCGCCCCACGAACAGCACGTTCCGCTTGCCGTCCCGCAGCGCGGCCACCGTGTCGGGGTCGGCCGGCTCCGCGAGCCGCGCCCGGTCCAGCACCAGCGGCAGCACCCGCACGTCGCGATAGCCCGCCGCCTCCAGCTCCGCCGCGTTGAACCGGCTGTCCGCCAGGTTCACCGCCGCCGCGCCCGCCAGCGCTTGCGCGTCCGCCAGCCCGGCCCGCAGCTTGCGCGCCGTCTCGGGCCGCACCCAGTCGAAATACGCCGCCGGCGTGACATTGTGGTACAGGAGCGCCTTGCGGCAGGGCAGCGCCCGGAACAGGGCGTTGACCGGGGAGCCGATGGACAGGTGCAGCAGCGCCGTGTCGTCCGGCCGGCAGACCGCCGCGAGGGCGGCCGCATCCCGGATGTCCCCCTTCAGGGCCGGATGGATCCAGCGCGCCTCGGCATAGATCTCCGACTCCATTCCCCATTTCCGGAACAGGGCCCGGAGCGTCAGCGCCTCGTGGCTGATCGCGTCGCCCTTCGAAAATCCCGCGCACAGCTGGTGCAGGGCGCTCACGGGGCCCGCTCCCCGAGCCAGGGGGCCAGCAGCCCGGCAAGCTCGCCCGCCAGGTCGCGCCCGAAATACCGGCCCACCCGGGCCTCCTGGCCGGCCTTGACGGCCTCGCGCAGGGCCTTGTCCCGGCACAGCCGCCCCATCAGCTCGGCCAGCTCGGGATAGTCCTTGCGCGCCACCAGCACGCCCGCGCCGTCCATCGTCTCGGGCACCGCCGCCGCCGCGTAGGCCAGCACCGGCACCCCGTGCGCCATGGCCTCGAGCAGCGGAATACAGAAGCCCTCGTGCTCGCTCAGGCACAGGAACAGGTCCGCCGCCGCGTAGGCCGCGTGCAGGGCCGCCTGCGGCACCGAGCCCATGAACAGCACCCGCTTCAGGCCCAGGCGCCGGACCTGCGAGGCCAGCACCTGCCGGTACCGCTCGCAGCCCGACCAGGAGCCCACCAGGACCAGGCGCGCCGCCGGGTCCACCGCCTTCAGGAAATGCGCGTAGGCCAGCAGCACGTCCTCGATCCGCTTGTTCGGCACCACGCGCCCCACAAAGAGGATAGTGGTCCGCCCATCCTTCAGCTCGCGCAGCACGCGGCGGTCGGGCGGCTCGCGCAGCCGGGCCGGATCGAACACGAGGGGAAACACCCGGACGTCGCGGTACCCCATCGCCTCCAGCTCGCCGGCGTTGAACCGGCTGACCGCCAGGTTCAGCCCGGCCACGCCCGCCAGGGCCCGGACCTGCGCCAGCCCCTGCTCCAGCGACCACGCCGTCGCCGGATTCAGCCGCTCGTAAAAGGCGGGCGGCGTGACGTTGTGGTACAGGATCGCCTTGCGGCACGGCAGGTCCCGGAACGCCAGGTTGACGGGGGAGCCGATCGACAGGTGCAGCAGGACCAGGTCGTCCGGCCGGATCGCGGCGGCGCAGACCGAGACATCGCGCACGTCCCGGCGGAGCTCGGGCAGGATCCGCTTGGTCTCGGAATAAATGTCGGATGCCAGGCCCCAGGAGCGGAACACGCCGCGCAGGGCCAGCGCCTCGTTGCTGATGGCGTCGCCCTTCGCGAAGCCGGCGGTGAACTGGTGCAGCGCCTTCACGGCGCGGCCCCGGGGGGCGCCAGCTTCTTCGCGGCAGGCCCCTTGGGATCGAGCGCCGCGCTCTTGCGCCACCAGGCCAGGGCTTCGTCCCGGCGCCCCAGGGCGCTCAGGATTTCGGCCATGTGAAGCGAGATCTCGGCATCCTCGACCGCCCTGGCAGCGGCCTCGACCTGGGCAAGCGCGCCGGCCAGGTCGCCTTTCCGGAACAGCACCCAGCCCAGCGTGTCCTGGTAGGCGGCATTGTCGGGCTTCGAAGCCACCGCCTGCCGGGCATAGGCCAGGGCCTTGTCGAGATTGAGGTTCTTCTGCGCCCAGACATAGGCCAGGTAGTTGTGGGCTTCCGTGATATCGGGGAACAGCGTGATGGACCGCTCGAGGAACTTTTCCGCCCGCTCCGGCTGGCCGGCCTGGTCGCAGGCCGACCCGTACCAGAAATAGAAATAGGGGCTCAGGAAGCCGAACGCGGTGCCGGAAGGCGCGGCGTTCATCCGCGCCTCGGCAACGTCAAACACCTGGATGGCATCGGCGGGCCGGTGCGCGTTGAACAGGATGGCGCCGGCGGCGATGGGCGCCTGGACATCCTTGGGAAAGCGGGTGGCGGCCTCCCGCAGCGTGGCGAGCCCCTGGGCCGGATTGGAGCGGCTCTGCATCAGGGCCAGGCGGATCCAGGCCGACACCTCGGCGTCGGGCGCCTGGACGGCTTTGGCATACCAGTCGGCCGCCTGGTCATACAGTTCGCGCTCCTCGGCCATTTCACCCAGGAGCATGGGCCAGCGGGCGGCGCCCGGATCCAGGGCGCGCAACGCCTCCAGCTCGCCGACGGCGCCGGCAAGGTCGCCCGCCATCAGCCGGCTTTTCATCAGCCGTTCGCGGGCCAACTTGTTGCCGGGTTCGCGGCCTGCGATCCGGCTGAAGCAGATCACCGCCAGCCAGGGTTTCCGGGCGGCCAGGTATTGCTCGCCGAGATAGTCGTAGAGCTGAAGCACGCCCAGGGGCTCGTCGACCCGCCGGAGCGCGTCGTCGAGAAAGGCGAAGGCGGCCTCCGGCTGATCCCGTTTCAGCGCGATGCCGGTCAGCCGCAAGTAGGCTTCGGGCTGCTTCGGGGAGCGCTTGAGGAGGCGGAGATAGACCGTCTCGGCATCGGGAAGGCGTTCGCACGCTTCGTAGGCCAGGCCCAGCACATAGAGAAGGGCGTCGGAATCCGGGTAGCGGGAGACGGCATCCTCCAGCCCGGAGACGGCTTCGCCGGCGCGTCCGCGGAAGAGATAGGATTGTGCCAGCCAGAGGTGAAAGGTGGGAATGGACGGATCGGCCAGGACGGCCTGGCGGAGAACGTCGGGTAGCCGGGGGGATTCGGGCTGCTCCGCCTGGAGAAGCAGGAATTGACTGTACCGGGCGAGGGCTTCGGCCTGGCCGGCATCGGCGCCCGAAAGCGGAGGGCGCTGGCCCAAAACGGAATCGTCGGGGACCGGCGGCCGGACCGTGGTGCAGGAGGCGGCCGTCAGGAGAACAGCGGACAGGAGAAGGATCCGCCCGGCCGGAGCCGGGCGGATCCGGAAAAGGCTACTTGTTCTTATGGCGGCTCGCACGACGGCGCTTGCGGTATTTGTGCTTGGACATCTTCGTGCGGCGTTTTTTCTTGATGGAACCCACTGTCGAACCTCCTCATTAACCTTTACGGAATCACTTTGTTGAGCGAAATTTCAATGATGCCCTCGGCCCCGG
Source organism: uncultured Verrucomicrobiota bacterium (assembly GCA_964481675.1). Taxonomy (GTDB): domain Bacteria; phylum Verrucomicrobiota; class Kiritimatiellia; order CAIKKV01; family CAIKKV01; genus CAIKKV01. Next base: position 8,701 of record CAYZVY010000103.1, read on the forward strand.
CCCGCTTCAGCGCGGGGATGATTTCCCGGACCACCTTCTCCTCCACCACCGACTCGATGGCCACCCAGCCCTTGGTGCCGAGCGGGTTGATCGTGGGGGCGTGCAGGGCGGGAAGGATTTTGGCGATCGCGGAAACGTTGGCCTCGGCCGCGTTCATCTTGATCAGCACGCGGGTCTCGGCCGCCAGGGCGCCCTTCAGCAGCAGGGCGATCTGCTCGATCTTGCTCCGCTTCCAGGGATCCTGCCAGGCGGTCTTGTTGGCGATCAGCTTGGTGGTCGACTCGAGAACGACGTCGATAATGCGCAGGTTGTTGGCCTTCAGCGAGGAACCGGTTTCCGTCAGCTCCACGATGGCGTCCACCAGTTCGGGGGCCTTGACTTCCGTGGCGCCCCAGGAAAATTCGACCTCGGCCTCGATCCCGTGCTTCTTCAGGTAGGTCTTGGTCAGCCCCACTGCCTCGGTCGCGATGCGCTTGCCTTCCAGGTCCTTCGGGGTGCGGATGGACGAGTCGTTCGGCACGGCCACGACCCAGCGGACGGGGCGGAGCCCCTGCTTGGCGTAAATCAGGTCGGCCACCTCGACAACGTCGGAGCCGTTTTCCACGATCCAGTCGTACCCGGTCATGCCGGCATCCAGCATGCCCCGCTCCACATAGCGGCTGATTTCCTGGGCGCGGATCAGGCGGCCGTCCAATTCGGCGTCGTCGATGGTGGGCATATAGGAGCGGGAACCGAGCTTGATCTTGAAGCCGGCCTTCTCCATCATCAGAAAGGTCGCCTCCTGAAGGCTACCCTTTGGCAATCCTAAAACCAATTTACTCATGCACCACCTGTTTCGCGTCAGATCCTTGGTAAGATAAGGCTAAAAATAATAGTCAATGGGGCCCGTATAGTCCAGTTTTCTTTTATAAAGGCTAGTCTTTAGGTGTTAAGGTCCAACCACAGCCCAAGTCCTGAGACCCGAATAGCCTA
>CAYZVY010000103.1:9772-14763 GCA_964481675.1 uncultured Verrucomicrobiota bacterium
AGCCTTCAGCCTACAGCCTACTGAGTCAGCTCCATCAGATAAATGAGCGCCCTTGGCAGATGGAAGGGATCCTTGACCGGCAGGGCGGCGCTAGCGGCTTTATTGCCCTGGCGGTCCAGCCACTGGGTCCACTCGCCCGTCGGAATCGGATAATGGGAAAAGGCATAGTCGCGGATCTTCCGGTGCCAGTCCACGCACCAGTCCTCGCCAGTGAAGCGATAGGCATAGGCGGTGGCCACCAGTGCCTCGCAATGGGCCCACCAGGCCTTGCAGTCAGCCTTCTGCCAGAAGCAGGGCTCCAGGCCGTCCATATCGCGGGCCAGAAGCAGCCCGCCATACTCGGCGTCCCAGGCCAGTTCCAGGTGGCGCTTGATCAGCCGGCAGCAGAGCGGAATCCGCTCCGTCCGGCCGCTGCGCTCGAACAGGCTGAGGAGGAACCACAGGCCCTCCAGGGCGTGGCCCATGACGCAGGTGCGCGCGGGCGGCGAGGCGTCGGGCTGGCCGTCGATCCGCACGAACTCCATGATGGCGTCCCGCCGCGGATCGTAGAAATCGTCCAGGATCTCGTCGGCCAGCTCCAGCCCCTTCTCGCACAGGGCCGGCTCGTCCAGGGCTTCGCCCAGGTTGTAGAAGAAAAAGGAGAAGATCATGGCGATGCCGTGCGTCTTCATTCCCGGTGGAATGACATAGGGCGCCACGCCATAGCTGCCGGGCTGGTCGAGCCGCTGGGCAATGTTGGCGGCCGTCTCCAGCGCCAGGTTACGGGCCTTCGCATCTCCGGTGGCGGCCACGTACTCCCCCAGCCCGGCCATCACGAACCCGTCGGCGTAGATGCTGAGGTCGCGGTCCAGGATCTGCCCCTGCCCGTCCAGCCGGAACATCCAGCGGCCCTGGTCGTCGCGCCCGTGGTCGGCCAGATAGGTGAAGATGTGAGTGGCGAAGGCCAGCCACTCGGGCCGCTTTTCCACGCGGTTGTACAGGGCTGAAAAGGTCCACAGCGCGCGGCCCTGCGACCACAGGTACTTGTCATGGTTGATCGCGCGGCCGGAATCGTCCAGCACGTTGCTGATCCCGCCGTGCTCGCGGTCGAGGCCAAACGTCATCCAGAACGGAACCACGTTCTCCAGCAACGTCCGCCGGTACAGTGCCCCGCTTTCCACCAAGAATGCATCCATGCCCCTAAAATACCCGATCCGCCGCCGCCTGTCCATCGTTTGGATGGGGACTCCCTGGCTCCCGCGCTCCCGGACTCAATCCTGTTGTTGTTTCCCTTGCGCACCTGTGGTATAGCTAACAGATCGGAGGTGCCTTGTGAGCGGACAGCAGGAATTCTTTCATCTACGCGTGGAAGCCGGGCCCGACCAGGGCCGCCGTTTCACCATTCCGGCGGCCGGCGCCCGCGTCGGGCGGTCCTCCGGCAACGACATCGTGCTGGCGGATCCCGCCCTTTCCCGGTTCCACTGCCGCCTCTTCTTCAAGGACGGCGGCCTCTGGATCAACGACCTGGGCAGCACCAACGCCTCGCTGGTCAACGGCAAGCCCGTCGCCGACCGCCCCCTCCGCGCCGGCGATCTCCTGGAATTCGGCGACACCCGCATGCTGATCCTGCACGACCAGCCCGAGCCCGCCTCCGGCGCGGGCGCCGCCGCCCCCGGGCACCCCGTCCCCCCGCGCGTCGATCTCGGGCTGGGCCGCGAGGAGGCACCCGCCCGCGACGAGCCGCGTTCGCACGGCAAGCCCTCGCTGGTCCTGATCGTCGTGGCCGTGGCCATCATCGCCGTCGGCGCCGTCTACCTGATGCGGCCGGGCAAGGCCCGCAGTCCCATCCGGACCGCGCCGGGCGCCCCCGCCGCCGCCGCCATCCAGCAGGAGCTGTTCGAATTCACCTATGAAAAGGAAACGGGGTCCACCAACAACCTGTTCCGATATGTGCTGACCCTGCGGAAGGACACCCTGGCGGCCCAGATCGACGACGCCGCCAGCCGCCGGCACGTGGTGCGCGAAAAGACGCTCGCGCCCGAAGTGCTCAAGAACCTCCGGGACGACCTGTCCAAGCTGGCCTTCTTCGACCTGCACGCCGAGTACACGGGCGTCCCGCGCGACGGCGAGTGGGAGGCGCGCAGCCTGGCCGTGACGCTCGGCCCCCGGTCGCACACCGTCCGGGTGGTCAACCGCCTCGACCCCGAGGAGTTCAAGCCCGCCCGCGACCTGCTGGAGACGTTTGCCCAGAACGAGCTGAACCTCGCCTCCCTGACCCTCTCGCCGGAGCGGCTGATGGCCATGGCGCAGGAATCCTTCCAGCTGGGCCACAAATACATGGACGAGCGCGACGTGCGGCCCGACAACCTCTACAACGCCATCCGCACCTTCGAGGCCTGCCAGTGGTACCTGGAAACCGTGGAGCCCAAGCCCGCGTTCTTCCTCGACGCCGTGGCCACCGCCGAGCAGGCGCGCAAGGACCTCGAGAAGGAATACACCATCCGCTCGTTCGAGGCCCAGAAGGCCTGGGAGCTGAACGACTGGCCCAAGGCCGCGGATCAATACCGGCAAATCCTGGCCCTGATCCCGGACCGGTCCGACAAGCGCCACCAGGAGGCGCTCAAGAAACAGCTCGACGTGGAACGCCGTTTCAGGAGATAACCATGCGCCGCCCGCTTCTGCCGCTCATCCTGCTGCCGCTCATCTGGCTCTCGGCCGGCTGCGACCTCTTCACCGCGCCGGCCGCCGATACCGGCGCCATCCAGGTGGAAACCGCGCCCCCCGGCGCCGCCGTCACCTGCAACGGGGGCGCGCCCCGCATCAGCCCCGCCGCCTTCGACAACCTGCCACCGGGCCTCTACATGCTGACCGCCCGCAAGGCCGGTTTCCAGGAGGCCCGCCAGACGCTCTCCCTGATGGGCGGCCAGAAGACCGCCGTCCAGATGCCCCTCGAGCCGATCCTCGGCCTCGTGCTGGTGCACTCCCTCCCCGCGGGCGCCCAGGTCAGCGTCGACGGCGCCTTCCGCGGCACGACCCCCCTGCTGATCCCCGACTTCCCCCTGGGCACCCACCGGCTGCGCTTCGGCCTGGCGGGCTTCGAGGAGAAGGAGATCGAGCTGACCATCAAGGACCGCACGCCCCTCAAGACGTCCGTGGACCTGGCCTCCAAAACCGCCACCCTGGACATCACCTCCGAGCCGGCGGGCGCCGCCGTCTACATCGACAACGCCCCCCGCGGCGCCACCCCCTGCGAGGTGGAGGCCACGGCCGACGCCGAGGCGCGCGTGGAGTTGAAGCTGGAGGGGTTCGTCCCTTTTTCAGAAACAATCAAGCTGCAGGCGGGCGGCCGCTACCCCGTCAAGGCGCGCCTCCTTCCGCTCCCGGCTGACCTGGAGGTCACCTCCACCCCCGCCGGCGCCCGGGTCTTCGTGGACGGCACGTTCAAGGGCGTCACCCCCGTCACCATCAGCGGCCTTTCGCGCGGCGACCACAAGCTGGCCTTCGACATGAAGGGCTACGAGCCCCAGGAGCGCGTCGTCGCCCTCAATGCCGCCGGAAAGATGAAGGAGGACGCCGCCCTGGTCCGCAACAGCGGCACGCTGGTGCTGATCACCGCCCCCGCCGGGGCCGAGGTGTTTGTCGACGGCGAGGCCATGGGCGTCACGGCCGCCTCGCCCGCGGGCGGCGGCGTCTCCGAGCCCCTCCGGGCGGACCTTCTGTCGCGCGGCGAGCACACACTCCAGCTGACCCGGCGCGGCTACAGCTTCAAGCCGGTCAAGTTCACCATCGAGGCGGGCCAGGTGGTCCAGCTCCAGGAAACCCTTGCCCGCCTCTTCATCCGCGACACGGTGGTGGTGATCCGCAAGGACGGCGGCCGCTACGAGGTGACCGGCCAGTTGCTCCGCAAGCTGCCCAACGGCGACGTGGAAATCGAAGTCAACCCGGGCATCATCCAGAAGCTGGACGCCGCCTCCATTTCGGAGATGCGCCCCCTCAAAACCGAAACGCCCTGAGCCTCCGTGAGCGACTCCACCCGCATCGTCATTCTCTTCAACCAACCCGCCGCGCCCGGGTCCACCGGCTTTGCCGAATCCGACGCCGGCGTGATGAACGAGGTGGAGGCGGCGGAAGCGGCCCTCCGCCGCCGCGGCATGACCGTGCGGCGGGCGGGCGTCCGGCGCCTGAGCGACATCCCGCCCGCCCTGGCGGCGGGTGACGAGCGGCTCGTGTTCAACCTGGTGGAGCGGCTGGACGACTATTTCACCGCTTTCAATTTCGTGCCGGCGGTCTGCGAGGCCCTGGGCCGCTCCTGCACCGGCGGCTCCACCGACGCCCTCAGCCTGACGCTGGACAAGTGGATCGCCAAGGCGCGTCTGCTGGCCTGCGGCGTCGATGTGGCCGAAGCCGCCATCTGGGCCCCTGGCCTTGCGACGCCACCCAACCTGCCCCCCTTCCCGCTCATCGTGAAGCCCTCCTCCGCCGGCGGCAGCGAGGGCATCGACTCCGCGACGTCGATCGTCCGGGATGCGGCCGCCCTGGCCCGCGCGGCCGCCCGGGTTCACGAGCAGTTCGACCAGCCGGCCCTGGCCGAGCGTTTCATCGAGGGGCGCGAGTTCAACCTTTCCGTCATCGAGCGGGACGGGAAACCCGAGGTGATGCCGGTGGCGGAAATCGACTTCAGCCTCTTTCCCGCCGGCCGGGCGCACATCGTCGATTATGCGGTCAAGTGGATCGCGGGCACCATTCCGGGCCATGTCTCCCCCCGCAAGGTGCCGGCGGATGTCGACGCCGGCTCGGCCGCCCGGTTGCGCAGCGAAGCCCTCAAAGCCTGGCACGCCTGCGGCTGCCGGGATTATGCCCGCATCGATTTCCGGATGGACACGGCCGGGCGGACTTATGTGCTGGAAGTGAACGTCAATCCCGACATCCAGCCGCTGGCCGGACTGCCGGCGGCCATCCAGGCGGGCGGCATCCCCTACGACGATTTCATCATGGCTTTGGTGGAGAACGCG
>CAYZVY010000104.1:0-14737 GCA_964481675.1 uncultured Verrucomicrobiota bacterium
AATATACCTAATCTTCACGCCCTTTCCCTTCGGAATACATTCCCTTAGGCGAGGATTTGGGCGATGCGGAGAGTGTTGCACTGGAAAAGATCTTCATGCACAATGGGCTTTTAACACGCACGGGGACACACATGCGAATCGGCGTCATGCTGCGCGCGCTCGAGGAGAAGCAGGGGATCGGCATCTACAGCCTGAACCTGATGGACGAGCTTCTCCCGCTGGACCCGCAGACCGACTACGTGCTCTTCTACAAGAACCCCGCCTTCCTCGGCCGCTATGCCGCTTTCCCGAACGTCACCGAAAAGCTGGTGACGGCACCCGGCAAGTTCGCCTGGGACCAGATCCGCCTCCCGCTCGAAGCCCGCAGGGCCGGCGTCGACGTCCTCTTCCACACCAAATTCACCGTGCCCTTCTGCACCGGCCGCAAGACCGTCATGACCGTCCACGGCGCCAGCTGGTTCGTCCACCCCGAGCTCTACACCCGGGCCGACATCGCCTACATCCGCGCCGTCATGCCCCTCTACTGCCGCAAGGCCGACCTGATCATCGCCAACTCCGACCTGACCCGGGACGACTTCATCCGCATCCTCAAGGTGCCCCCGGAAAAAATCCGCACCATCCGCCTGGGCACCAGCCGGAGCTTCAAGGTCGTGTCCGATGCCGCCGCCCTGGCCGCCATCCGGACCAAATACACGCTCCCCGCCCGCTTCATCCTCTCGGTCATCAAGTACGACCCGCGCAAGAATTTCAAAAACCTCATCGCCGGCTTCCGCCTCCTGCGCCAGCGGATGCCGGGCTGCAAGCTGGTCGTGGCCGGCATCGGGTGCGACAAATACATCTCCGAATACCGGCTGGCCGCGGACGGCACGCTGGACGACATGACCTTCCTCGGGTGGGTCGACCAAGCCGAACTGCCCCTGCTCTACACCCTGGCCGACTGCATGCTCTTCCCCTCCGTCTACGAGGAATTCGGCATCCCGACCTGCGAGGCCATGGCCTGCGGCTGCCCGGTGGTTGTCTCCAAAACGGGAGCGCTTCCCGAGATCGCCGGAGACGCCGGGGAGATCGTCGACCCCTTCGACCCGGAGTCCATCGCCGCGGGCCTGCAGCGCGTCTTGAGCGACGACGCCCGCCGGGCGGGGATGCGCGAGCGGGGCCTGGCGCGCGCCGGCCTCTTCACCTGGCGCCGGTGCGCCGCGGAAACGCGCGAGGCGCTGCATGAGCTACGATAGCCGGCAGACGCTGCGCACCGTCACGATCGGCGCCTTCTGGCGGCTGCTGCGCTACCCGTTCCTGTTTTTAAGCCTCATCGTCATTCCCCGCGCCATGGGGAAGGAGCTGTACGGCCAGTTCGCCTATTTCACCTCGGTGCTGACCCTCTGCGAAGCCTTCACCGGCCTGGGCAACATCCAGATCTTCGGCCGGTTCATTCCCGAGATGGGGCGCGATCCCGCGCGCGAGGCCCGGCTCCTGCATGGGATCATGTACTGGAGCAACCTGCTGGTGGGGGCGTTCGCGGTGCTCGTCTCGGCGTTCTTCCTCGCGGTCCGGCCCGAGGGCTTCCCGCTGCGGTGGCTGCCGATCCTGGTCTGCATCATGGTGGCGGGCAAGATCCAGGGCACCACGTTTTCCTTCCTCTACGGCCGCAACGAGATCGGCCGCTTCTCGGCGCGCGAGCTGCTGCGGAGCGCCCTGACCTTCGGGCTCATCGTGGGGCTCTATGCCTGGACCGGCAGCCTCGACGCCGCCCTCTGGGCCCTGGCGCTCAACGAGATCGCGCTGATGCTGCTCTCGTTCTGGTGGGGGCGCGACGCGCTGTTCCGCCCCTGGGGCAAGCTGCCGTTCCGCGAGTTCCTGCCGTATTTCCTGTTCGGCGCCACGTTCTACGTGCCCACCGTCCTGCTGTTCTTCCTGCAGCGGTCGGCCCCGATTTTCATCCGCAGCCTCACCGGCCGTTATTCGGACGTGGCCCCGTTCGACCTGGCCAACCAGTTCCTGATGACCACCGGCATGTTCCTGGGGCTCATCTTCACCACCCTTGTGCCCGCCCTCTCCAGGCTGCACGCGTCGGACCGGCAGGAGGAGGTGCTGGCGTGGAACCGGACGGCGCTGGCCTGGTGCGGTACCGCCGCCTTCCTGGTGTATGCCGTCCTGATCTACCTCGGCCGGCCGGTGATCCGGCTGCTGCTGCCCGCCGCCTTTTCCGACACCTATGACGTGGCCATGATCACGGGGCTCGCGTTCAGCCCGATGCTGGCCTCGCAGATGGGCATGAACTTCGCCGTGGTGCGCAAGAAGCCCTCCGTCTATGCGGCCTCCACGGTCTTCGGGGTGCTGGCCATGTTTGGAGGCTGCTTCCTGCTCATTCCCCACTGGAAAGCGGCAGGCGCGGCCTGGGCCACGGTGGCGGGGCACCTGGCCGTGGCGCTCGTCTATGCCTTCGCCTTCCGGAAACAGTACCTGACCATGCTCCGCGATTTCCTGGCGGTCACGGGACTGGGCCTGCTGATCACGCTTCCCGGGATGTGGCTCGAAGCCGGCCTGCCGGCCCTGGTCGCCGCAGCCGCCCTCGCCATGGCGCTCTACCTTGGCGCGCTGGTGTTTCTCCGGATTCTCAAGCCCGCCGATGTCAAAAGCGTCATCCGCTCGCTTCGGAAACCATAAGCTCGCGGAGATGCCTGAAGGTGGGAGCTCGGCACCGCCCGAGCGATCAGGCGCCGGCCCTTCGCTTCTCGCGCCAACGGGATGGCGCTCCCACCTCCTTGGGCACCACACCCACCCCAAGGCTTGCGCAAATCGCAACCGGATGCCTATACTGCCCGCCAAACGAGGAGGTTCCATGCCCGCCGCGCCCCAGCCCTTCGAAGTCCGCCACGCCCGCCTGCTGCAGGCCGCCGCCAAAACCATCCGCCCCGACGCGCTCCGCCTGAACCTGTCGTGGAGCAACTGGGGCTTCGGCCGCGAGCCGTTCGACCGCTCGCTCAAGCGGCTGGCCCGCGCCGGCGTCCCCTTCATCGAGTTGCACGGCAACCACTACACCCCCGACCTGGGCTACAAGCCGGGCCTGATCCGGCGCCTCCTGGCCGACGCCGGCATCCGCGCCGCCGGCATCTGCGGCATGTTCGGCGTCGAAAACGACCTTTCCAGCACCTCCGCGGTCGTCCGCCAGCGGGCCCTCGACTACATCCGCCGCGAACTGGAGTTCGGCCACGCGCTGGGCGTCACCTACATGCTGGTGGTGCCGGGCGCCGTGGGACGCAACACGCCGTATGACGCCTACGAGTTCGAGCGGTCGGTCGACACGCTCCGCCTGGCGGCCGACGCGTTCGTGCAATCCGGAATCCGCGCCGCCATCGAGCCGATCCGGTCCGACGAAGTCAGCTTCTGCCACTCCTGCGCGGATGCGGTCCGCTACATCAAGGCCGTGGGCCATCCGGGCGTGAAGCATATCAACGGCGACCTCTACCACATGCTGCACCACGAGGACGATCCGATCGCCGCCCTGACCCAGTACGGCCCCCTCATGGCCAACCTGCACATGGCGGACACGAACCGCAAGACCCTGGGCACGGGGATCTACAACTTCGACGCCATCATGGCCGCGCTCTACCTGGCCGGCTTCAACAACCCGTCCTGCTTCTGCACCTGCGAGCCGCTGGGACCGGGCGGCGACGTCTACCGCTCCATGCACGGCATCACCCCGGCGACGGAATTGGACGCGATGGTGATCGAGTCGGCCGACTACTGGCGGAAGCGGGAAAACCAGGTGCGCAAATCGTTCAGGGGGTAGCGCGCCCCGCCACGGCCGCCACCAGCGCCATGAAGGCTGCCAGCAGGGCCGACAGCATCATGGCGAACACCATCACCGCGTAGATCACGCTCAGCGGCTGGAACAGCCACAGGCAGACCGCCAGCGACCCGTTGCCGGCCCACAGGGTGGCCCAGTTCACGACCAGGACGAGGCCGGCCAGGCAGCCGAATCCCTTCAGCGTGCCTTCCAGGTCGGGCGGGCTCAGCGTCATGTGCGCCCCAATGCTGAACGCCAGATACAAAAACAGGTACACGGGCCAGTCGCCGAACAGGGCCGGATCCAGGAGCTGGCGGAAGACGCCGGCCCCCGCCAGGCCCATGCGGCCCAGCGCCAGCGGCAGGCCGTCCGCCGCCGTGCCCATTTCGATGCCGGCCGGGCGGAGCCCGCCCCGCAGCAGGAGGAAGGAGAGCGCATACAGCACAAGGGCGCCGAACCAGATGGGGCCGGAGCCGATGAAGAAGTGGCCGATCATCTGGTAGAGGTTCCGCGGGTTGTAGGCGTGCTTCACGTGGCCGAGGCTGTCGGCGTCGTTCGGCCGGAACAGGGCCAGCTCCCGGATCTCGTGGCCGAAGAGGACGCAGAACAGCGCATGCCCCAGCTCGTGCACCACGGTGCCGGGCGCGGTCAGCCAGGCGAAGAGGTTGAAGTGCATCACGCGCATGCTGGAATAGCGGATGGCCTCGGACAGGTAGTGGAGCGCCAGGCCGAAAAGCAGGGCCGGCCCCAGCAGCAGCAGCAGCTCCTGGCCGGTCAGCAGCGCCCCGTTCCAGAGATAGGTCAGGGTGGCGCTCATGCCTGGGCGTGCGCTTCCTCGATGAACGCCACCATGTTCTCCACGGGCACGTCGCCCTCCACGGCGTGGGCCGGGGCAAAAATGTAGCCGCCCGCGGCGCCCAGCTTGAGCAGCCGGCGCGACTCGCGGCGGACCTCGTCCGCGGTGGCGTACGGCAGGATCCGCTGGGTGGAAAGACCGCCCTGGAAAGTCAGCCGGCCCCGGTAGCGGGCCAGCAGCGCGTCCACCTCCATCACCTCGGGCTGGAAGGGGTTGAAGGAGTCGAGCCCCATCGCGATCAGGTCGTCGAACAGCTCGTCCACATCCCCGCAGGAATGGAGGGAAACGCGCTTGCCGGCCTTCTTGACCACGGCAAACATCCGTGCCATCTCGGGCTTGATGAATTCCCGCCACAGGCCCGGCCCCATGATCAGTCCGCGCTGGGACCCCCAGTCGTCGCCGAAATAGACGGCGTCGATATCGTAGGTCAGCGCCTGGCGCACCTGGGCGATCTGGAAATCGGCAATCGCGCCCAGCAGCTCGTGGGCAAAGGCGGGCTGATCGATGAAATCCATCATCAGCGCCTCCATGCCCCGCAGGGTCCAGGCCCGCTCGAAAAGGGAGAACCCGATGGAGAACACCCGGAACCGCTGGCCGTTGTCGCGGTCGATCGTCTCCTGCATACGGTCGAAGAGGACGGGGTTGACGGGCTCCGGAAAGGTGTAGCCGGAAAGGGTCGGCTCGGGCAGCACCTGCCCCTTCACGTTGCCGATGTCCTTGTCGCGGCTGCGGTCCCAGATGACGCCGAACGGGTCGCGGACGCAGCTGTCGCCAACGTCGATGGCGGTGAAATTGCCGGCGCCCAGCCCCAGCAGGTGATTGCCCAGCAGCCCCTCATCCAGCCGGCCGTAGTGGGCCTTCAATTTTTCGGCGGCTTCCACCGTGAACCCGAAGTTCCAGGGAACATACGGCGGCCGGCGCCCCTCCAGAACCCGTCGAACGACATCGCGCTTGGTCATGCTTCCTCTCGCTTGCTGCTATCGCCAGCGGATAAGAATAGTATTGGCCGGCCAAGACTCACAATGAAATAAAAAAGCCTGGCACCAAGGTGCCAGACTTTATGCTGAGTTTATTGCCCTCCAGCAGGGCGCCCCCTTCGGCCAGTAGGACTCCCGACTCATATTCCACGTGGTGGAGGCCGGGCTATTGTCAAACCAACCTAGGGTCACCAGATATATAAGCACATCCCGTGCCAATCGTCTTTACGCTGTTTAAACCGGTTAACACAAATTACAATGTAAATTTTATGTGACATTCTGGCGAAGGTTTGCGCCAATCTGTCATCTGGATGACTCCGTGACGCGCCGGCGATCGGGTTCCTGGTGGTCTTCCCAGACGCGCAACCCCTGGCGGCTCAGGTATATAGGAATATGCCGGAACAAGGGGTTTTCCCCTTCAATCGCGCGAATCATGGCCCGCTTCTGGTCGGACCGGGATCCGCACAGCACGGTAATCGAGCCGCCGTCGCCTCCGGCCCCGTTCACTTTCCAGCCAATCGCCCCATAGGCGCGGGCGATGTCGATCACCCGGTGGGCGTCCGTGCCGATCAGCTTGTCGTTCAGTTCCCGCTGGGCGTCGGTATTGGCGATCATGGCCGAGCCGAACGCCTCGAAATTGCCGGCATACAGGGAGTCGCGGGACAGCCCCGCCGTCCGCCGCAGCGCCTGGAGCTTGGGATTGTCGGGACCGCAGTTTTCGAGCTCGCGGATCACCGTTTCATGCACTTGCGACGAGCTGTGCGACTTGCCCAGGTACACCAGCACCAGCCGGCGCTCCAGTTCCCACCAGACGGAATTGGGGATCTGCATGGACGACACGGAGGCATGGGGATACTGGAACATCTCGATATAGTTGATGCCGCCATAGGCCGAGCAGATCTGGTCCTGGATGCCGCATTGCTGGCCCAGCCGTTCCGTTTCAATGAGCTGCGCAGCCGCCGCCACTTCGTGCGGGGTCATGCGGCCCGGGGTCAGCCGGTCCAACGCCCCGATAAGGGCCACCGTGACCGCCGCCGAGGTTCCGGTCGAGGCGCCGACGGGCGCTTCGGAGAACAGGTTGACCTCAAACGCGAGATCCCGGGGAAGCTGCATGTAATCGATGGCCGCCTCGAGCAGGGGGTGGCGGTAGCGGCCGGGCGGCTCGGGCTTCATGGCGTAGCGCTCACCGTAATTCTCGGCATGAATGACAATGCGCTCGCCCTGTCCGTCCCAGGGACGGACATCGATCTGGACTTCGGCGTAGGGATAGACGGCAATATTGAAGATGCAACCGTGCCCGGCAAACCAGGTGTCGGTCCACCCGCCGTTATCACAGATGCGGATAGGCGCCACGCTGTTGATGATGCGCAGGGGGGGGCCCATGCTCATGACTCGCCCTTGGGCAGGTCCGGCATCAGCCGCTTGATTTCCTCTTCAAGTTTCGAGTCCTGCGCCTGGGCCACATCGGCATACCCGCGGGCCACCGGGTAAGCGCGCTCACCCTGGAGATAGCAATAGATGGCCGCGCCCAGATTCAGCCGCGCCCAGCCTTTCTTGCCCTTCTTCTCGCGGGCCTCCTCGCTTTTGACATAAACCTCCATAAACTTGAGCATCTGCCGGACGTCCACGGCCGTCCAGGGCTCGGTCTTGCCCCGCACCAGAATGCCGTTTTCGTTGGCGCCCGAAATGTCGATCTGTCCGCCGGGCGTGAACCAGCCCCACCGGAGGGGTTTCTCCTTGAGGCTGGCGGCCATGTAGTCCTTCATCTCCTGCATGATCCGGCAGCGGTCCTCGGCCGTCTTGGCGTCCGCTTTGCCCTCCTCCGTTTCCAGCCGTCCCAGCGCGCCCTTCAACCCATCCGCCGCTTCGCCAAACTGGTTCTGCCGGATCTTTTCGAGGCTGTCGTTCCAGGCCGCCTTGACCTTTTCCCGCTCGGCCGCAATCTTCGCATCCTTCTCCGCCTGGAGCCGCTTCTTTTCCGCCTCTTCGGCTTCCTTCTTCTTGCGGGCCTCGGCGTCAGCCGCATCCCGGGCGGCCGCCTTCACGCCCGCCTCGCGCACCGATTCCGCCTGCTTGATGAATTCCGCGGCATCCGCCACCACCTTGGCCGCCGTTTTCTGGGATTCGCCCAATGCCATCTTCATGGGATCGAGCGCTCCCAGAATGGCCTTCATCCGCACCAGGCCGGTCTTCACCGCGGGATCGTCGGGTTTGGCGTTCGAGATGGTCGACTGGATCGCGTCCGCCTCCGCGCACAAGGCTTCCAGATTCGTCAGGTTCGAAAAACTCGTGATCACCGGCCCTTCCACCCGCCGGGCCAGGTCGCCGTCGTTCGGAAGAACGGGCAACGTCACCAGCTTGGCGTGGTCGCCCATGGCGTCCAGAATGGCCCGGGCCTGCGCCAGCCGGTTGGTGGCTTCCACCTCATAGAAAAAGAACAGCTCGGTTTCGGCCAGCACGCCGGTGGTGGCGTTCTGGATGACCGCCAGATAATCGACAGCCTGTTTCTGATCCTTGACCAATTGCGCCCGCTGCGCCGCGGCCGCTTTCCGGCTCGCGCGCCCCATGATAAAAACGACGAGGCCCCCGATCACGCCCGCGAGAACCAGGATGCTCCCGATCAGGATCAGCATCCGCCTGCCCGTCCCTTTTTTCGGCTTGGCGTCACCTTCCAGGGCTGCGCCCTCCGCCGGGGCCGACGCATCCGGAGCCGAGGTCGTGAGCCTTTTCTTGCCCTTGATCAGGATCTTGGTGCTCTTTTGCGGCGGCTCGGTGCCGGAAGCGGGCCCCGTCTTGGGAGGCTCGACGCCGGCCAATTTGCGGAGTTCCTCGATCAGGATCGCATACGTTGCCGGGCGTTTCTCGGGCTCCCGCTCCAGCAGGGCGGCCAGCAGGGCGGCCACGGCGGGCCGCACCTCGGGCCGGAAGGTGCGCACATCGGGAGCGGGTCCCTGGATGCGGGCCTTGACCACGTCAACCGCGGTCTCCCCCTCAAACGGCGGCCGGCCGGTCAGCGCATGGAACAGCGTGCAGCCCAGGCTGTACATGTCGGACCGGAAATCGGACGTTTTGCGCAACACCTTTTCAGGGGCGATATAATAAGGCGTGCCCCAGATCTCGTTCTGTCCGGCCTGGGGCCCCTTGCCCCGGAAACGGGCCAGGCCGAAATCGACAATCTTGGCGATTCCCTTGGAATCGAACAGGATATTCTCGGGCTTGATGTCGTCGTGGATCAGCCCGACGCTATGGGCGGCGCTCAGGCCCTCGGCCACATCGAGGCCGATCTTCAACAACTCGGCCTCGTCGAGCCGTTTCTTCTTGGAAATGACGTGGTCGAGGCGGCCGCCCGACAGCAACTCCATGACGATATAGGACTGCCCCTTCTCCTCGTCCAGGGAGAAAACCTGCACGATGTTGGGATGGCTTAGGGCGGCGGCGGCGCGGGCTTCGCGCTTGAACTGCTCGAAAAAGACGCGGTCGGCGGCCACCGAGCGGAGCATGACCTTGATGGCCACGGGCCGCCCCAGGGCCTGGTCGACGGCGCGGTAGACGGCGCCCATGCCGCCACGCCCCAGCAGTTCAAGCAGGATGAAGTTGCCCAGCTTGGCGGGAACGGTCTGGACCGCCTGGCAGTGTCCGCACCGGAACTTGCTGAAAGCGGCAAGACCCGTGACGTCAAGGGACTTGCCGCACTTGGCGCAAATGATCTGCTTGACCGGGTCGGTCAGAATCTCTTCTTTTTCGTCAGCCATTTATCCCGCCATTATGCATAATCCCCCCTGCCTTGTCCAGAAGCGGATGCCGGGGTTTTTGGGCCTTGTTCCGGAACGCCTTCCGCGCTAAGATCGTCAAATGCTCGATCCTGTCTGTTTTACGGTATTCGGTCATGCGGTCCGCTGGTACGGCATCATGCTGGCCGCCGGATTTGCGGCCGGCCTGTGGCACCTGACCCGGCTGGCCAGCCGGGAAGGGCGCGAACCCGGCTTTGCCGCGGACCTGGCCTTCTGGATCATCATCGGGGGCATTCTCGGCGCCCGCGTCGCCTTCGTGGCCAGCAACTGGGGCGACTATGCGGCCCGCCCGCTCGACATCGTCCGGGTCGACAAGGGGGGCCTGGTTTTCTACGGCGGCTTTTTCGGCTCCGGCCTCGCCATCTGGCTCTTCGCCCGGGCCCGGAAAACGCCCCTCCTGCACCTGCTCGACTACACGCTCACCGCCCTTCCGCTCGGCCACGCCCTCGGCCGGATCGGGTGCTTCATCAACGGCTGCTGCCATGGCGCCGTGCACACCGGCTGGCTCTCCTGCACCTATCCCGGGCGTTCGGACGTCTGGACCAATCAATACTATAACGGCCTGATCGGGCTCGATGCGCCGCACGCGCTCCCCGTCTGGCCCGTCCAGCTTTTCGAAGCCGGAACCAACCTGGTCATCTACGCCCTCCTGTTCGCCGTCTACAGGCGCCGCCACACCGATGGGGCCATCGTGGCGCTCTACTTCATGCTCTATTCCACCGCCCGCTTCTTCCTCGAATTCCTGCGGGGCGACCTCTCGGACCGCGTCACGATGCACGGCCTGACCTCGGCCCAGTGGGTCAGCCTCGGCCTGTTCGCCGCCGCCCTGCTCCTGGCCTACATCCTCCGCCTCCGGAAACGCTATGCCCAGCTTCACCGCCCAACCTGACGACCGCGCCAGCCGCCTGGACGCCTGGCTGGCCCGGCGCATGCCGGAGCTGTCCCGGGCCCGCATCCAGGCCCTGATCGCCGCCGGCCATATCACCGCCGACGGGCGCACCCTCAAGGCCAGCCTGACGGTGACGCCCGGGCTGGCGGTCTCGGTCCTGGTCCCCCCGCCCGAACCGGCCGCGCCGCAGCCCGAGGCGATTTCCCTGAAAATCGTCTATGAAGACGCCGACATCGTGGTGGTGGACAAGCCCGCCGGCCTGGTCGTGCACCCCGCCGCCGGGCATGCCTCGGGCACGCTCGTGAACGCCCTCCTGCACCACTGCCCCGACCTGCAGGGCATCGGCGGCGAAATCCGGCCCGGCATCGCCCACCGGCTGGACCGCGACACCAGCGGCCTGATCGTGGCGGCCAAGAACGACGCCGCCCTGGCAGGGCTCCAGGCCCAGTTCAAGGACCACCGGGTGCGGAAAATATACCTGGCGCTGGCCATGGGGCACCCCGAGCCCGCGGCCGGGCGCATCGAGACCCTGATCGGCCGCAGCTCCCATGACCGGAAGAAAATGAGCGCCAAACCCTCCCGTGGCCGCGAAGCGGTGACCCACTACGAAACCGTGCGCCGCTTCGAGGAGCCCCCCTGCAGCCTCCTGAAGGTGCGCATCGAAACGGGCCGGACCCACCAGATCCGGGTCCACCTGGGCCATCTCGGCCACCCCATCGCCGGCGACCCCGTCTACGGCCGCGGCCCGGCGCGCGCCTTTCCCGCGCCGGCAGCCCGCCAGATGCTGCATGCCGCGGAACTGAGCCTCACCCACCCGCGCACCGGCCGCCCCCTCTCCTTCTCCGCCCCGCCGCCGGCCGACATGCAGGCCCTGCTGGACGCGCTCGCCCTTGCCAACGGAGGTTCACGCCAATCCGCTCGCGGATTGACTTGATCCGCGCAATAATGGATACTTAAAAAAAGAGGATATTCGTATGCTGGCTGTAAACTCCGAAGTCTATTCGTCGCTGATCGCCGTTGGCGTGGCGGCCGTTGCCATCCTTTTCCTGGCACGGTTCTTCGCAAAAAGCTGGAGCGGCCCGATTCTCATCGCCATCAACCTGGCCGTCATCGGCTCAGCCTACATGCTCTACTTTTTCCGCGATCCCGAACGGCTCACGCCGGACGATCCCCGCTACCTGATGGCGGGAGCCGACGGCAAGATCATGTCGGTCAAGCACGTGTTCGAACCCAAGCACCTGCAGACCAACGCCGTGCGCATCAGCATTTTCCTGAGCCTGACGGACGTGCACGTGAACCGGGCGCCCATCACCGGCTCGATTTCATACGCCCGGTATTTCCCCGGAGCCCGGTATTTCACCTTCCTGGAAAAATCGTCCGACTTCAACCAGCACAGCGAAATCGTCATCCAAAACGAGCGCACCACCTGCCTGGTCAACCAGATCGTCGGCCCGATCGCGCGCCGCGTGGTCTACTGGGTCCACGCGGGCCAGCGGATCCAGGCCGGCCAGCGCATCGGCATGATGAAATTCGGCTCGCGGCTCGACATTTATATTCCGGAAGCGGATGTCGAGAAAATCCTCGTCCGCGAAAAGCAGAAGGTGCGGGCCGGCGAAACCATTCTGGTCGTCCTGAAGGACAAGCCCGCCGCCCCGGGCGGCGCCGACGCGGCTCCGGCAACGGCCCCCGCCCCGATTTCGATTCCGGCGCCCGTAACCGCACCGGCGCCCACGCCAGCCGGAGTGCCCGCGACGTGACCCTGCCCCGGCCCATGCTCGCCCTCGTCCGCCTGCTCCCCACGGGCATCACGCTCGCCGCCCTCGTCAGCGGCCTGCTCAGCATCTATGCCTCCATCCACACCCTTGAATCCGGGGTTTCCGACCCGACCGCCAGCCTGCTGCACGCCGCCCTCCTGATCATGCTGGCCATGATCCTGGACGGGCTCGACGGCTACGCGGCGCGCCTTCTCCACGCCGAAAGCGCCATCGGCGGGGAGCTGGACACGTTTGTGGACCTGACCGCCTTCGGCATCGCCCCGGCCATGCTGATCTACGCCAGCGCAACCGGATTCCCCCCGCTTCTGCGCATCGTCCTGGGCTGCGGGCTGGTGGCCTCGGGCGCCTATCGCCTCGCCCGCTTCAAGGTCATCGACCCGCACCACGGCCAGCACGGCTTCACGGGGTTGCCCATCACCGTCGCCGCCGCCCTGGTTTCCACCGCGCACATCGTCTCACTCCAGGCGCCCGACTCCTGGGGCCCGCTCAAGCTCAACGTCGGACAAGGCCCCGTGGCCACGGTCTTCCTGGCCATCATCGTGGGGCTGACGCTGCTCCAGGTGTCGCGGATCCACTTCCCCAAGCCCACCAACAACCCGGTGTTCCTGGCCGTTTCGATCCTCCTGGTGATCCTGCTCTTTTTGGGAACACCGGCGCTCGCCGCCGGCAGCGCCCTGGCCATGATCGCCTTCGGCCTCTACTACATCCTCGTGTCCCCCTTCCAGAAGCGGACGACCTGACCGTGCCGACCGACACCCCAGCCCCGGAGGCCAGCCCCCGCCGGCGCTTCATCGCGCTGCTGGACCAGCTCGACGGCTGGCTCCAGGCCGAAAAGGAAAAGGGCGGCGATTCCCTGGCGGCCAACCCGGCCCTGGTCAAATCGCTGAAAGATCCCATTCCGCCCGCCCCGGCCAGGGGCCAGCCCGCCCCCGTGAAGCCCGGCCTCCTGATCCTGTTCATCGCCGGCCCGGCCGGGTCGGAAGACGGGGAGGATCTGTTAACCCGCATGATCGCGGCCCTCGGAATGGCCGCCGCCGAAACCGCGCTGGTCCGGACCGGAACAGCGAGTGAACGGCTCCTGCAGGATCCCGTGACGGGCGCGCGACCCGCGCTGGCGGTCACCCTGGACGAGGACGCCTGGCGCCTGGCGGCGGGCCCGGAGGCGAAGCCACTGGAAAAGGTCCGCGGAACCTGGCAGGTGATCGGCGGCCTGGACGTGATGCCGACCTACGGCCCCGCGCATCTGCTGAAAAAGCCGGCCGACAAGAAACTCGCCTGGAAAGACCTGCAGACGGTTCTGGCCAAACTGGGGCGCACGCCGCCGGAGATAAGGAAATAGGTCCTATAGGTCCTATAGGACCTATTTCTTCTTCCGCTTCTCCACGGCCTCAATCTCTTCGCGGAGGCAGTCGGGGCAGTACCCGTGCGTGAAATCCGCGCCCAGGCGATCCCGGGCATATTCTTCCAGCTGGGTCCAGTAATCCGTGTCGGAGCGGACCTTGCGGCACTTGGAGCAGATGGGGATGAGCCGCTGCAGCTTCACCTCCGGGCTGATGTCCTCCAGCACCAGCAGGACGAGCCGCTGGTTCTGATAGGGAAAGGGCGACGCCGTGACCTGCATGAAGACGTCCTGTTCCTTCCCGTTCTCGCCCCGCTCCAGGTTGCTTCGCCGCGTCACCGGCAGGTTGGTTTCAAAGGCGTCATGCATGGCGCCGCGGATGATGCACGTCCGGCACGCCTTCGAGCGGCCGCAGCCGCCCAGGCTGTTGTCGGCGTTCAGGCAGTGCAGCACCTCCCCCGTGCGGCGGCGCAGGACCTGCGTGCGGACCTCGCCCACCAGGCGGGTGGCGGCCTTGTTATACAGGACAATGCGCAGATCCTCATCCACCAGGAACAGATAAAAGGGAATCGCGTCCAGCAGGTGCGTCATCAGGTCGTGGCTGGCGGCATCATCGGCTTTCATGGCGTCTCCCGTCGTTTCCATACATCCGCCAGGCGGGGGGTCAGCGATGGGCCTCCCGCCGCGCGCAGCCGGCCCTGGAAGACCGGCTGATCCAACGTGGCCTGGCGCAAAAAGAGGCGGCACGACTGGCTCATCGCGCCGGCGGCTTCCACCACGCGCCGCTCGGTCGCGTCGGAGGTGATCACGGTGATCCGGGCTGGATCGGCTGAAGCATGAACCAGCCGCTCGATGAACGCGTCGGCCCCGACGCCGGGATCGGCGAAGCGGACATCCAGGGGCGAGCCTTCGAAACCAGTGAACGTCTTGGGCGTGCGGCTGTCGAAGACCACGGTCACGCGCCCCCCCGTGTTCTCACAAATGGCTTCCAGCCGCCGCACCAGCACCTGGCGGGCAGTCTGGAAATCCTGCTGCCGCGCCTCGGACAGGTCCGGATCGGCGTGGATCAGGTTGTTTCCGTCAATGATGGTCCAGCGTGTTGTCATGAGTGGCGCCATTATTATATAGGCGCACGGCCTTTCCGGCAAGCGCGAGAAGAAGCCGCCCCGCCAACGGGCCTGCCGGCGGCGGATTTTCATAAGCGTAGAAAAAGAATTGATTCCAGCCCCGCTTCCGGTGTAATGTAATCCGCTTTTGACTTCAGATACGCGCCCATCGTCTATCGGTTAGGACACCAGGTTTTCATCCTGGTAAGCCGGGTTC
>CAYZVY010000105.1:0-14581 GCA_964481675.1 uncultured Verrucomicrobiota bacterium
ACAGCCCATGATCTCGATTGCCGACCGCCGCGAATTGTTCGTTGACCGGTTCCTGATCGACCGCCTCGACAACGTCCGCCACATCCTGCACCACCCGGTCCCGCAGAACATCGTGCTTCACCATGACGCGCCTTGGGAGGGACGCTCCTCCGCCTACGGGGTCGTTTTCCAGGACGGCGACCGCTGCCGGATGTATTACCGCGGCGGGCCGCGCGACGAGGCCGACCAGAAACAGAAGGACGGCATCCGCTGCTGCTACGCGGAAAGCCGGGACGGCATCACTTGGGAAAAACCCAACCTCGGCCTGTGCGAATTCCAGGGCAGCCGCGCGAACAACATCCTGTTCATCGGCGAAAGCGCCGCTTCCTTTGCGCCCTTCATCGATACCCGGCCTGGCGTGCAGCCGGAAGAGCGCTACAAGGCCCTCGGCCCCTGCGGTTCTGAAGCGCAGCCCGGCAAAATCGTCATGCACGCCTTCTCCTCCGCAGACGGGTTGCACTGGAAGAAGATGCAGGCGGAGCCGGTGCTGACCAAGGGAGGATTCGATTCGCTCAATGTCGCGTTCTGGAGCGAAGCGGAAAACGGCTATGTGTCCTATTTCCGCGTTTACAGCAAGTCGCCGGACTGGAAGCAGTTCCTGGGTCGCCGGACCATCGCCCGCGCGGTTTCGCCCGATTTCCTGAACTGGAGCGACCCGGTGATGATGGAATTCGGCGACGTGCGCACCGACGAGCTCTACACCAACGCCACGCTGCCCTACTTCCGGGCCCCCCACCTCTATGTCGCCTTCCCGAAGCGGTACGTGTTGGGACGAAAGACGCCCCTGACAGAGGCGCAGATCAGGCAGTTCGAGATCGGCCCGGGACAGACCTTCATTTCGGAGGGCGTGTTCATGAGCTCGCGCGGCGGGAATCGCTACGACCGGACGTTCATGGAAGCGTTCTTCCGCCCGGGGCCGGATCCCGCCAACTGGTGCTCGCGCAACAACATGGCGGCCTGGGGCCTGCTGCAGACCGGCCCCGCCGAGCTGTCGCTTTATTACTCGCAGCATTATTCCCAGCCCAACGTCCACCTGCGCCGGGCGACTCTGCGGCTGGACGGTTTTGCCTCCATCAACGCCGGCTATGGCGGCGGCGAGCTGGTCACCCGGCCGTTCCTGTTTTCGGGGTCGTCCCTGGAGCTGAACATGGCCACGTCGGGGGTGGGAAGCATCCGCGTGGAAATCCAGGACGCCGACGGCAAGCCGTTCAAGGACTACGGGGTGGAGGATTCCTACGACCTGTACGGGGACGATGTGGCCAGGCTCGTCAAGTGGCAGGGAAGCCCGGACGTATCAAAGCTCGCCGGCATTCCCATCCGGCTGCGCGTCGTCATGAAGGATGCCGACCTCTATGCGCTGAAGTTCTCTTGACTATCCCAAAGAATGGGATTATAAAGGACATAGTTAGGAGATTATAATGAACTATTTGGCGGTCAAAGATTTAAAAAGCCCGCGCAAACTGCGGGAACGGCTTGAACAGGAGGATGAGCTCCTGCTCACCAACAACGGCAAGCCCATGGCCCTCATCCTGCACCTGGCGGCCAGCGACGATCCCGAAGCCCTCCTCCAGGCCGCGCGAGACGCCCGCAGCCGCATCGCCCTCTCCCGCATCCGGGAGGCCGCCCGCCGCTCGGGATCGGAGCGGCTCGACGCCCCGGCGATCGACCGGGTCATCGCCAAAACCCGCGCGCAACGCCGGAACGGCCCATGACCGCCGGCCGGCTCGCGGTGTTCGATACCAACGTGCTCGTTTCCGGCTTCCTCTCGCCTGCCGGCCCGCCCGGCCGCATCGTCGAATGGTTGCGCACGGGCGCCATCCAAGCCGCACTGGACGACCGGATCCTCGCCGAATACGAGGAGGTGCTGCATCGGCCCGAACTGTCCCTGCCTGCCGCCGAAGTCGATCTCGTGCTGCATGTCATCAGCCGCGCCGCCGTATGGGCCGATATCCCGCCCGAAAAAACGCTCGCACACTTGCCGGACCCCGACGACGCCCCCTTCGCCGAATGCGCACTCGCCCTGGACTGCCCCCTGGTCACAGGCAATAAACGCCACTTTCCCGCCTCCGCCATTCGCGGGCTCCCGCTTTTAACTCCAGCCGAATTCGCCACCGGACTGATATAATCGCCGTCATCGTGCAGTGAAGTCGGCGGCCAGCGGACAGCCCTCCGCCCCGCCGCGCTCCAGCAGCGCCAGGCGGGCCAGGCCGTGCAGCAAAAAGCCGGGGCCCATCTGCGACTCATACCAGTCGATCCCGGCCGCCCCGCGAGGCAGCGCCTCATCGCAATAAACGCCCAGCAAAGTCGTCGCCAGCCGCCGGCCATGCGTCAGCCATTCATCCCGGCGGGTCACCACAAACAACTCGGCAAACAGCCCCAGCGCCAGCCCGGCGTCCATGGCCGGCACGGCGACGCCGGATGGAAAGCCGGCCGCCGCATATGCCTGGCCTGCCGTCTCGGCCCCCTTCAGCAGGTCGCCCCGCCCGGTAAGCCCGTATCCGCACAAGGCGGTCAGCGCCACATAGGCCGCCGGCCACATCCCGTATTTGCTGCCCCAGACGGGCGTGGACCCCGTCACGGCGCCCGACTCGCGATTGCTGGACAGAACGAACACCCCGCCAGCCAGGTCATGCGGCGCCGCCAGGAACCCGTCCAGATACACCAGGGCCCGCTGCCGCATCAGGGCCGCCAGCACGGGGGCTCCCGCGGCCAGCAGATCCGCGCTTTCAAGCAGACTCACCGCGAGCGACAGGGTTTGTCCCGGCGCGTTCACAAGCGGGGCGGACGGATCCGAATCCGGAGGGCGCCCGGCCAGCGGCAGCAGCCCGCGCGCGTCCCGGTTCGGCCATCCCTGGTCCAGCATGTCGCGGATCTGCCGCAGCAGCTCGGGCCGGCCGGACTTCGTCCAGGCAAACGCCCAATCCAGAATGTAGAAGCCCGCGTGCCGGGGAAAGTCGCACGCCACCGGCTTGCGCGGCCAGTAGGCGGCGTCCCGGATGGTGGCGTGCCGGTTGTATTCAACGCGCCCCCCGTCCACCCAGTGATAGTCGAGCCCGTCCGCGAACCGCTGCACGCACCGGGGATTGAAGGCCTGCAGCTTTTCCCACAGCCACACCGGCGCCTGCCGAAGGTGGTCGTGCGTGGGCGACCCGCGGTGCCCGGGATTGACGTTGTGCGAGCCGTCCCCGGCGCGGTCATCCGCCAGATGCCAGAAACTGTGTTCCCCCCATGGAAACAAGCCGGTGCCGGTGTCCGTGCAATGGGTGGCGAACCGCCGGAGATAGGCATCCGCGGCTTCGGTGAAATCGGGCCGGCCCAGCGCGGAGCCGAGCGCGTATAGCGTGTGGAGCGTCGGCAGGTCGTGCATCAGGTTGCTGCCCAGGAACGCGCGATCACCTACCCGCTGGCCCGGGATGCCGGGCGGCAGCGCGGTCAGCATTTTCAACTGGCGGCGGTCGATCAGGGAAGGGAACAACCCGTTATAGGCAGCCCCGCACCCGATCAACGCATCCAGCGCGCCCTCAACCTTTTTTAACAGCATGGGTAAGGCTTTCTGGTCTTTACCGGACCCGTAGCGCAAGACAAGAGAATGGACCGGCTGGCTTTACGCGAACCCGCTCGCATACCGCTTCGCCTCACCGAATCAGGATCAGGGAGCCGCGCTGCAGGCCCCCCCACACGATCTGGCCGCCGTCATAGACCACGTCGTTGGTCGAACCCCAGTCGGCGTGATAGCGGGTGTTGACGGTGAGGGTGTACCCCTTTAGAAACAGCCGGTTCACCGTGTTGGTCAGGAGCCACAGGTCGCCAACGGACACGTTCGTTGTCAGCGCCACCTGCGCCTGGTTGGAAATCACCAGCGTGGCTTTGTTCAGTTCATCCGCCAGGGCGCCGGACGGGGCCGGCAGCGGCGTCCAGGCGTTCGTCGCGACGGCCAGGGCGTAGTTGTCATTGGCAATCAGCACCACGCCGCATCCCGGGCCTTGCGACGCGGTCTCGGTGTAAAGCGACCCCGCCGCGCCGCTCTGGCGCACATACGATGCGGAGGTATTGCGCCCGCCGACGGCCTTCATCTGGACCTGATCGAAGGAATCGCTTCCGGTCAGCACCACGGACAGGCGCCCACCGCCGCCGCCGCCGCCGCTGCTGGCCCCGGCGCTGCCCGAGTAGCTGGACGGAGTGCCGGAGACATCAAGCAGTCCGGCGCCCATTAACTCGCGGGTCCGCAGCCAGATGGATCCGCCGGACGAGCCCGCCGCCTTGGCGACAAGATTGGTCCGGCGGGCGGACATCAAACCATGGACGGTCGTGGTGCCGCTGATGTCGAGGATGATGGCCCCGTTGCCCGCATAGGAGCCGCCGCTGCCGATATTCACGGGGGCCGTGACGGAGCCATAGGTGGTCGCCCGGGCCGGCTGGCTCGTGTAACTCTCGCCGCCCATGCCGCCGTAGCCGGCCCCGTAGCCGCCCGTGCCGCCGCCGGCCGCCGGACCGGTGCCCGGCTTGTAGCCCCGCCCGTCGACATTGATCGCGCCTCCCGCCTCCACGGTCAGGTTGCCGTCCAACGCCAGTTCCATCCGGTACCATTCGGCATTATAGTTGCTCACGTGGGTCAGCACGGCGTTGGACGGCACCGTCCAGTTACCTGTTTCGGAGACACGCGTGTTGATCAGAAGCTGATAGGTGGACGGCACGATAAACTCGGATGGGAAGTTCAGCCCGTTCGTGCCGCCGACCACCACGGTGGAGTTCGACGCGCCGTGCCCGCGGAGGTTGGCGGCCGTGAAGTCGTAAACCGTATTCGTGTTCAGCCACAGGACGGCCTTGTTGGTGACGATGATAGCCTCCAGCCGGCTTAAATCGGGGGCCGCGTTAAAGGCCGTCGCTTCCGGCATCAGGGTGGCGATGTGGTTGACGGGAGGATTCATCTGGCTGTCGACCACCAATACGCCTTCCCCGTGGGCCTGTCCCTGTTTTTGCAAATAGACCGTGCCGGCGGCGCCGTAGCCGTACGACGAATCCCGGATCGAGGGAGCCAGAATCGCAACGTCGCCAAAGGAGTCGGACGCGGTCAGCCAGACGGCCACGCGTCCGCCGCCGCCGGGTCCGGAGGCATCGGTGCCATTCTCACCGCCCCGGCCAGCCGCCTGGATGAGGCCTTCCCCCTCAAGCCGCCCGGTCTTCAGGAGAATCGAGCCGCCCGCATTACCGGAATACCGCCAGCTTCCCTGGAGGGCATCCGCGCGGATGGCGCCATCCACCCGCGTGGTCCCGGCAACCTGCAAGTGGATCGCGCCGCCGCCCGCGCGCGAACCCCCGCTGCCCAATGTCATCGGATCGAACAGGGAACCGTAGGTCGGTCGGGGAGTCAAGATGTTCGCGCCTTCCCCCCCCATGCCGCCGTGGCTGGCGCCGTAATAACGCTGGTCGGAGGCAGTTCCCGCCCCGGGCCCCTGCGCGACGGCGTACCCTTTTCCCGTCGCGTCAATCTGCCCGTTCGTCCCCACGATCAAATCGCCGCCGATGGTCACCATCAGCCGGTCCGCCGCCGTCCCCCCGCCCGTGTTGGCAGGGTGGGTCCAGCTCCCGCCCAGGATCCGGACGCCTTCGGAAACGACCATGTTGGTGAAGGCGCCCTGGCCGGGGTAGCGCGTGAGGATCGTCACGGTTCCCGTATAACTGTCATCCTGGTTCCAGGCGCGCAGGATCACGTTCGACAGGTCCCAGGTCATCGCCTTGACGGAGGTGCCGTCCAGATGCACCGCGTCCCCGGTTGCGGGCCGGATGCCGTTCGGCCAGTTGTTCGTATTGCTGGCTAAGCTATTCGTGCCGCCGCCAGTCCATGAAACGCCCAGGACAATGGTGGAAAAACGGGTTGCGGGTGACCACGCCTCGCCATAGGCGTTGGTCGCGTAGAAGCGGTAATAAAAGGAGGCATCGTTCTGGAGTCCGGTCAACAGGGTTGAAACAGGGCCTTCCAGAACGGTTCCAGGGTAAATGGAGTTGGTCAGGCTGTCCGGATCCTGTCCCCAATCGAACCGGACCGCGGCCTCGAACCCGTCCAGCAGCCGGCCGACCAGGGTGGCGTTGGTATATCCGATATCGGTGGCGCCTCCTGCATCCACCCGGGGTGGTCCCCTCGTCTCAAAGGACACCGAAGGCCCCCCCCATGCGTCCTGCGTGGCATTGGAAGCATAGAAGGTATAGAAATAATTTCGGTTGGATTCGAGACCGGTCATGGAAACGGTCAGGATACCCGGGAGCCTCACGCCCAGGTTCGTGGCGAACTGCCATGTTTTAGCCGGACCCCGGTCAACGGTGTCCATGAACAGCCAGACGGTGACGGGGCTGCCGCCCGTGATTGTCAGGTTGGCGGCCAGGTCGGCCGTCGAGTCGAGCACGTTGGAGGCCGCGCTGTTGAAAATGACCGGAACTCCGGGGGTGACCGTCAGAAACTCCGCATTGGAAGCCGCATTCATCCACGCGGCCCAGAGCCAGTTGGAGGAACGCGCCGCCTGGGCCAGCCGCACGTCATCGATCACCCCGTCCCAGGAAAGAGTGCCCGCCGTCATCCAGCCGATGTAGAGATTGTTATTGGAACTGCCCAGCGATCCCGTGAGCGCGACGGCCGCCTCCTGCTTCCCGTTTACATAAAGCCGGGCATAACTGCCGTCGTAGACGCCCGCCACGTGCGCCCACTTGCCGTCATCAACATAATTGGTTCCCGCCGGCAGCGTCCAAAAGGTGCTTCCGCTCTTGAAAAACAACCCGCGCGCCTTGTGGCCGGGAGCGTCTGCTCCAGCGTCGAGCCCCAGCACCCTGTCTTTCCTGAAAATCGTTCTCTGGGTAGTCAGGGCATTGAGCTTGGTCGTCCGAATCCAGGACTCCATGGTCAGCAGGCTCATTCCGTTGAACTCGGCCGGATTGCCGCAGTTGATCAGCGAATTGCTGCCATTGAAGCCGAACGCGCCACCGATCCGGCCGGCCGCGTTGGTGAGGTTCGAGGCCACGCCCGAGGCGCCGAATGCGGACGAATCCGGAACCAGGCCGGCCGCGTTGGTCGCGTTCATGTGCCAGACGGCCTTGAACCCGTCCCTCCAGACATTGCTCCCGTTGGAGGGAACGGCTTGGCCGGTGTTCCCCCAATACGCCCACGCATAGTCAGATGCCCCGGTGATTTGGGTCGCGCACACCCAGACGCAGGAGACGCCGTTTGTGTCCCATTTTTCGATTTCATACGGCAGTTCAGTTCCGCCGTCCCGGGAGGAAAAGCGCAGGTCGGCCGCATCTGCGGGGGAATTCATGTCGGCATAGTGGAAGCCGTTGGAGCCGTCCGCCAGCGTCACCACGAAAGGAAAGTTCGTGAGCGTTTCCGTGCGGTTATAGCCCGCGAACACCAGCTTCGCGTTGAAGGACCAGGCGTCGAACAGGCCGGCCGAGGCGATCCCCGCGCCCGCCATCAGGTTCAAACCGAAAACAATCCACTTCCTGCTCATGGCGTCTTCCTTTCCCGACAACGACACACCGTCGATTACCGGACCCAGATCACCGCGCCGCGCCGGCGGTTGCCCCACACGATCTGCCCGCCCTCGTAGGCGGACCAGTTCATCCGCTGACTCCTCATCCGCTCATTTTAAAGAGAAAGGAGGGCCAGCGCGGCCCTCCTTTTCCCGGAAACAACTCCCGCGTTCGTGCTATTTTTTCTTCCCCTTCACGGCCGGCGCGGGGACGGGAACCGGGGCGGGAACCGGAATGCCGCCGCTGTAGATCATGACCGGCCGGAGCAGGCCGCCGAGCATCAGTTCCGAAATCCGCCGATGCCACAGCTTGACAGTCACCACATATTCCGTGTCGGGCTTGATCTTGCCGGTCAGGTCGAGATCATACGGCTGACGCGACTTGATGTCCGCCACCTCAGCCACCGGCTCGCCGTTCAGCCAGACCTTCATCTGGTTGCCGTCGGGCTCCATGAACCACAGGGTAAGCGGCCCTTCGGGCAGCGTCTTGGGCGTCTTGATGGTGGTGCGGTACCACATCCAGGTCAGCTGTTCGGGAATCTGCTGCTCGTTCAGCGTGGCGGAATAGGTTTTGACCTTCTGCCAGTCGGCCCCGCCCGGGGCAGCCTTCTGCCAGCCATTGGACTCGCCCATGCCGGCGGCATCGTACCGGAACTCCCACTCGTCCGGGAGTGGCATGACCAGCTTGCGTCCGCCGGTCACGCGGAGCAGCCCCATGTCCTGGCCCTTGCCAAGGAAGCGGGGAGCATAGCCGCGCTTGTATTCACCGACCGGATGGATTTTGGCGTCGAAAATAGCATCCATGTGCGCCATCCACTTGTCAAAGATGACCTGGGAAGCCTCGAAATCGCACCGGTTCACCGCCAGCCGCCAATCGGTATAATACTTGGCGTTATCCAGCCCCATCTGGAACATGGCCACGCGCTTACCGAGCAGTTCATCGCCGGCCACGGCCTTAGCCGCCGCGTCGAGGTCCGCCTGGCAGGCCGTGATCTGGTCGGGCGTCCAGAACGCGTGCACGCCGGCGAAGCTGCCCGCGTGGACCGGCGTCTCCCGGTACTTCTTGTCGATGCGCTCCCAATACGCCTTGATGAAGGGAGCGGCCGGCCCGCAGAACTTCGTATAGAAGTCGTCCATGATCTCGTCCACGTTGCCATTGGCATCCCACGCGAGGCGGGCAACCAGGTACGTGTGCGGACCGTACAGGTGGGGGGCGTAGAGGCATTCGATATTCATCCCGATGCAGCCCTGAGCCTTGAGGAAGGGAATGTCGTCCTTCCAGATGCCGATCTTGGAGACCGGAACGGTCATTTCCGCCAGGTTGTAATTGTATTCGCGCCAGCCCATCTTGGATTCGGCCTTGGCCCAGTCCTGCACCATCTGCCGGCAGCGCTGCCGGGCCGGACACACCGTATTCGACAGGCTGTGCACGCGGCAGAACCGGATGGGCGCCAGGAACACGCACAGGTTGTCGGGCCCGTCCTTCACCTTCCGGGGCGGCAGGGTGTAATCGGCATAGGCGTAGTGGCAGAGAATGGCGTCCGGATTGACCTTCTTCACTTCGCGGCCGATGTAATTGTAGAATTCCTGATAGCGGTCCGACATGACCGGCGTGCCGGAACTGGGCTCGAGGTAAGCCGGATCGTCCAGCGCCTTGCACCGGTCGCACGGGCAATACCGGGTGCCGTCCGGCGGGGAGATGGAGGTGGACGTGGCCCCCTTGCCGGCCACCCGGGCGGACACATCGGCCAGATATTCGGCACGGTTGGTCGGCTCGGTGGTGCAGAACCAGCGCGGCCAGTTGTGGCTGGAGCTCAAGCTCATGCCGCCCAGGCGGTTGTGCCGGGTCCACTCGGTGGGACGCCAGTTGGGGCCCCAGATGCTCCGGCTGACGAACGACGGCTGCCGGGCCAGGTTGATGTCGCTGATTTCAAGCGTCTTCAGGGACGGCACGACCGTGCCGATAGTGTTATCGATAAACCACCGGCAACCGAAGTGCTCGAGGAGCGTGGCGGTGGCAAAAAAAGTCGAGCTGGCATTTTCGCCGGCCAGAAAGAGGCGATTGCCCTTGAGCTGCACCCGGAAACCATCCCCGGATATCGTCTTCGGCGGCGCTTCCATGCCCATGTCGCGGGCCAGCTTGCCCACGAGGATGGCGGGGGTCGAATCGCCCGGCTTCCCGTCCTTTTCAACAGTTTTCAGCTCCAGTTGAGCGCCGCTCATCATCTGGACGTACTGGGCCAGATCCTCGGCAGCCTCGCGGTCGGAAGAGGCGGCAGACTTGCCGTCCACCTTCGGCGTTTCATAAAACCAGACCGCCGCCTTCGGCGCGCCATCCTGAACCAGGATCAACTTGTCCGCCTGCAACGTTGTCCCAAAAGCCAAACCCATCGCCGCCGCCAGGATCACATGCCGCATGATAACCTCCAAAAGGTGGAATACGCCACAAAATCACAACGTTCTGATATCATAGATCATGGCCGATTCCCTGACAAGATGAAACCATGACCCTTGTACAACTCAATCCGCTTCGCTAGAGTAAGTGCGACATGAAAAAGGAGCTTTCCATGACCGTCTCGTATGCCCTGCAAAAAGAACTGCCCCTCGTGGCGGATTCCGACGTCATCGTGATCGGCGGCGGACCCGGCGGCCTGGGCGCCGCCGTCACCGCCGCCCGCGCCGGCGCCAGCGTGACCCTCATCGAACGCTACGGCTTCCTCGGCGGCATGGCCGCCTCGGGCGAGGTCAACCCCTTCATGCGCAACCACGCCGGCGCCGAATGCCTCGACCGCCCCGTCTACATCGAATGGTGCCGCCGCATAGGCGCCTATCTGCCCCCGGCCCTGAAACAGGACTACATCGACGGCGCCGGAAAGGCCTCGCGCACCATCAGCAAGGACATCGCCATGCTCGCGGCCGAGGACCTTTGCCTCGAAGCCGGGGTCAAACTCCTCTTCCATCACACCCTGGCCGACGTGATCGTCAAAAACGGCCGCCTCGAGGCGGCCGTCCTGCTCTCCAAATCCGGCTACACAGCGGCCCGCGGCAAAACCTTCGTCGACTGCACCGGCGACGGCGACCTCGCCGCCCTGGCCGGCTGCCCGTTCGAAAAGGGCGGCCCCTCCGGCTGGAGCCAGCCCATGACCCTCTGCTTCAAGCTGTCGGACGTGGACAAGGCCCGCTGCCCCGACGCCGCCAAACGGCAGGAGCTCTACCTGGCCGCCAAGGCCGCGGGCAAGGTCCATTGCCCCCGCGAAAACGTCCTGATGTTCAACTATTTCGACGACGACGTGATCCACTTCAACACGACGCGCGTGGTCCAGAAGGACGCCACCGACGGCGTGCAGCTGTCCGAGGCCGAAATCGAAGGGCGCCGCCAGGTGCGCGAAATCCTGGCCTGGCTGCGGGCTGAGATGCCGGGCTACGAAAAGGCGCGCCTCCACTCCATGGGCCATCACATCGGCGTGCGGGAGTCGCGCCGCATCCTCGGCCGCGCCTTCATCACGCGGGACGACTTCCTGACATGTTCCAAGTTTCCCGACGCCATCGCCCGCGTCTCCTATCCCATCGACATCCACAGCCCCACCGGCGCCGGCACGGAAATCCTCCGCGTCCCGGAAGGCGATTTCTATGAAATCCCGTACGGCTGCATCGTGCCACGGGGCATCGACAACCTGACGGTCGGCGGCCGCCCGATCTCGGTGGACCATGCGGTCCACAGCAGCATGCGCGTCATGCCCCCGGCCGTCTCCGTGGGCCAGGCCGCCGGCCTCGCCGCCGCGCTGGCCGCGCAGAAAGGCTGCCCGCCCGCCAACCTCGATGGCGTGGACGTCCGCAAGCGCCTCAGGGACATGGGCGCATATCTGTAGCGCCTTTCGAACGCGGAACCGCAAACCCGTGCTTCGCCGCCAGGGCCCGGATGGCGGGGCTTCCGGTGAACCGCCCGTCCTTCCAGCGCAGAAACGCGGCCGTCTCGTATAGCTGGTACGCCGCCACGTCGGGGTGCGCCAGGACCCAGGCCATCTCGTCGTCGTGATACGGATAGGGACCGTCATAACTGAAATACCGGCGGTTGCTCTGGTAAATCAGGGGGATGCCCGCTTCCCGGCAAGCCAGGCCGAACCGGTCGATCAGGGCCTGCAGGCGCTCCTTCTGGTTGCCCATGGCCCCGCGGAATTCGACAAAATCCGCCAGCTCGCGGATCCAGGTTTCCCATTCGAAATCAAAATTCTCGATCGTGATGCCCAGCTTGCCCTCGTCCGACCGGCGGAGGAAATCGGACGCCACATGCACGCCGAACCGCTTGCCCCGCGCCCGGGTGAGGGCCGACGCCTCCCGCAGCAGCTGCGTATAGGCCGCTCCGTTCACCCGCGCCACCTCCGCCCGGTTCAGGCTGCCGCCCGTCCGCTCCAGCACCGGTTCGTTGAATCCGTAGTCGTGGCTGTGCGCGTCGCTGAAATGGGAATTATGGCGGAAATTGACGGCGTCCGCCCCGCGGTCCAAAAAGTACCGGACCCGTTCCAGCCAGAACGCGCGGACTTCCGGATAGATCGGGTGCAGGATGCCCAGATGGGTATCCCGCCCGCGCGCCACCGCCACGCGCCCCGCCGTATCAAAGGCGTACGGCACCACGGGCGAGGCCTTGCGGGCATAAACCCGCATCTCGTCCGCCATCCGCCTCGCCCGATCCGGCTCCGCCAGGAATCGCGCCACCTCCGGCTGCCGGCCATACAGGGTGAGCTCCCGGAGCGCGGGATTCAACAGCCAGTCAACCGCCCGCTTGCTGTAGGACGGATACGCCGGGGTCGTGATCGGCAGCGGCTTGCCGCCGGGGCCGGCCAGCTCCACGATGGCGGTGACGTCGTTCGAAAAATCACCTTCCGGATCCGGCCGCGCGCACCGCACCTCCACGTAGCGGAACCGCTCCGGAATGGCCAGGCCGTCCAGCGTCAGGACGCGGCAGTGTTTCGGAGTCGGGTACAGATTGCGCCACTCGAGCGACTGCGTCAATCGGAACGGCCCGGCCCACTCCGCCCACTCCCCGTTCCGCTCGCCGACCCATACGGAAAGGTCCGCCGCCGCCAGGCCGCTGGGGCGGTCGCTGTCCCGCACCAGGCGGATGGCCGTGACGGGGCCGGGGGGATTCCAGTCGCCCGGCCGGACGCGCAACCCCAGATCGGGCCGGCGGAAGGCCAGGTCGTTGCCGACCACGAAGCGGCCGCGGATCGAATCCAGAAACACGGAAGCCGCCGGCGCGGGGAACGTGTGGGGAACCAGGTCCTCCGTCAGCTCGAACGGCTTGATGACGGCGGATACGGTCAGGCCGTGGCGGTGCGCGGCCTTGGCGTAGGCCTCGAACAGGTCGAAGCCGCCCGGGTACTCGTTGTAGAACCCCATGAAGCTCTCGTCCACCCACTCCGCGTTGACGGCGCCGAGCGAGGCGATATAAGCCGCCAGCTCCCCGATCCGGTCCTCCCCCGGAAAGCCGCCGCCATAGACCACCTCGTCAAAAAAATCCGTCGCCACATGCAGTTGCTTGCTCATATTTTATCCAACAGTTCGGTGCCTTCATTAAGAATGTCGAGGTAGGCCGGATAACTGAACACCCGGTTCCGCTTGTGCCCGGTCAGTTCCCTGGCAACACCCAGCCGGCACAAATGCCCGAGTGACTTGTTGACCGTCATCGGAGTCAACCCCGTCTTCCGCGCGAGAACGGACGCCGTGGCGATGGGATGGGCCAGCAATTCCCGGTGCAGGCGCAGCACGGATCCGGTCGCGCGCCCAAGCCCCTGCAATCGAACGCTGTCCTCGCGCGCCATGGCTTCCAGGCGTTGCGCGGTTTCCACGGCTTGCCCCGCGGTGACGGTCACCGCTTCCGCAAAGAAATCGAGCCAGGCCTCCCAATCCCCCTCCAGGCGGACCCGGTTCAACAATTCGTAGTAGGCCTTCCGATGGGTCTTGAAGAACAGGCTCAGGTATAACAGGGGCTGGCGCAGCGTCTTCTGCTCGCACAACAGGAGTGTGATCAGCAGCCGGCCCAGCCGTCCATTCCCATCCAGAAACGGATGAATGGTCTCGAACTGAACGTGGGCCAGGGCCGCCTTGAGCAATGTTGTCGTCGGTTCCGGCTGGTCGTGCAGAAACAGTTCCAGCGCCCCCATGCACTCCATCACCCGCTCAGGTGGCGGGGGAACGAAAACCGCATTTCCGGGGGGAGTGCCGCCGATCCAGTTCTGACTGCGTCGAAATTCGCCAGGAGTCTTGCCACTCCCTCGTCCGCCCGCCAATAGCCGTTCATGAATCTCACGCAACAGGCGTAAAGAAAGCGGAAATCCATCTCCCAGCCGCTTCAGTCCGTAGTCCAACGCCGCCACGTAATGGCTGACCTCGCGCACATCGTCGAGCGGAACCCCCGGCAATTCGTCCAGTTCGAAGAGCAGCAGGTCGGACAGCGACGACTGGGTGCCTTCGATCATGGACGACAACACGGCCTCTTTACGCACATACGAGTAAAGGAAGAGCGAGACATCCGGGAGAAGCACCGAAACACTATCCAGTCGCCCCAAGGCAAGCAAAGCCTCATCGAAACGGCGACGCAACTGGGGCGTCCACTGGATCGGCGGCATGGGAGGAAGCGGCGCCGGGACAAAAGCCTGCGCTCTTTCACCTGTCGTTGAAATGGTTACATGCCGGCCCTGAAGGGATCTTTTCACGTCATTCTATCCTATAATAGAAACCCTTGCTAATATAGGATATTACTTTATCCTATAACAAGAATATTTTCTTTTATAGCTCCTTTGGCCCTCTCTCACAACAGCTCGTGCATGATCACATATTCACCCCCATGAATCGGCACCTGCATCAGCCGGACATTCAGCGTGATCCGACCCTCAGCCGCGCAGCTACCGGGTCCGCATCTTGCGAAACACAACCGTTGCCCGGGGCACGCCATATCCTCCCCGGCGGGAATGGGCGTAAGATGGAATCCCGCCGGCAAGTCCAGGTGGTTGCGGCACAACAGCTCG
>CAYZVY010000106.1:0-14524 GCA_964481675.1 uncultured Verrucomicrobiota bacterium
GACGCGCTTCGCGGGTTGGCCGGATTCGGATTGCACGGTCGGTTTGGGAGACTTAGCGGGTGCCGAGATAGTCGTTCTTGCGGCCGAAGACGCTGACCGTGTGGCAGTAAGCGCCGGGCATGCCGACCGGGAAGAGGAACTCCAGGGTGGTCCAGCCGTTCTCCAGATCGGCGGGCAGGACGGTGCGGCTGAGCGAACCGTCCGGAAACATCACGCCGGCGCGGATGATATCGATCTCCATCTTGCCGCCCTCGGGCAGGTTGCTGACGGTCAGCGGCGCGTGATAGAGCTTGTAACCCGGCAACGGGCTGGCGCTCTGGGAGGTGAGATCGTTCTCCAGCGCGTCGGAGACGCCGATGATGTTGAGCGGCTGGACGGCAAGGATGGGACCGCCAGCGCCGAGCCGCCCCGCCACCCCGCCGTATCCCGGCTGGACCGCGAAGAGCGTGACCGCCGCGGAATTCTCCGATTGCTCGGCGGAATAGCGGCACACCTCGTGGAGGGTGTCGAAGGAGACCTCCGGGGCCGCGCCCCAGGTCACGGTGCGGGAGGCATCGCCGAGCGCGTCGAGCGGATTGGCGGAGAACTCCGGCGGCGGGATCACCCGGACCGTTAGCGAGGCGGTGGCGGCGGTGGCGGCCAGGTCGCCCTTGAGGGTGAACACGCCCGCGGCGGGGAATCCGACGATGACGGCCTGTTTGCCCGCGAGGTTCCAGGACTCCCCGGTGGAGGAGGTCAGCACCGAAGGGGTGGTTTCAGGGGTGGTTCCCGCGAGGGTCCCGCCGCCCCATGCCCCCACGCGGAGCGAGTCGCCCTGCCGGATGGCGAGTGTCTCGCCATCCATGGCGTTGGTGGCCTCCCAGGTGAGGGAACCGCCGGCGGTCGAACCGGCCTCGAAGTTCACCGTGTAGGACTGGGAATCTCCGCTGTTTTCAAGGGGGACGTTGAAATACCAATGGTCGCCATCGGAGCCGGCTGTGAGGGAGTCGTCCTCGCCGCCCGCCCGGCCCATTCCTGCCAGAACGGCCCGGCCGTTGACGGTGGTGGATTCCGGAGTGCGCGAATGGCCCTCGACGCAGGCCGGGGAGGTGCGGGTGAATTCCGGATGGGGCAGGATGCGGTTGCTGCGGGCGAGCAGCGCGTCCGCGTTGGGCGGATTGAAGAGTTCAAGGGAGACGAGCCGCAGCGTGCGGCGGGCGACCATGTTGTCGATGGCGAGGGTGAGCGTGTGGCGGCCCGCCGCCAGTCGGGGCGTGAGCGCCGCCAGGGTGGCGAAGGGATTTGACGCGGGGAACGCGAGTTGTCTGCGGACGACCGTTTTGCCGTCGATGGCCACCGCCACCGGCACGCGCTCGGAGCCGTAGGTGACGCCCATCAGCTCGGTGGTCAGGTGGAACAGCCAGAAGCCGTCCGAGGGAACGTCGAAATCCCACGAGATCGTCCCGCGGAAGCTCTCC
Organism: uncultured Verrucomicrobiota bacterium; assembly: GCA_964481675.1. Classification (GTDB taxonomy): domain Bacteria; phylum Verrucomicrobiota; class Kiritimatiellia; order CAIKKV01; family CAIKKV01; genus CAIKKV01. The sequence continues at coordinate 1,458 of CAYZVY010000106.1, forward strand.
GAAAGGAGGCCGCCGGAGGTGGTATGCCAGTTCGCCGAGGCCGAGGAATACCCGTCGAGGCCGATGGTGGCCAGGAGGAAATCGCGGATCGAGTCCCGAACCAGCGGGTTGGTGCCCAGGTTGCGGACCTCATCGTAATCGGTGGCGCCATCGCCGTCGGTGTCGGCGATGCCCGGATGGGTGCCAAGGAGGTATTCCTCGCGGTTGGTCAGGCCGTCCCGGTCAAAATCACCCGCCTCACCCTGTTTGGCAAAGTCGTTCAAGCCGTTGTCCTTGTCGCTCAATCCGTGCCCGCGCTCCCAGGAGTCCGGCAAATAGTCATCGTCCCAGTCGTCGTCGTCCCCGTCATAGGAAAGCAGGCAGGACACCGGGATGAAATCGCGGGTCGTCCAGCGGTCCGAGTTGTTGGGGCGGAACTGCCAGGCGACGGCCATGTGGTCGTCCGCGCCGGACTCCTTGTGGAGCACCTCGATGAAGCATTCCTTGCCGGCGGTCAGACGGATGACGGCGCTCTGCTGCGAGCCGCGCAGGTCCCACTGGCCGCGGCCCGTCCAGGCCGGGCTGTTGGGATCCTCCCAGGGTTTGGGTTTGACCGACGCGATCCGCTGTTTCCGGTATTTCGGTCCGTCCGCGGAGAGCCAGAGTTCGACCTGGTCGTCGCCCGCGATCCAGAACCGGTATTCGCCGGATTCCTTCGGGGTGAGATAGGCCCGGTAGCGGCAGGCGTAGTTGTCGGTGGTGTAAGCCTCGGCGGCCGGGCCGCGGGAGACGGTCACCATGGACGGCCCCCGCAGGAAAGTCCGGTTCCCGCGGGCTTCGTCGATCGACTTGCCGGGCACGTTGAACCACCACTCGCGGATCCAGGTTTCATACATCCGGGTGCGGTTGAAAGGATCGGAATTGACTTTCGCCTCCATCCAATTCGGAAGACCGTCGCGGTCCGGGTCACCATGTTCGGAGATAACCACGCGGTTTCTCATGTTTTCCGGCAGCGAAAGCAGGGAGTTGGCAATCCAATCGGCGGGGAGATGGGCGCGGCGGTCCGGCACGGGCCGGGGCCCGGGCGAGCGGAGAGCGGAGGCCGGAACGGGGACGAAGTCCTTCTCATCCGCTAGTTTCCAGCCGAGCGCGACCCAACCGGTTCCGCGGTCATTTTTCTGGATCATCTCGAAGTAGTAGGCCTGTCCGGCGACGAGATCGAGCGCCTTGGTCCGCTGGGCGGGCGGGACATTCCAGCTTTCCCGGGTGCGCCATGACGAACTGAAGGCCACCCGCTCCTTGAGCACCGGCGAGTCGCCGGGTGAGAGCCACAGCTCGGCCGAGGCGGCCCCGTTGATGGCGAGTTGGTATTTACCGGAGGCTTCCGGGACGAGGAAGCCGCTGATCCGGAAGCCGTGGTTGCCGGTCGGGAAGTTCGGGGTGGAGGAAGCCTTCAGGAAAACCGCCTCATCCGGCCCGGCGGTAAACCGCGCGTTGCGAAGCAACTCGGACACGTCCCGGCCGGAAATCCCGTGCCAGCGCTCCCAAAGCAGCGCTCCGGCGACGGGGCTGGCCGACACCGGGTCGGTTCCGGCGGCGAACTCGTCGAAGTTGTCCACGCCGTCGCCGTCGGGGTCGGCCCAGGAACCCCGTGCGGCGGGTTCCAGGGCGGACAGCCCTCTCTCAACTTCCCACGCGTCTGGCAGTCCGTTGTCATTCGCATCCTCGCCTGAAGGCGTGTAGCGGGCGAGACATCGCGGCGGAACGGCCGAGACGGTGGCGTCGCCCTCGAAATGCCAGAAGAGGGACAGGTGGTCGTTCCCGGCGTCCTGCTTGTGCCACAGCTCGAAATAAAGCCGCGAACCGGCGGTGACTTCCACCGGGGCCGACCACTGGCTGGCGAAGGTGCCAGTTTCGCCGGGTTTGCCGCCGGCCTTGGCGGGAGCGGTCGAGGCGAAGAAGCCGTCACCGGTGAGCCAGGCCGCGCGGGCGCGGTTGAAGGGCGACGCGTCGGGCGAGAGCCAGAGTTCCGAGTTGTCATCCGAGGAGACGACCAGGCGGAGCTTGCCCGGACGGTCCGGCACGATGAACCCGCGGACTCGGGCGAGGTAGGATTTGCCGTCGTTGGGCGGAAAATCGAGAGACGCGACACCCCCGTCCATGGCCGGCGGCCGGGCGGTGGCCGTTACCGTGGCGCGGGCGGGGCCGACGCGTTCGCCCGGCAGGCCGGTCCAGCGGGTGTAGCCAACACCCTGGCCGGTGGCGGGAGCCGCGGTGAGAACCAGCGCCGACGGCGGTTCGGCCGGGGGCGGGGCGGCGGGTGGTTCGCCGGGCTCGGCCGGGGGAGGCGGATTGCCCTCCTCCTGCGCGGGGCTCAGGCCGCCCAGCACGCCGAGCGCCGCCGCGACCGTAATGCAAACCCATGGGAAAACCGAGTCTCTAACGCCGCATGTCATCGTTCGCCGTTCCATATGGATGTTTGTGCGCCGGAATCCCCGCCCCGCGCAAGCGAAAAAAATCAGCGGACCTATCAGCGCCACCGGAAAATATGCGGAACCGTCTGAAAATCAAACGGTTAGCCTGATGAAAAAAAATGCGTCAGCCTGATAGTTCGGCGCTTGCCAGCCTGCCGGAACGACCGGCAACCCAACAGCCGGCGGGTTAGAAATACACCGACTCGCTGCGGGGGTTGGCCCACTGGGCGTATTCGAGGTCGACGGGCAGGAGCAGCGAGCGCGCGTCGCGCGGGATGAAGGTCAGCGCCCCGCCCGCGACCACCCGCGGATAGATCGCGGCGAGCTGGAACCATTCGTCGAATCCGTAGTCGGGCCATTTGGCGAACTGGATGGGGATCTCGCCCCTGCCCGGAATCAGGGCGGTCTTGCGGATGGTGCCGCGTTCCGAGTGCCAGATGAAGGCCTCTAGCAGGGAACGGATCGGAAGCCCGCCCCTCGCGCCGAAGTGTCCGCCGAGGATCGGCCGGTATCGGACCATTGCCTCGGGTTCGGCGTTGTAATATCCGGGGACGCGCCAGACGGCGAGATCGAGATTCTCCATCATGCGCGTGCGGGCGATGTCCCGCGGGGCCTCGGCGACCCGGTCGGTATCGATCACCGTCACCATGCGGCCGAGCTCCTCCAGCGCGAGAAAACGCCAGAATCCGCCGGGACAATAGCGGATGGATGGGCTTTTCATCAGATGGACCTCCCATCCCAGATCCGCGATCTCCTCGGCCAGGAAGCCGAGATCGGCGGCCAGATAGAGACGGAATTCCACCTCCGGATGGGCGGCGACGACTTCCGGAGACCACCTGAGGATCGGTTCGATATAACTTTCCCACGGGGAGAAGCGGCGGACCAGTCCGAGCCTGCGAGCCCCGACCAGCAGCTTCCGGGTGGGAAGGGGAAGATCCGGGTCGGCGGACATGACGTTTTTCCAAAACAAGGTGGCTGCAACGAGATGCGCCCGGGCGTGGGGAGCGCCCGGCGTCCCGCGCCTGGCGGGGATGACCCTGTCCTCTCCGAACCAGCCGTCCCATCGCTCAGCCTCGGCTGCGGAGCGACCGGATAGGCACTCATCCACCTGCTCGTCGGTTAGCACCGGGAAAATTTCCGTCCAGCTCATAACATTTGTATTTGACAGCGGGGGCATAATCTGCGTTTTCTAAACCCGCAACCACAAACCGTAATTATGAGCGAGCCTTTCACAGATACCAACAGGCGGTCATTTATCAAAAAATCGCTGGCGGGAGTGTTCATCGCGAGCCAGCCCGCGGTGCTAACCGGATTGCTCAGGGCCAGCGGCGGGGGCGGGGGCGGGGTCACAAAGCTGCCAACCGACACCACCGGTTTCTACCTGGTCTTTTCCGTGCCCGATGTCACCGGCCTGTTTGACACGACGTTCGTGGGCACCTGGCCGACGACGGTTCCGGGATCCACCCTGCCGAACTGGACCATCATCGTCTGAGCGGCGCAACCCCGATGGATGCCGTCACGTGATCCGGTTGGTGTTTTCTACCGACGCCCGCGGGTTCCGCCATCCGGCGACCGTGATCGCGAGCATTGTCAGGCGGACGGAAGCGGCGGTTGTCGCACGCGTTTACACGCGGGGTTTCTCCGCGGGTTCGTTCCGGAGCGGACGGTTGGAAGTGGAGTTCGTCCGTTGTGAGGAGGAGGTGACCGGCAACTATCCGGGACATGTCGGTGAGGCGGTGTTCGACCGGTTGCGGATCATCCGGGACGAGCGGGAGTGGGACCGGGTGCTGGTGCTCGACCATGACATGCTCGTGTTCGCGGATCTGGCGGAGTATTTCGCCGAACCGTTCGAGGGCAACCTGCTGCTGGGGCGGTTGTTCGGGAAGGACAACACGCTCGGCTTCCAAGTGCGCGACCCGGGCGATCTGCCGGCGGGTTGGCGTCACGCGGCGGATTACCCGTATTTTTTCATGGGACCGATGATGAACCTTGCCGCGATGAGGGAGGAGGGTATCTGGGAACGGTTGCTGGAAGCCCATCGCGCGATCGGCAGGGACGAGCAGATGTCCCTCACCGCGGCCTGCGGGGGGCGGGTGCGGGCCGCCGCCGCGAAATGGAATCTCGTTCCTGAATGGGATGGTTTTCCGATGGCGCCGGGAGAGGAACATCCGACCGAAGGCGTGGAGTGGCTCAATGGTGTGCCACTGGGGTTGGTCCATTGGACCGGCCCGGCCAAGCCGTGGCATTACCAGACCCGCGTCTGGAGGCCCGACCTGTGGGAGTCGGAACTGTGCGGATGGGAGGAACTCGCCGGGGGACTTTGGAAAAAGCCGCTCGCCGTGGAGGTGGGACCCGTCGCCTTGTTTCGGGCGGAGGCGTTGGTCCGCAGAGGCTGGAGGGTGGAGGTCCGCGGCGGCGGCGGATTGGGCAAATCGTCCCATCCGGACATGCGGGTAACCGATGGGAACGACGAACCCGGCGACCCCGCCGAAGTGGAGCTGTTGCGCTTCGGCCCCGGCGCCCTTCCCGGACCGGATGACCGGTTGCCCGCGCGCTTCGCGGTGGAGGGCCCGCGGACCGGGGATGAGATCCGGATGGTGCGGGATATGGGTTACCAGGGGGAATCCCGGATCGTCAGGGATCAATGGGCGTTTGGCGGTCCGCATCCCGAAGTACTTCCGTTCGGCGACCCTGGCGTGGCGCTGGCGCTGGCGGGCGGGGAGGATTGCTACTTCTCCCGCCTCGGGGATGACCGCATACCGGCCGCAACGCCGGAGGCCTGCGCTGGCGATCCGGCGGGAGAACCGGCGGGGACGCTCGCGTCGGTAATAATATTTTATGGACGGAACGAGCCGGAATGGGGTGCCGCGTCGGTGGTCCTGACCTTCGGGATAGGCATGGATTTGATCGCTCTGGCGGAGCGGTTCGCGCAAACCCGGTTCCTTGCGCTGGAACACGACCCGCGGGTTTGGCGGCAGGTTTCGGAAGCAGCCCGCGGATGGGACCGGGTGGAGGTTTTCCATCGTCCGTTCGATCCGGCGGTTCCGTGGTATGACATGGACGGGCTGGAGATTCCGCCGCTGGACGGAGTGATCGTCGGCGGTTGTCCCGCCCGCGGGATGACAAGCTCAGGGGGGGCCCTGTGTGTCGCCAACCGCCTCAAGCCGGGATCGTTGGTGGCGCTCCTGCCGGACGGATGGAACAGCCCGAAGGCGGACGCGGCCCTATGGCTCGGGGCCGGCCTCAAGGCTCTGCGAAGCCCCTCCGGCGCCGAAATACTCCGGTGCGGTGCGAGGGCGGCAGGGAAACTCCGCGTCAAGCGCCGCCTCCGGAACATTCCCCGCGCCATCGGACGGATTTATCTGGCCACCGCCGGGGGACGCGAAAAACCGGTCGAACGGGCCGTGGAGAACTGGCGTGCCGCGGGATTGGAATTCGACATCGCCCGTGCCGCCGCACCCGACCCGGCCTCGCTGCGGTGGGAGGAGATGAAAGGACTTGAGGGATACGGTCGCATGGAAAACCTGCGGGGCGGCTATGTGATCGAGGCGGTGGGAATCAGGCGGGCCTGTGTCGCGGCGCTCGAGCGGTTTCTGGAATCAGGGGCGCGGTGCTGCATGGTTGGTCTGGACTCCTGCCGCTGGCGGCCGGGAGCGATGGAGGCGCTCGCCCGGTCGATGGCCCAACTGCCAGACGATTGGGACCTGTTCTATCCGTGGGTTTCGGCCGGGGCCTCCCACCAGCCGTTCGACACCTCCCTGACGCGGCTTTCGGGAGGGCGCGGCGCGGCTGCGGTGGTCTGGCGGAGGGAGACCGCCCTGGCCCTGCTCCCCGGTCTGGCCGCCTGCGGCTGCGAGCTGGATGTGTTTCTCGAACGCGCCCGCCAGGAACTGGCGGCCTATTGTGCCGTCCCGATGCCAGCCTATCAGGCTGTCTGGCGTTCCCCGCTGGTGGGGGGATTGGCGTGAAACACCGGCCTAGCGGGCGGGAGGCAGGGAGCCGAATTTCTGTCCGAGCACGGCCATGGCCCTGCGGTAGCGGACGTCGTGGTAGACCCCATCCTGTCGGTGGAGGGCGTCCCGGTCCAAGTTGACGGAGTCCAACACTTCCGAACCCAGGGGATCGCTGAAAAGACGCAGGGGAACGCCACGCAGCCTCAGGTAGTAGCTGATGACCACATCATCGCTCCGATAGCAGTCGTGATCCTCGACCGCGGTGCGGACGAATGCCGCGAAATCCCCGGCATCGATCAGATTCCGCCGGATCGCGATACCCCGCCAGCCCTCGGCGACATCAAATCCGGGGACTATGGTCCAGAACCGGTTCGCGAGAACCGCCCCCTGGACGGCCGCGCATTCGTCGAGCGCCCGTTCCAGGAGTTCCGGCGGATAGGTGTTGTCGTCGTCAAGAATCACGATGAGGGTATCGCCGGCGGGCTCCACTTCCAGGGTGGGCAGCAACTTGGAGACCGGTCCCATATCCTCGCACCGGTTGATCCGGATGATGCCGGGAGCGAGCCCTGCAAGCGCGTCAAGGTCCTCGCCGGCGAACTCCCCGCCGGTGCGCTTGAAAACCCACGGACAATTGACGTGGATCCGGTCCGGCGGGCGGGTTTGGGCAAGCAGCGACCGGACGGTGGCCCCAATGGTTTTGATCCTGGAGGGCGAGGTGCTCAACGAAAACACCGCCCGCCGCGGCGCGCCTCCCCGGAGCGATTCAGGCACCAGCAGTTCGAGCCGCGCCGCCGGCTTCTCCGGATCGTTCTCGAAAGCCGGGGGAGGTGGGGCACCCTCCTTCCGGAGCGAACCGACGATTCTCCGGCTGACCAGGGTCAATTCGATGCCGTCGGTTAGCTGATGGCCCCGGACGCGCCCCGCAGGCGCGCGATTGTCGGCGCGCGCGTGAACCAGCGCGAAATGCTCCGCGAGCGCGCCCATCACCGGGCCGCCCGCCATACGCCCCCGCGTCCCGAGCATGCCGTGAATCCGAACGAGGACAACGTGGACCTTTCCGGGATCGATCCGCTCCAATCCGCAGGTCCACTCCGCTCCCCCGCAATCCATTCTGAGGAGCACGGTTTCGCCGTCCCTGACCCGCCCTGCCACCAGATCCGGAAGAAAACACGGATTGTAGCCGGCCGCCGCACCCGTCCGGTGGCAATCCCCTCCGGGCAACGGCGGGGATGAATCCGGAGGCGTTGGATCAAACCGATCAAAGCGGGTTACGGGATGTCTCCCGGCATAGTCCGTTTCGAATTCCGACCGCTGTCCGGCTCCGACCGTGATCACCCGGTCGAATCTCAGCCCCGCCGGGACCAGCCAGCCTCCGTCATGCGGCGGGCCATAGTGAACGAGTTCCACGGGCACCCGGGCGGCATGCATTGCGGCCAGCGCGTCCAAGCCGTCGGCCCCGCCAGGGCCGGTCCAATCGAGGTTCTCCACGCGGAAATCCGACCATTGGCCGTCGGGGGCCTCGACCAGGCGCTCCGGCTCCCAGTCGAACCACTTGAGGAGCATTCCCGCCGGATCCCTTGCCACCGTGCCGGCCCAGTACCCGGCCTTGCGGGCGAACGTGCCGTCCGCGTGAACCAAAAGCGAATCCTTCCAGCCCGGGTGTTCCGCCCGGAGCTCGACCGTCGGCTCGGTGGTTCTCAGCGAGTGAACCGCTCTCATCCGGGCGGGATCGCCGGCTCGGCCGCAGACGATCGCGTTGTCCGCCCGCGGATGGGACAGCCCGTCCGACCGCAGCGAATCCGACAACACGACCTTCGCCCCGAGGCGCAGCGCCTCCCGGACGACCAGCTCGCGGTCGCTTCCCTTGGCTGCAATCCTGCCATCCCGGACCAACCGCCCGGCGATTCCGCGGGAAAGGAGGTAGCAGGTGTTTCCGCAACCTCCCCCGCCATCCATGATCCTGCCGTCCGCCACGACATCGGCTCCGGCGGAGACAAGGCTGGCAAGCCGGTCGAGGTCCACGTAAGAAGTGTCTTCGCAGCGGAAAATCCAGTCGAATTCATGGTTCTCCAGGGCGCGGGTGAGCATGGCCAACACCTTGCCCGGAAGCTCCGCGCCGGCATCGCTGACCATCAGCCCGACCGCGTCCTCCTCGCCCGTGTGGGTTCCCTCCCCGATGAAGAACCGCACCAGCGTGCCGCCCCCGCGGATTCCCGACAGCCATGTTTCGCGACAAGCCTGCCGCGCGCCGCGGTCCTCCCGTTTGGAACACACGGCGACCAGAATCCGGCAGTTCCCGCGGGGTTTGGAAAGACCTATGCCCAGGCCGCCCGGGGAGAAAGGGATGAACGGCCGGCTGTCAACATGCAGTTTCCACCGGCCGATGTCCGACTCCGGCAGGAACTTGCGGGCGAAGAACGACTGGGATTCCCGGAGTTCGAGCGCCAGCTCCGGCCCGACGGACAGCCACGACCGGGGAGACGCGATTCCCCAGTCCACCCAGGTGGAGCGCGCCCGGCGGACGCGTTCGGGGAACGGGTAGCCCATCAGGGCGAGGACTGTCGCGAAATAGTGCTCGTCGGGAGCGAACACGTTCTCGAACCGGTCCGTCAGATCCTCCGAAACGACCCATTCGGCGGCCTCGCGGTTAAGCACCATCCACTGGTGCTGCATGACCCACCGGTCGGCCGGCACCTCTCTGGCGGACGCGACCCGGTGGCGGTGGGAGATCGCCATGTCGCCAAGGCCCTCCCAGGCGATCCTGCTGCGGGGGTCCATGCCAAGGCGGCTGACGATTTCCGCCAGCGGCTTGATTGGAACGCAACTCTCCGACAGGAGGGCGAAATGGGTGGCATCGCTTTCCCGCAGCGAGGTTTCCAGCAGGCGCAGCGTCGCCCTGACCAATGAAACGCTGCCCCATTGGGTATCGACCGGCTCAACTTTGCGGGCGGAGCCGAGGAAGCCCGATCTCACGTCTCCGGGACGCTTGACGTGGGCGAACGCATCGACCCCGTCGCCGGCGAACTCCTCCCAGATTCCGGGGTGGTTCAAATCCCCGCGGGTCAGGAACATCAGGGCGAGCCGCACGCTTCCGGCGGCCGCCGCACCTGGATTCTCCGGTTGCGGACACCCGGCTTGCGCCGGCCCGGCCGCTTCCATCCGGGAGGGTCCGGCGACCCGCTCCAACAAACTGCGGCACAGCCCGAACCACGGATCGGAAAACCGGTGCCCGATGATTGCGGAGGTCCCGCCGACGGATGCCATCGCGGTTAGAACGACCTGGTCGGTGAATACCCAGCCCTCCTCCTGATAGCGCAGGGCGGCGGCCAGGTATTGGTGGCACCACGCGTCAACAACCGGGGTTTCGCCGCAGAAGAAGCCCCCGGCCAGCCAGTAGTCGCCCTCCCCGCCGCGCGCGGTCTGGATCTCCCGCAGGGAGCCGCCCCCGAATGGCGCGGCCTCGGTGTAGTGGACCAGGCGCGGGTCGCCCGTGGCGGGATTGATCCGGTATAGGCACCGGGAATCAAGTTCCAGGCACTCGATGAGTTTCCCGCAATCCATCCAGCAGCAATGGGTGGTCCGGAGCCATCCCAGACGGATCGCTTCGGCGACCAACTCGTATTTCGCGTGCTGGACGCACGAGTATTCGGCCATGGTGGTGTTTGGCGGGGATAGCGGGAAATCGGCGCTGGCGATCGATCGCCGGACCCGCTCCACCCGCTCGAACGCCCGCATCAGGGTCCGGTCCGCTTGCGCCACCATCGTCGGCAATCCCCGTTCCGCCCTGAGCCGCAGGACGGTCTGCATGTCGTCTTCGGATTCGGCGAAAAACACCAGCGGATTGGCCAACAATGCCAGGCCGCGCAGCAACCCGCGGTACCACGCCGGATCGCGCACACCCTGGTCGCCTTTCGGGAACGGTTCCAGTTCGAAGTAGGCGGAGACGATGGTCGGCAAGTCGTTCTCTCCCGTTGGGGGCGTGTCCCTGCACTCCTGCCAATGCAGGCCGTGGGCTTTCCACCCCGGATGATCGCAACCCAGCGCTGGCGCCATGAATCCTCCGGGGATCGCCCACGCGCCGGGATGCAGTACCGGACAGTCCGCGAGCCAAGCGCCCCACCACCCGAACGTGCTGTTGGGGATCACCATCCCGCGCATCGCTTTCATGGCCCGCAGGCTCACGGCACCGCTTCCTTCGAAAATCTCCACCGGAGCGATCCCCTCCAGAACAGGCAGGATCTCCGCGCGGCACCAGGCCGGGTCGTCTGAAAAGATCACGATGCCCTGGCAGGGCACTCCGGCTTCGTGGATGAGCCGCAGCACGCCACTGCGGTAATACGCGGGAGTCAAGCCCATGTAGTGGCCGGCCGACAGATAATCCCCCCGCCGGACATGCACGCCTATCGCCTCCCTTTTCACGACCGGGCCGAACAATTCCCCGAGACGATGGCGCTGGCTTTCGAAATGCCCGTATTCCTGGAAAATGCCCATCAGCCCGAGGGATCTTCCCCCGTTTCCGCCGAGAATCCTTTCCGCTTCCGCTTCGTCGCAATGCCGGAGCAAGGGCAGATTGTCGGGGGGCGTCCCACCGGTTGCGGCCTCCGGCACGCCATCCAAACCGGCGAGCAAGCCCAGATTGCCGGCAAGCGGGCAGCCGAAGCGTTGCTCCAGATGGAGTCCGTAGGCCAGTTGGAACAGTTGGTTGCCGATGCCGCCGAAACCATGGACGAAAATGCCGCCCTTGCCGGTCCCGCCGGTCCCACCGTTCAGGAACGCCTCGATTAATTCGGGTTCGCGGGATGACAGCCCGCCCACCCAGGTTCCCCACCAGTAGTGGCAGGCCCACACCCCGCCACCGAAAAGCGCGTCCCGGCCGAGTGCGAGTTTCTCCCGCCAGTTGCCGAAACCCGTCGGGAACACTCGGCTGGCGGCAATCAGCGCCATCCTCTCCGGAAGAAACCGCTCGAGAAAATGGTTCCCGGTTCGCGCCAGCGTGCCAGTGGCTTGCCGCAGGGATTCGTCGAGCCCTGCGATGGCGCGCTCCAGGATCGCGCATTGCGGCTCGGCGTACAGCAGACTGATGGCGGTCCTCCGGACGTTTCCGGCTTCGTCCGCGGCCCCCACCAGCCCGTCAACCGGGTCGGGCATATCCCACGAATCCAGCGGCACGACACACTCGAAGTCGGTGTCCGCCCACCACCCGCCGAACCGCCACAACAGGAAATAACGGATCATGTCGGAGCGCTCGGCGATCCCGTGGCACAACGCCGCGAACTCGGAATAACGGTGGTCGCCGGCAAATTCGGCGGCAACCGAAGCGGCATCCCAAAGGCGGTAGGCGTAGCCCGGATTGAGGTCGCGCCATGTCGCGCACAACCGCCGCAGCACACCGGGCATCTCCTCCCCCTCCCAATATTGGTGGATCACTTTGTGCATGGTACGTATCCGGGTGGGTGGTTCCATCATCTCGCCGGACCGTGCCGGAAACCCGACAGCGTCCGCGGTTCGCCGACGACCACCCGCCCGCCCTTGTGTTCGACGGTTGGTTCGGACGGAAACAACAGGTGGCGCGGTGTCCTCCAATCACCCCAAGCCCGCTCCTTGCCGTTCCGAACCCGGTGGGCATCGCATTTCAGACCCACAAGGAACCGCGTGGCTATCCCGTTGGGTTTGTCCGCGTCGTAATCCTGTTGGAAATGGGCTTTCCTCAAGATCGTCTCCACCGTCCCGGCCACCCCAGCCCTAACTTTTTCCGTGGCGAACCGAGTGCCGGAGAACGATGTCGGGAGACGGTCTCCCCCGCCTTCCGGGCGGGCCGGAATCGGGAGACTTGGGGAATGATGCGCTGCGGCGATCCACATGCGGGGATTCCGAAGGACCGCGGGCGGCCCGTCAAGCATGATCTAGCATGATCCAACGTTTCGGCCTCGCCATCGAATCACCATTCCGAACAATTTCGTCCGGTGCGGTCTTGCCTGCCCCCGGTGGAATGCATCCCGTTCAACACCGAATTTCCGGCCCGGCCATCCACCCGGGTGATCTGGCAAACCTTCAGGTCGGCAGAGAAACCACCCGCGGAATCGCGGCCTTGCGTGAACCCGTGGCTGTGATTGTGGCTCATTGGAACCCGAACAACGGCGCTGGCCCTGACCGTATCCAAAAACCGCCGCGTCCGGCGGAGGGTACCTCACTTTCACCGATGAAATCCACAGCCAACTTCAAATGCCGCCACTGCCACGAGGAACACGCCGCCGACCGCCGCAACCGGGGCCGCCAGCGCTATTGCCACAAGCCGGAGTGCCGCCGGGCCTCCAAGGAATTCAGCCAGCGGCAGTGGCGCAACCGGCCGGAGAACAGGAACTACTTCCGCGGCGGCGACCAATGCGAGCGGGTCAGGCAATGGCGGCTCGCCCATCCCGGCTACTGGCGCCGCAAGCGCCCCCGCGCCGCAAATGCGTTACAAGATCCCTCCAAGCCGCAAGTGGCTGGAAACACGCAAGTTGAAGCCCCGGTTGAAGTCCGGACTCCGCCGGCCTGCCAGTCTCCCGCCAGTGCGTTACAAGAGATCTGTCTGCCCCAACCCGCTCTGATTGTGGGACTTATCGCCCTCATCACCGGCCTTGCGTTACAAGATGACATCGCCGCGCGAGCCCTTTTCCTG
>CAYZVY010000107.1:0-9261 GCA_964481675.1 uncultured Verrucomicrobiota bacterium
CCCCGCCCGCGCCGCCCGCTCCTCCTGCGCCTCCGGCGCCGCCCCCGGCCCCGGTTAAGCCCCCCATTCGCATGGCGCCCGGCTATCCGCTGCCGGGCACGCAGCCGCCGGCTCCCAAGCCGCCCATCCGCATGGCCCCGGGCTTCACGCCCAAGCCGCCGGCGCCCCCGCCTACGCGCCCCGCGCATCCGAACGCCTCGACGAAGCCGGCCTCGCCTCCGCGGCCCGCCCACCCGAATGCGTCGCCCCGGCAGACGCCGTCCCCTCGGCATCCGCAGGCCAGCTCCACGCCCACGCCGCCCCCGCGCCACCCGCAGGCCAGCCAGGGTCCCGCCGTTCCGCCGAGGCCCGCGCCTCCGCCGGCCGCCCCGGTTGCGCCGCCGCCCGCGCGCGCCGCGTCTTCCGCCCAGGCGGCCCCGCCGCCGCCGGCCGCCCCGGCCGCCCCCGCGGTTCCGGCTGCGCCCAAGAAGACGATCACCCTCAAGACGGCCACGTCCGTCAAGGAGCTCGCCGAACTGCTCGGCGTGAAGCCGAATCTCCTGATCGCCGAGCTGATGAAGATGAACATCCTGGCGTCCATCAACGAGCGGATGGACATCAAGATCGCCCAGCAGGTGGCCGAAAAGCACGGGTTCATCGTGGAGCGGGAGAAGAAGCCCGAACATACCCCGGTGCCCATGCACAAGGTGGAGATGAAGGAGGACGCGGACAAGCCCGAAGACCTCCGGCCCCGCCCCCCGATCGTCACCGTGCTGGGCCACGTCGACCATGGCAAGACGTCGCTGCTGGACCGCATCCGCAAGACCGCCATCGCCAAGGGCGAATCCGGCGGTATCACCCAGCATATCGGCGCCTCCACCGTCCAGGTGAAGAACCAGACCATCACCTTCCTCGACACCCCCGGCCATGCCGCGTTCACCGCCATGCGCGCCCGCGGCGCCAACCTGACCGACATCGCCGTGATCGTGGTCGCCGCGGATGACGGCATCATGCCGCAGACGCTGGAAGCCATCAAGCACGCCCAGGCCGCCAAGGTGCCGATGATCGTAGCCATCAACAAGATCGACCTGCCCACCGCGAACGCCGAGCAGGTCAAGCAGCAGCTGGCCGCGAACGGGCTGACGCCGGAAGAGTGGGGCGGCGAGACGATCTGCTGCCAGGTCAGCGCCACCACCGGGGCCGGCATCGAGCAGCTGCTCGAGATGCTGCTCCTGCAGGCCGAAATCATGGAGCTGAAGGCCAACCCGAAGCGCCGCGCCAAGGGCATCGTGATCGAGGCCCAGCTGGAGCAGGGCATGGGCCCCACGGCCAACGTGCTGGTGCTGAAGGGAACGCTGAAGCTGGGCGATGCCATCCTCGTGGGCGCCCACTGGGGCCGCGTCCGCGCCCTGATCAACGACCGCGGCGAACGCGTCAAGGAAGCGGGGCCCTCCAGCCCCGTCAAGCTGCTCGGCCTCTCGGGCGTGCCCGAAGCCGGCGCCGAATTCGTGATCTGCCAGGACGACAAGTTCGCCCGCGACCGCGCCGCCGAGAATGCGGAGCAGGTCAAGATCGAGCAGATGAACGCCCCCCGCAAGGTGTCGCTGGAATCGCTCTATGAAGCGCTCCAGGAGCAGGGCCGCCTCGAGCTCAAGATCATCCTCAAGGCCGACGTGCAGGGCTCGGTGGAAGCCATCCTGCATGGCCTCGAGGGGATCAAGAGCGAGAAGGTCGTGCTCAACGTCATCCTGAGCGGCGCCGGCAACATCACGGCCAACGACGTGCTGCTGGCCAAGGCCTCGAGCGCCATCATCCTCCAGTTCCGCGTGGGCAAGGAAGCCAACGTGGCCCACATGGCCAAGCACGAGGGCATCGAGATCCGGCAGTACGAGATCATCTACGCCCTGATCGACGACGTGCGCGACTCCATGGCCGGCCTGCTGCCGCCGGACCTGGTGGAACACGTGCTGGGCCACGCCAAGGTGCTCAAGGTGTTCGGCCTCTCGAAGGGAACCGTGGCCGGCTGCGTGATGCAGGACGGCCGCGCCGCCTCCCGCTCCAAGGTCCGGGTCCTGCGCGAAAAAGCCATTGTTCACGATGGGACGCTCTTCTCGCTCCGCCGTTTCGAAAACGACGTCAGCGAGGTCAAGGACGCCCAGGAATGCGGTATCCGCATCGAGAACTTCACGGCGTTCCAGGAAGGGGATATCCTGGAATTCTTTGAGATCGAAAAGAAGACCCCTCATTTGTAAGAAAGCCGGCCTGCGTCATGAAGACCGACCGACTGGTCCGTGTGAATGAATTGATGAAGCGGGAGATCGGGGAATACCTGTCCCGCGTCATCAGCCTGGAGCGCGACGGGTTCGACCGCGCCATCCTGACCGTCACCCACGTCATGGTCAGCACCAACTTCCATACGGCGCGCGTGCTCGTCTCCATTTTCGGCCATGAGAAGGAACGGCCCTTCATCCTGTCCCAGCTGGAGCGCCACCGCCCCGATATCCAGAAGCATATCGCCCATGCCGTCGCGCTGAAATACACCCCCCGGCTGTCCTTTTCCCTCGACACCTCGCTCGCCGAGGGCGACCGCATCCTGTCCCTGCTCGACAAGATGGATCCCCCGAAGACCGCCGGCGGCGCGGAGGCCGGCGCGCCGGGCTCCGGGGCGGGACCCACGTGAGGCGTTTTGTGTTTGACGGCCCGCAATTGCCGGACGGGCTGATCCTGATCGACAAGCCCGAAGGCCACACGTCCCACGACGTGGTGGACCTGATCCGCCGCCGCTTCCAGATCCCCAAGGTCGGCCACGGCGGCAGCCTGGATCCCCAGGCCACCGGCCTGCTCATCATCATGATCGGCAGGGGCACCAAGGTGTCCAACCTCTTCCTCGGCTCCGACAAGGAATACGAGGGCACGCTGCGGCTGGGCGTCACGACCGACAGCTATGACCTGGACGGCGCGGTGCTGACCCGCGCGGACGCCTCGGCCGTCACCCGCGAGCGGCTGGAAGCCGAGATGGCCAAGTTCACGGGCGACATGATGCAGATCCCGCCCATGGTCTCGGCCATCAAGAAGGACGGCGTGCCGCTCTACAAGATGGCCCGCGCGGGCGAGACGATCGAGCGCGAGCCCCGGTTCGTCCATCTGTACGAGTGCTCGCTCAAGTCGTATGAGCCGCCCGACGCCGATTTCCGGATCCGCTGCACGAAGGGCACCTACGTGCGGTCGATCTGCCACGACCTGGGGCAGGCCCTCGGCTGCGGGGCCTCGCTGGCCCGCCTGCGCCGCACGGGGTCCGGCCGCTTCCGCGTGGAGGCGTCGCTGCCGCTGGACGTCGCGCTGGGGCTGAGCCGGTCCGACTTCGCCGCCCGCATCCTTCCCCTGAGCCAGGCGCTGCCGAATGCGTAAGCCCTTATGAGCATCCCCGTCCGCCATCATCTGAACGAGCTGCCGCGCACCGGCCGTCCGCTCTGCCTGGCGGCCGGCTTTTTCGACGGCGTGCACCGGGGTCACCGCCGCGTGATCGAGGCGGCGGTCCGGCGGGCCCGGGCGCTCGGCGGCCGCTGCTGGGTCCTCTCCTTCGACGAGCACCCCCGCAAGGTGATCCGGCCCGGCGCCGCGCCGCTCATGCTGACCAGCACGCCGCACAAGCTGCGGCTGTTCGAGGCGCTGGGCGCGGACGGCTGCCTGCTGCTGCCCTTCACGCCGGCGCTGGCCGCGCTTCCGCCCGGCCGGTTCCTGGACCGCCTGCGGCGGGCGGTTCCCGACTGGGCGCTCATGTCGGTGGGGGCGGACTGGCGCTTCGGGTGCCGCGGGGAAGGGGACGTGGCCCTGCTGGCCGGCTTCGGGCTGCGCCACGGGATCGAGGTGGCCGCCGTGCCGCCCGTGATCCGCAAGGGCCGCCCCGTCTCCAGCACCCGCATCCGGGAGGCGATCCACGCCGGGGCGCTCGGCGAGGCCGCCGCGCTGCTCGGGCGCCCCTTCAGCGTGCTGGGCACCGTGGTCCGGGGCGGGGGGCTGGCCCGCACGCTCGGGTTCCCCACGGCCAACGTGGCGCCGCTCAACGAGGTCCGGCCCCCCGACGGGGTCTATGCCTGCTGGGCGCGGCTGCCCGACGGGACGCTCAAGCCCGGCGTCATGAACGTGGGGCACAGGCCCACGCTGCAGCCGGTGGCGGGCGAGGCCCCGGTGATGGAGATTCATCTGATCGGCTACGACGGCCGCTTGTATGGGAAGACGATCGAGGTTTTCATCATGCGCCGGCTGCGCGCGGAAAGACGCTTTCCGTCCGTGCCGGCGATGGCCGCCCAGGTGAGGCGGGATATCCGCGCGGCAGGCCGGCGACTCCGCTCCGGCCCGTCAAAAAAAGCTTGTGAAGAATGCTTTACAAAGGGCGCACGGGTTCGCTATAGTGGCAACCCAAAACAAAAACGGTGATTAAGGCAAGAGGTAGGTCGGTTCATGGATAAGGCACAAAAGTCAACGGTCAAACAGGATTATCAACTGCACGACAAGGATACCGGTTCATCCGAGGTGCAGGTTGCCCTGTTGACGAAGCGCATTGAAGGCCTGACAGAGCACCTCAAGTCCCATCGCAAGGATCATAGCTCCCGCTACGGGCTCATCAAGATGGTGAGCGCCCGGCGTCGCCTGCTCAATTATCTCAAGAGCAGGGATGACGACCGGTATCAGGCGCTGATCAAGCGTCTGAGCATCCGCCGGTAAGACGGCGGGTTCGGGGCATGTCAATTGGCGATGAGGCACTGGTCCTCCTGAAAGGGCTTTTCCCAACGGATCGGCGCCTTCACCCCCCCTTATAAAAAAAAGAGAGAAAAAGGAAGGTCATGAAGGATACGACAACCGTCAAAGTCACCATTGGTGACAAAACCATCACGCTGGAATCCGGACTGCTGGCCAGGCAGGCGGGCGGGTCCGTCACGCTCACCCTGGGCGAAACGGTCCTGTTTTCGGCCGCCACCATGGCCTCGTCCGTCCGCGAAGGCATCGATTACTTCCCCCTCACGGTGGAATATCGCGAGAAGTTCTACGCCTCCGGCAAATACCCGGGCGGCTTCTTCAAGCGGGAATCCCGCCCCTCGGAAAAGGAAATCCTCACCGCCCGCTTCACGGACCGCCCCCTCCGCCCCCTGTTCCCCGAGGGGCTCCGCAATGAAGTGCAGATCGTCAACACCCTCCTCTCCGCCGACGGCGAGAACGAGTCGGACATCCTGAGCATCACCGCCGCCAGCGCCGCGCTGACCCTCTCCGAGATGCCGTTCATGGGCCCCATCGCCGGCGTCCGCGTCGGCCGCGTGGCCGGCCGCTTCATCGTCAACCCCACCCAGAAGGAACAGGCCGAGAGCGACCTGGACCTGATCTACGCCGGCTCCCGCGACCTGCCGATCATGATCGAAGGCGCCGGCGACGAAGTGCAGGAGGCCGACCTCGTGGCCGCCATGCGCGTGGCCCAGGAAGCCTGCACCAAGCTGGTGGACGCCCAGTTGGAACTGCGCAAGGCCATGGGGCTCCCCGAGAAGAAGGTGGTTCTGGATTCGGTCGAATCCCCCCTCCTGCACACGGCGCGCGAAATCTCCGGCGTCACCCTCGCCAGCGTGCTGCTCATTCCCGGCAAGCAGGACCGCCAGAACGCCGTCTCGGCGCTCAAGACCGAGCTCAAGGCCAAGCTGCTCGAGAAGAATCCCGAGATGACCTCCGAGCAGTTCCGCTCCGCGTTCGACCTGCTCGAGATCGAAACCGTCCGCAAGAACTTCCTCGAGAAGGGCAAGCGCCCCGACGGCCGCGGCGCCGACGACCTGCGCCCCCTGTACGCCCAGGTCTCGCTCCTGCCGCGCGTGCACGGCTCGGCCCTGTTCAACCGCGGGGAAACCCAGGCCCTCGGCACGGTCACCCTCGGCACCGGCTCGGACGCCCAGGACATGGACGCCATCACCGGCGGCGCCAGCAAGAAGACCTTCATGCTGCATTATAACTTCCCGCCCTATTCCGTCGGCGAAACCGGCCGCTTCGGCGCCACCGGCCGCCGCGAAATCGGGCACGGCGCCCTCGCGGAGCGCAGCCTCGAGCGCGTCATCCCGAAGGACTATCCGTACACCGTGCGCGTGGTCTCCGAGATCATGGGCTCCAACGGCTCCAGCTCCATGGCCAGCATCTGCGTGGGCACGCTCGCCCTCATGGACGCCGGCGTCCCGATCACCAAGCCCGTGGCCGGCATCTCCATCGGCCTCTTCACCTCCCCCGCCAAGTCCGAGACGGTGGTGGATATCCTGGGCACCGAGGATCACTGCGGCGACATGGACTTCAAGGTCGCCGGCACGCGCGACGGCATCACCGGCTTCCAGGTGGACCTCAAGATCCGCGGCCTGGCCTGGAACCTGGTGGAAGACGCCTTCCGCAAGGCCAAGGCGGCCCGCGCCAAGATCCTCGACTACATGGCCACCGTGATCCCCGCCACGCGCGCCGAGCTGTCGCCGTACGCCCCCCGGATTCACACGGTCATGATCCCGGTCGACAAGATCGGCGCCCTCATCGGCCCCGGCGGCAAGAACATCCGCCGCATCACCGAGATCACCGGCACCCAGATCGACATCACCGACGACGGCACGGTCAAGATCTTCAGCACCGACGGCGCGGGCATGGAAATGGCCATCCGCGAAGTCAGCATGCTGACCGCCGAGGCGCAGGAAGGGCAGATCTACAACGGCACGGTCACCGGCATCAAGCCGTTCGGCTGCTTCGTCGAAATCTTCCCCGGCACCGACGGCCTGGTCCATATCAGCGAGCTGGCGGACTTCCGCGTGAACGTCGTGGAAGACGTCTGCAAGATGGGCGACCAGATGTGGGTCAAGTGCATCGGCGTGGATGACCGCGGCCGCATCAAGCTCAGCCGCCGCGAAGCCATGCGCGAGAAGGACGCCGAAGCCAAGGCGCAGCCGCCCAAGGCTTAACGGGTCGACGGACCTGAATCGAAATCATCGCGCCGGCGGAGCTTAAACGTTCCGCCGGCGTTTTTATTTGGAAAGGGGCAGCATGAAGCGGTTCACCGCAATCCTGGCGGACGGCGCGTTCCCCGCGCACCCGCGGCCGCTCGCCGCCCTGTCCCAGGCCGCCCGTATCGTCTGCTGCGACGGCGCCGCCCTGAAATTGCGCGAGGCCGGCCTGGAACCCGCCGCCGTCGTGGGCGACCTCGACAGCCTGCCGCCCGCCGTCGCCCGCGCGTATAAAGGCAAGGTGGTACACGATCCCGGCCAGGACGACAACGACCTGAGCAAGGCCTTCCGCTTCTGTCTGAAGCAGGGCTGGACGGACCTGGTCCTGCTGGGCACCACGGGTCTGCGCGAGGATCACACCCTGGGCAATATCGCGCTGCTGGCCGACTTTGCCCGCCAGGCGAAGTCGATCCGCATGCTGACAAACGACGGGGAATTCATTCCGCTGCTGAAATCCGGCCGCATTCCCTGCCGGGTCGGGCAGGCGGTCTCCATCTTTTCCCTGGATCCCGCCACGGCCATCTCCTCAACCGGACTCCGCTATCCGCTGCGTTCCCTGAAACTCACCCGCTGGTGGCAGGCCACCCTCAATTGCGCGACGGGCTCGCACGTCGAACTTCGCTTCAAGGGCGGCCCATTGCTGGTTTTCCTGGCATACGCGAGGCACAGGAAAGAGGGTTCAGGGTTCAGGGTTCAGGAAAGACCAAGCCAAAAAGGCCAGGGTTCAGGGTTCAGGGTTCAGGAAAGACCAAGCCAAAAAGGCCAGGGTTCAGGGTTCAGGGTTCAGGAAAAAGCACCTAAAACCTTAACCTCTAAATTCAAGACCATCAAAAATCAACCTGAACCCCGAACCCTGAACCCTGACCCCCCCTCTTGCCGAACCCTGAACCCTGCCACCTCCTTATGAACCCTGCCCCCCTTCTTCCTGAACCCCGAACCCTGAACCCTCACGGCGACTCGCCGGCACCGTGCCAGCCGGTTGCCTTGACCATCGCCGGCAGCGACAGCGGCGGCAACGCGGGCATCCAGGCGGACCTGCGCGCGTTCCACGGCTTCAGCGTGCACGGCTGCACCGCCATCGCCGCGCTGACGGCCCAGAATCCCCGGGGCGTCAGCGGCGTGCTGCTGGCCGACGCCGTCTTCCTGGAAAAGCAGTTGGACGCCATCTTCGCCTGCTACACGGTCGGCGCCCTCAAGACCGGCATGCTGGCCAATGCCGCCCTGATCGGCGCGGTCGCCGGCCGGTTGTCCCGCTTTCCCGCTATTCCCAAGGTCATCGACCCGGTCATGGTGGCCACCAGCGGCGCCCGGCTGCTGGAAGAGTCGGCCGTGGAAACCCTGAAGAAGACGCTGGCGCCGCTGGCCACGCTGCTGACGCCCAACCTGCCCGAGGCCGAGGTGCTGCTGGGCCATGCCATCGCCGGCCGGCTGGGGGCCATGGACGCGGCCCGGGAACTGGCGGACCGCTACGGGTGCGCCGTACTGCTGAAAGGAGGCCACGCCGCCGAACGCCGCGGTGAGGATCTCCTGGCAGCCAACGGCACGCTGACGGCGCTTTCCACGCCGGAGGTGATCAACCCGCTTTCCACCCACGGCACCGGCTGCACGCTGAGCGCGGCCATCGCGGCGTCCCTTGCGCTGGGGCGTCCGCTCGAGCGGGCGGTCGTTGAGGGCAAGGCGTATGTGTATGAGGCCATCCGCACCGGCCGGCCGATCGGGCCCAAGGACGCCGTCCTGGGCATGCCGGCCAGACTGCCCGTGGAAGCGGTGCGGATGGAGGCGCTGTGAGCGTGGACTGGACCAGGGTGCGGGCCGTCTGCTTCGATATGGACGGCACGCTGGTCGATTCCGACCTGGCCTGGTTCCGGGCCACCCGCGCGGCCTTTGCCAGACATGGCGTGGAGCTGACCGACGCCCTGTATCACGAGACGCTCGGCCTCGATAATGCCGCCGGCGTGCGGGCGGTGATGAAACATTTTCCGGAACGCAAGCTGGATGCCGTTGAGCTGGTGCACGATCTGGAATCGGCGATCCAGGCGGAGTTCGCGCGCGGCGTGACGCCCATGGCCGGGGCAGGGGAACTGCTGGCCCGGTGGAAGGCCCGGTGGCCGCTGGCCCTGGTGAGCACGTCGTCGGACGCGCTGATCCGCGCGGCGCTGAGCGGTTTGAAATGGGAACGCTTTTTCGAGGTGGTGCTGAGCTCCGAGTCGGTGGGTCCGAGCAAGCCCGATCCGGCCGTCTATCGCGAGGCCGCCCGGCGGCTGGGCGTGACGCC
>CAYZVY010000107.1:9361-14429 GCA_964481675.1 uncultured Verrucomicrobiota bacterium
CTCGCGAGAAAAGGCGGCGAGGAACTTGCGAAAGTCGGCAAGCACGGATGGGGGAATGGCCGGTCCGGCGCCGACCGGCAAGGCCGCCGCCAGGCGGAATACGTCCCGTCGGTGCTTGCGGATGTCATCTTCGTCCACGGGCTTTCCATCAGTCCGCCTCTGCGTCAGGTCCAACCAGGCGCAGGCCTTGAGCGGGATCAGCGCCGTGGCGGTAATGATGGGCAGGTCGCCTGCCATCGTCCGGTTTTCGAGGATAAGCTGGTAGTAGTCGTCCTCCATGAGGATGGCGGAGAGACTGGAAAGGTCCTCGTCCAAGTGTACCGGGCACATGGCCTGCCCGCCGGCGAGATCCACATCCAGGGGCCGCCGACTGAATAGCTCGATCAGCGGCGGGTAGTTCGTGGATCCCGGTTTGCCGAACCGATAGAAGACCTTCTTCCCCGTCGAACGCTGGATGTTGCTGTATCGGCCACCCCGGATGAACTCCCAAAACCGTTTGATGAACGCAGGCGAAAGGGACTCGACCACCAAAACCATGTCTACGTCCCGTGTCGCGCGGAACGACAGACCCTGCCGGCCAAGCCACTCATGACAGGCGACCCCGCCAATGACCACGAAGGAGCCCTGGTATTCCGCGAAATGCTCCCTGAATAGCTTGAGGCCCTTTACCACGGCATCTCCTCTATAAGGCGCTTAACGGCGCCCGCGACTCGCTCATCGTGCGTGTTCCGCAGACTCAGGTATAGCGAAAGGGTATCTACCGCTGGGCCATGGGACAGTAGCTGCGGATCGTAAATCCAGCTCTCGATCCGTTCGGTAGCATCCTCGGGGCCTTGGCAGCCGACAAGATTGCCCTTCTCCAATTGGGCGCGGAAGTCGGCCGCCTTCATGGCGAACGTGGGGATGGGATCATCAGATACCAGAGTGGCCGCGGCCAGGGCGGTCAGCCCCGCCTTCAAAGCCTTCCGGTTACCATGAAGGCGCCTGACCCAATGGCGGGCTCTGACGGGATTGCGGAGATGGGGTTCGGCCTTCTCCCAGAGGGCGCGCCCTTTGGCCTGGAAAACAAGGTGCGAGCTTCGACCCTTCTGGTCCGTTGCGCAAAGGCCCAACACCTCCAACTCGGAACGCACCGTGCTAAGGGTCATGGCGGAGTAGCCGAGATCGGCGGCCAGCTCGCGCAAGGAAAACGTCCCTATTGGCTTGCCCAGAAGGTCCCGTAGGAGGACTACCTGGGCGGCGGCCGCCAATCGGACAGTCCCCTTTTCCGGCGTTCTAGGAAACCCCTCGCGAAGATCGACCATTCGAGGAGGGAGGAAAGCCTGCCGATGGGGCACCACGAAAGGGACGCCCAGCCGGACGAGCTGTTGTCTTCCGTAGAAGGTGATGCCCGGCAGTACGAGCGCCACCTCTTCGTTCAGGATCTCGCAAAGCACGTCGCAATGCCTGGCGTATTCGCTTGGGGTGGAGGAGTCCGCATCTGAATTCTGGATAGCCAGGAATAGTCGGCGGCCAAAGAGGCTGCTCAGTACAAGCTGGTAGTAGCCACGCAGATAAAGCGGAAGCCGACCGAAAACCGCGGGCTCCATGGCTTTTATGGTCGGCGTGGTGCCGGTTAAGCTTTCGATGTACTTAAGATACTGTGCCACAAGGTCCATTGGAGAAAATGTAAACCTATTTTTAACAGTAAAGCAAGAAGCTTTATTGTCATAAAGCGCTTTACTTAATTTCAGAGGGGCACGGTTCGATTCCTTACAACCCCATGAGCCACCCGCAGTGGATCGAGTCGGTCAGGATTCAGCCGCCCAGCCTCTTGATTATGGGAGAACGAGGCTTTATGCTGGCTCGTGGTCGACAGACGGAGGTTTCCCATGAAAACCGGGCTCCAGGCCAACATGGACTTCCTTTCCGCTCTTCCTCCGGAGTCGTTCGCCACGCCCCTTCCGCAGGCTGTTCTGCCAAGCGTTACGTCCGATCCGGCGGCCGCGCCGCCCGTCGAGACCTGCGCGATGTTGAAGATCCGCGCCCGGGCGGGGCTGGACTTTGTTGCGTGGGTGGGCGCCAACAAGGAGCCCAAGGATGTGGCTTTGGCGGTGGAGACGTATAAGCGCCTGGTGGCGCCAGCCAGCGTCGGCACCATCAAGCCGGAAGTTCTTCAGGCCGTCATGTCGCTGGCCCTGGCTGAACTGGAGGTGAGCAAGGGCAACGCCGCTCACGCCCTGGAGCTGCTGCGGAACGCCGGGGCGACGCCGCAGCCGCTGTGGCAGGAGATGCGCCGGACGGAGGCGGCGGCGCGGGAGGCCGGGCAGGCCGAGGAGTTGGACCGGTATCGCAAGGAGCAGGAGCGGAGGGCCGCCATGACCCCCGCCGACGCGCAGCGGGAGCGCCTGCTGAGCGACAGGAAATTTGCCGAACAGTCCCGCCAGGCGACGCTCGCCGAATTGAACAAGCCCGGCCTGTCGGACCGCGAGAAGCAGGTCCAGCGGGGCTCTGTCGAGCAGTACGACCGGATGATCCAGGGGATCGACCGGAAGTTAGGCCAGTTGGGCGCCGGCGGGGGGAGATAGGCGAACGGGCTTTGGCGCGTGATCGCGGCCAGGGCTGCACGCGGCCGGATCGTCCCTTTTTCGTTATCTCTGGGTTCTTTGCGATCTTTTGCGGCATTAAGCCTAAAACGGAGTTGCATCACAAACGGTCCTTCGATATAAGTAGCACCGACATACCCGACCGATCCCCGCGCATTCGCACGGGGATTTTTTTATGTTAGCCAAGGTCATTTCCGGCGCTGTCATGGGCGTCGAGGCGTATCGGGTCGAAATCGAGGTCAACGCCGGGGGCGGCGACCCGACATGGTGCTCGTGGGCCTTCCCGACACCACCGCCCAGGAATCCACGGTCAATAAGGTCAATGGGGTCATCGGGGTCAACCAGGATTGTGCGTCACGGGAAGGCAGGCTTCATGAGCGCACTCTTTGATAGGCATGGGGGGTTCCGCCGCCTGCATTCGTTCACGCTGGCAACGATTGTGCAGCTTGAGACCCGACGGTTCTGCCGTCGGTTCATCACGCAAAATCCGCGCGAGGCCGATGCCAAATTCTATGATCCCAAAGGTCGGCAGATGGACCAGATGATCCAGGCCGCCCGTAGCGGGCGGCAGAATATCATCGAGGGATCCGAAAGAGCGGCAACTTCCAAGGATACCGAGATGAAACTCACGGACGTGGCCCGGGCCAGTTTAAGCGAGCTGCGCGGCGACTACGAAATGTGGATACTGGACAAAGGGCTATTGCCGTGGTCGGCGCATTCTGCGGAGGCGAAGGCCGTTAACGGCATCTCGCTTGATCAGCCGGAGTTCACGGACGATATGGTGCACGAATCCGCCAGGCATGCCTTGGCCCAGCGAATGAAATACGCCCAGTGGCTCGATTCCGATACCGATACCATTGTCGCCAACGCCATGCTGATTATGATCGGACGCGCCATGAATATGCTGAAGAGCCAGATCGAAGCGCAAGGCCTTGCTTTCGAGAAAACCGGAGGCTTTAGCGAGAGGTTGACCGCCAGGCGGATCGAGGCGCGCCACCGGACTGATAGGGAGTCGCCCGCATGCCCCCAATGCGGTAAGGCCATGCTGCCGCGAAAGTCGGCGAAGGGCGATTTCTGGGGATGTTCCGACTTTCCGCAGTGTAAAGGGACAAGAGCGATTCAAGCCAATTGACCGGGGTGACCGAATTGACCTCGTTGGCTGATGCAGAAATCCGATGCAAAATCGGTCGCGTTAAAGGTTTTTTTTACTAGCCAAGGACATTTCCGGCACTGTCATGGGCGTCGAGGCGTATCGGGTCGAAATCGAGGTCAACGCCGGGCGCGGCGACACGAACAGGGTGCCGTTCCCCCCATAAATGGATTTGCGTGCCCTATCGTATGCTTGATTGATCCCCCGGGGTTTGGGATGATGATGCCATTACTGGAGGTCGCACCATGGGCAAGCTGAACATCGAACTGTGTCCGGAAACCGGAATCTGCTCCATCGTCAAGGGGGACGGTTCCAAGATCGACCTGATGCCCGACGAAGTCGCCGGCATCCGCGATGCGACCGATCCCGAGGCCGTCAAGAAGGCCATCGGGGAAGTCGACGCCGCCTTCGCCAAGACGCTCGACGCCGCGGAACTGGCCCAGGTGGCGAAAAAGCTGGCCTGATCGCCGCCCGCCGGAAGGGATGTGATGGTGCATTGGATCCTGAATATCGGGTTCCACGCGCTCCCGATCGTGGCGCTGGTCCTGTTGTATGGCCTCCTGATCCAGTACCGCCAGTGGCGCTGGAAACGGCTTGCCAGGGAACTGGGAGCCGTCTTCATCTCCGAGGGGCTCCTGAAAACCGGCCGGATCGAAGGGCACGCGGACGGCCGGGACTACGCCATCTGCACCACGGTGTCGTGGAGTTCCATCTACCTGCGCGCCGCCAACCCCGGCATGCCATTCGGCGTCATGACCGAATGCTTTGCGGATTTTCCGGACTGGCGATTCGCCTTCACGGTCGGCGTGCGGCCGGCCAGCGAGCGGATTCCCCGCCTCGTGCCGCCCCAGGCTCTGCTGCGCCTGCCGGAGCCGCATCAGCCCGCCTTTGTGGCGCTCTTCCGCCCCTTTGTCGATGACGTCCAGCGGTCGCCGGACCTCGGCAGCGGCGCGTTCTGGTTCCTCCCGACCCTGGCCGAGTTCCGGTGCAACGGCATGATCCGGGGGCGGGACCGCGTACTGGCGGCCCTCCGGCTGCTCTCGTTGATGGCCGACCAGGTCGAACGGAATCCCATCATCTGATGGACCCACACCCGAACAGGCCCGCCCTGCCGCCCGATCTGGCGGAGGCGTATGACCAGGCGGCCGGCAGGAACATCTACAACGGCATCCCGACCGGCATTTCCACCCGCCCGGAAACCTATGAGGACTGGGAGATGGGGGAGCTGCACGAGCGGCACGACCTGTCCGCGATGGGGCGGGTGTGGTTCCTGGAAAGCATGGCCCGCCACCGGATGGGGGATCGCGCCGGCCTCGTGCGGTCGCTCCAGCGC
>CAYZVY010000108.1:0-14417 GCA_964481675.1 uncultured Verrucomicrobiota bacterium
TCACGGCGAGCAATTTCGGGACGACGATCTTCTCCTCGTGGGGCGGCACGCTGGCGACTTCGCTGGCCAACAGCAACAGCCCCTCCACGACGCTGACGCTGGCGACGAACGGCGCCCTGATCGCCAACTTCGACCTGCGTTCGTCCCTGACCGTGGCCGCTTCGCCGGTCGCCGGCGGGACAACGGTCCCCACCGGAACCACCATTGTCCCCCGCTCGAAGGGCTATTCCATCCGGGCAACCGCGTCGGCCAACTATGAGTTCATGCGCTGGCAGGTCAACGGCGCCGGCTCTCCGATCTTCGGGGATCCGTTCCTGGCGGAAACGACCGTGGTGCCCAACGGCAACCCGATGAGCATCAACGCCGTTTTCCAGACCATGCCCCGGTTGAGCGTCACGGCTCCCTCTGACGGCAACATTTACGTGTCAACACCCCTGACGAACGAATTGGTCTACGCGAACACGTCGCGCACGTTCCCTGTGCCCACGAACGGGACGGTCGAGGTGACGGCGATGCTGGTGGATCCCGCCACGCGCGAGTTCGTGAGCTGGTTCCCGACCGTCGGGGTGGTGGTGGATCCCTCCAACGTGTTCACGACCGTGGTCATGAACAAGAACAAGGGCCCCCTGCAGTTCACGACCCAGGCCAAGGTTACCAAGCAGACGCTGATCACGGTGGCGGGGCCGAACGGCACGGTGGTTCCTTTCGGCACCAATTCATATATCAAGGATTCGGTCATTGACATCACCGCCACCCCGAACGCCGGGTATCTTTTCCTCAAGTGGACCGCCATCAACGACGGCCCGGTCAATCCGGCTATCGCGACGTTGAACCCCCTGGTCAACATCCAGATGAGCCAGGACCGTAATTACAAGGCACATTTCACCAACCTGTTCACGGTTTCGGCCGCGGCCATGAACGGCCCCGGCACACCCGTCTATACCTTCAACGTGGCGGCCGGGACGGCCTGGTCCAATACGCCGCCTCAGCTGACCAAGGGAAATCAGACCATCCAGGACCGGATCGCGGGCTATGCGGATGGAACCGGCGACGTGATCCCGGCCGTCGGTCCCGGCGATATCGTCATTGTCCCCAAGGCCACCACGAACTCCTCGATGACCTGGGTCTGGCAGCGGCAATATCAGCTGGTGACCCGCTCCAATGCGGGTGGTTCCGTTTCGCCGGATACCGGTGTTGACGGCATCTGGGTTGACGCCGGCGCTACGATCACCCTCTCCGCCGTGGCCGAGGTTGGATTCATCCTGGATCATTGGACCACGAACGGAGTCCGGGTGGCCGATGCAAACGATAACTTCACCGTGGTCATGAACGGGCCCCTGACGGTGGATGCCGTCTTTGTGGCCGCCGGCGACCGCTACATTCCGCTGTGGTGGAAGAAGATGTTCGGCCTGGACAGTTCCGCCACCGATCCGGAGGACGGTCCGGAAGGCGACCCTGACAACGACGGCCTGTCGAACTGGCAGGAATATTCCATGATGGTCACCAACGCCCCGAACAAGATGCCGATCTATATGAATCCGATCCATGCCGACACCGACGGTGACGGCATGGATGACGGCTGGGAAGTCCGGGTTTTCGACTTTGCGCCCCAGGCCAGCAATGCGGCGGACACGGTTTACATCTCCGCCGCCTTGATCAATAACAACACGGATAATCCTGACGGAGATTACCTGTGGAGCGCCATCACCGGTTACGCCATGCAGGACCAGGTCCTTAACAATATAACGGAATATGCGGGACCTGACGGGGCGGCCCCGCTGATCGTCGTGACCCCCTGGACGGGAGTCTTCACCAATGGCGGTGCGGCCGTGGCGTGGCGCAAGGACGTTCGGGTCCTGACCCCCAATCCCGCCGATACGGGCGACTGGAGCGATCCGACGAAGACCGACTCGGATCTGGACGGGCTTGATGATGGGTATGAATTCACGTGGGACCGCTGGCAGATGACGAACGGGGGGCGCAATATCCAGGACACCAATAACTGGCCCAAGATTACGGGAACCGTGCCGGTCTGGGTGGGAAACAATGTCAGCACCCGGCCCTATCACCCCAACAGCGATCGCGTCGTCGATTCCGACACACTGGCACCGGATTATGATTGGCAGTATGATAAGATTCTTGGCACGACCGCCGGCGCCTGGGGCGATCTGCTGGAGTATAGCGCCTCGCAGGTTTCATTCTCCACCAATAACGCCTATCCGGTTGTGCGGGCCGTCAAGATGCCGGACCCGAAGAATCCCTGGTGCACCAATCCCTTCCTGTGGGATACGGATGGCGACGGCCTTTCGGACGGCTGGGAAGTGACATTCGGCTACGATCCGTGGGCTAGGGATACGGACATGAACGGCGTTGAGGATGGATCGGAGAATCCCGATGGCGACGCGTATGTCCGGTCCGGCACCCTGTTCCATTATGAAGTTTACGTGACCAACGGGTTCCTTCCGTCGGTTGCGTGGCTTCCGAATTTCCAATCGAGGGCCAATTTCTACAGCAATACCCTGGAGTTTGTCGGGTATGGCATTATTGGCCAGGGGGCCCTAACGAACGTCGAGCCGGCCTGGCTGCCGGGCACGGCGCCGGACGGCAGTTCGAACCCGCATAATGTGGATACGGATAATGATGGCATGTTTGACGGCTGGGAAATGTATCTGGGCTTTGATCCCACGGCTGCTGCGGATGGCGGAGCCGATGACGATATGGACGGACTGGCGAATTGGCAGGAATTCCTGGGCAGTTCCGTCATGACGTACTGGCAGGGTCGGGTCGCTTCCGGCGCCACGCCGGCCTCCATCCAGCCCGCCTGGTCCAATTTCACCCTCAGCTGGCCCAACAAGACCCTGCCCACGGATCCCTTCAATGGGGATACGGACAACGACCAGATGAGCGACAGCGCGGAGCAGACCGCGTTCAATTACTCGACGAACGGCCGGGCAGGCGCGGGCGGCGGCCTCAACCCCGACACCGTCGATACGGATATGGACTATCTGCCTGACTACTGGGAAGCGTATTGGCCCGGAAGCATGGGCGCCTCCAATGTTTGGGGCGGCGGCATGGATGGCACGATATCCGACGCCTTCCTGGATTATGACGGGGACGGACTCTACAACTATCAGGAATACCTGGTTGGCGCCTGCTACCAGTTCCAGTGGTTGTACAACAACGGCACGTGGACGGTGGATGACCCGAGCGGCAACAATTTCGAGCCCTATGACTTCTTCGATATCACGCTTTCCGGCGACGGGTTGGGCGACTGCCTGACGGGCCCCGGCGCCCTGGGCGCCTACCCGTGGGATCCGGCCTATTTTGCCGACCGGATGTCGATCGCGCCGTATAAGCGGTTCACCTTCCTGTCCGCGTGCCCGACGCTTTTGGGCCCGTGGAACTTCAGCACAACCAATCCGGGTGATGTGGATACCGATCATGACGGCTACGATGATTACTATGAAATCTACCACAACCTCAACCCCATCCGCGGGTCGATGGACCGGGTGTATGGCAAGGTCGTAGGGGTGCCGGAAGCCGCCGATCTGCTGTACGCCTTCCCCTATGACTATTCGACCCCGTTCCGCTGGGGTGAGCTGCCGGCCAGTCCGATCGCCGACTTTGACCAGGACGGCCAGGTTGACATGGAAGAAGGCCTGACGCCCAATCTGCCGGCCATTCTGCCGTATCATCATTCCGATCCTTCGCCTTATTTTGTTGCCGACATCAGTTCGGAAGGCAGCTGGGTCAACAAGTACTACAAGACAGGCTGGACATTCGGCGGCGCGATGTACTGGTTCTGGGATGATACCGTCCTGATCGACATGGCGTATCCGGCGGCCTATCTGTTCACCTTCGAGGTGAATGAAGGATATGACACGGACAACGACATGGTGATGGACGGGCAGGAAATCGTGGGTGACACGCCCGGCGCGACGGATCCGCTGGACGAGGATAGCCCGCTCCGGCAGCGCGCCCTTTACCTGGACGGAGGCTCTGATTCGGCCGCCCGCCTCTTCTCTTCGGTGGTCAATCCCTGGACCTCCTTCCGCGCGTTCACGGTTGAAGCGTGGGTCCGCCCCGAGGCTATTGATGGCGACCGCGTCATCGTGGAGCGGGCGGGCATGGTCACAGCCAATAACCCGGGCTTGCCTGCCGTTGCAGGCGTGCATCGCAATTTCCGCCTGGGCATCAATAACGGCATTCCCTACATCGGGTATGATGGTTACGGCGTGAGCTGGGTGTATAATGTCGTCACAAGCACTCCGAATTATCGCCTGGCCACCAACCGGTGGGCGCATCTCGCGGGCGTCTTCGACGCGCAGGCGCAACGCCTGACTCTCTATGTGAACGGGGAGATGGCGGGCAGCAGGACGACGCAGCAGATCCCCTTCAACGGCTTTGTGGCCGGAAATCCGAACAGCGACAATACCCCGCTTGTCGCCGGCATGATGCTGACGGTCGGCGCGGCTGACGAGAACCCGGGAGGCGTCCTCGACGGATCCCACAATAACATCAAGTCCGGCATGTTTCCGTGGAGCGGCATGCAACCCGCGCTGTCTTTCCCTTCCTTCGCCAATCAGTGGGCGGGGTGGGTGGATGAGATCCGCTGCTGGGATGGATCACGGACACAGGACCAGATCAGGCAGTTGCGGAACGAAAAGCTGACCCGCGGCATGGTCAACGCGATCAACGGCGTGACCACCGGCAACGAAAACGTCTACGGCGGGATGGGTGGCTCGGAGATGAACCCGCGCCTGGTGTATGCCTACACCTTTGACGCGCTGCCGGATCCGAATCAGGGGATCGTGCCAGCCGGCTTCTCCAGCACCGTGCAGCCGTCCGATTGGACCGCCGTGGAATGGTGGGATCTGCTTCCCATGGCCAGTACGGTCTACAATGATCGCAAGTACGTCAAGTGGATCCAGAACATGGCCTCCCACCAGCCGTACGACCCGCCGCGCGACTCGAAGGTGAATCCGTGGCGCACGGTGAGCAGCATGGATACGAATGTCCTGCCCAACGGGACCGTTGTGACCAATTACACCTACATCACCAACTTCCCGAACAGCGCGAATCCGTACGTGTTCGAATACGTCCACGGGCAGGGCGGCTCCACGGAATCGCACCCGCAGTATACCAGTACGGACAGCGGCCTTTACGGCGACCTGCTGCCCCTGGGCAATGTCGAGGGCGATGATGACGTCCCGATGTGGGATGGCAAGAGCGTGAACAATCCGATCGCGCTGCGCGACCAGGACGGCGACGGCATGCCGGACCAGTGGGAGGAGCAGCATGGGCTGAATCCGTTCGATCCGTCCGACGCCTTGCTCGACTCCGACGGCGACGGGCTCAACAACTTCCAGGAATACCAGGTTGGCGGCGATCCCTTCGGTGTCTATTCGCTGGATCCGACCCTCGTCTCGAAGGATTCCGACTACGACAGCGACCACGACGGGCTGCCGAACGGGCTGGAGGCCAGCTATGGCACCAGCCTGATCCTGCCCGATACCGATGATGACGGTATTATCGACGGCCAGGAAGTCCGGTTCGGCATGGACCCGGCTTACAGCCTGAGCCCGGCGATCAGCCGCATCCTGCGCCTCGACGGCGGGGTGGGGACCCGTCTCGACGGGCCGTCCGACCAGAGCCGCTTCCTCTCCAGCGGGTTCACGGTGGCCGCCTGGATCAAGCTGAATACCCTTGGCGGGACCATCATCGCGTGCGAGCCGGACCTCGGAATCTTCAATTACCGCATCCGGGTGCTGCCGTCGGGCGCTTTGGTCGCCGACTTCACGACCTTTGACCGGGTGACCGTGGTCAGCCTGACGTCTCCGAATACGGCGCTTCTCTCGACGGGCGTGTGGACGCATGTGGCGGCGAGCTTTGACGCCCCTTCGCGCAAGTTCACCCTCTTCTACAACGGGCGGGAAGTGACGTCACTCTTCGCGACGGCACTCCCGTGCATCACCGGCTACGGGCCCACCCGCGTGACCGTGGGAACGAGTGTGTCCGGCGACATCGACGAGGTGGCTATGTTCAACGTCGCGCTGGCCGAGGACCGGATCACATCCGCCATGAAAGGCGTGGACCTGCTGGGCGCCTCGTCGCTGGCCGCGTACTACGCGTTTGATGATGGAACGAACGGCTTCAGCACCGTCAGCGGGTATGCCGGCTGGAACACCGGCCATGTGCAGGACTTCGCGGTGACGAACAACGATTGGCTGTCCGGCTGGAAGAGCGCCGGCACGCTGGCGGGCGCCGCCCAGGTGGTCCAGCTGGATGACGCGCCGGTTAACATCAACCTGCGCGATACCGACAGCGACGGCATGCCGGACGGCTGGGAAACGGCCTTCGGGCTGGATCCGAAAGATCCCACGGGCAACGAAGGCGCCTCTGGCGATCCCGACGGGGACGGGCTGTCGAACCTTTACGAATACTGGGCTGGAACCCATCCGTTCCTGCGCGATACGGACGAGAACGGATTCGAGGATGGCCAGGAAGACAGCGATGACGACGGGTTGAAGAACCTGGACGAACAGGATCTGTACGGGACTCACCCGGGCCTCGAGGATACCGATGATGATGGCGCGTCCGATTATGAGGAAGCGATCGGCGAGGCGGGGATCAAGACGTCCGACCCCGTCAACGCCATGAGCCCGCCGAAGCGGCTCTCCGCGCAGTTCGACGGAACGGGCTGGCTGGATATTCCCGATAACGAGATCCTGCAGCTCTCCTCGTGGACCATCCACGCCTGGGTGAATCCCGCGGATCCCGGCGTCTGGCCCTCCAACCGCATGGTGGTGCTCCGCCGCGAGATCATGAATACCCGTTTCGGCGGCCAGGTCGCCGGCGTCAACTATGAACTGGGTCTGAAGCGGGTCAATGGCCAGATCCGGCCTTACGTCCGGTACGGCAGCGTCGCGACCAACGGCGCCGTCCTGTACAAGGAAGTGGACGGGCAGGGGACGAGCGAAGTCCGTGGCAGCGAGCAGGTGAGCGGCCTTATCGGCTCCGACGAGTGGGCGCACGTCCTCGGCGTTTACGATCCGATCGCCCAGAAGCTGAGCCTCTATGTCAACGGCGCGCTGGTGGCCTATCGCCTTGACGCGTTCAAGCCGACCGGAGTCGGCCTGTCGGAGTCGTGGCTCATGAAGGGGCGCACGACGGCAGGCGCCGCGGTGGTGAACAACGCCGCCGTCAACGGGTTTGTCGGCTATGTCGATGACGTGACCATCCTGGCGGGCGTCGTGGACAGCGACGGCGCATGGACGGCCGCCGACAAGATCAAGCCGCTCGAGACGGCGGTGTTCGCGGCTCCCAGCCTTCCGGCCAGCGTCGCGAAGGCCCTCGACCTGAAGACCGTGGCGACCAATGCCTACCGGCCTGACCAGGTGCTGGTGCGGTTCAAGGACGCCCCGGCGCCTGCGACGGTGGCATCCCGCGCCGCCGCGTTCAAGACGGCGGTGGAGCGTAGCTTCACCCTGGTGCCGCTGCACGTTCTGACGATCACCGACGGCAAGAGCGTGCCAGACAAGATCGCGGAACTGAAGAAGGATCCGAACGTGCTCTACGCGGAGCCGAACTTCCTCCGCACCTTCAACACCCTCCCGAACGACCCCAGCTTCAGCTCGCAGTGGGCGCTGAACAACACCGGACAATCGGGTGGCACGCCGGACGCCGACATCGACGCGCCCGAGGCCTGGGATGCCAGCAAGGGCAGCGCCGGGATCATCGTGGCGGTGCTCGACTCGGGCATGGATGTGACGCATCCCGACCTGGCCCCGAATGTCTGGGTCAACACGGGTGAAATTCCGGGCAACGGCATCGACGACGACAATAACGGGTATATCGACGACGTCAACGGGTATGACTTCTTCAACAACGACAACGACCCGGATGATCCCGCCTGGCTGGGTCACGGGACCCATGTTTCGGGCACCATCGGCGCCGCCGGCAACAACGGCATCGGCGTGGTGGGGGTGAACTGGAACGTCCGCCTCATGGCCTGCAAGGTCGGGGATTACTGGCTGTCGGACAGCGCCATCGTCGCCGCGTTCGAGTACGCGATCCGCATGGGCGCCCGTGTCGCCAACTGCAGCTTCGGCGGCTACTATTATTCGCAGGCGGAATACGATGCCATCGCGGCGGCCAATTCCGCCGGCATGCTGGTGGTCTGCGCGGCGGGCAATGACGCGCTCGACACCGATGTCGATTCGCATTACCCCTCCAGCTTCGACCTGCCGAACATCATCTCGGTGGCGGCGTCGACGCGGTTCGACGAGCTGGCCAGCTTCAGCAACTACGGCCAGAACAGCGTGGATGTGGCGGCGCCCGGCCTGGACATCCTCAGCACCCGGATCGGCGGCGGTTACTGGACCATGAGCGGCACCTCGATGGGCTCGCCGCATGTCGCCGGCCTGGCGGCCCTGGTGGCCTCCATGTATCCCGCGATGAGCCACCTGACCTGGAAGCAGATCATCCTCGGCTCCGTCGAGCTCAAGCCCGCGTTCAGCGGCAAGGTGCTGACGGGCGGCCGCATCAACGCCCGCAAGGCGCTCTCGGGTGGCGGCACCCCCGTGGCCTACTTCACCTTCAATGACGGCGGCGATACCGTCGAGGACTCCACACAGGCTTTCGACTGGAAGACCGGGTTCAAACACGCGGGTGTGTGGCATGGCGGCGCGGCGTTCTCCTCGATCGCCTTCATGGAATCCTACCTGGATACCGACGCCGACGGCCTGCCGGACTGGTGGGAAATCGCGAACGGGCTCGATCCGTTCAACTCCGACGGCGTCGACGGTCCGGACGGCGATTCCGACAGCGACGGGCTGACCAACTATACCGAATACCGCGCCGGTACGAATCCGAACGAAGCGGATAGTGATCACGACGGGCTGTCCGACAAGAACGAGGATTCGGACGGCGATGGGCTCACGAATCTGGAGGAGCAGAACGTTCACACCGATCCCGGCCTGGCCGACACCGACGACGACGGCTATGCGGACGGGCAGGAGCTCGCCAACCGGACCGACCCGATTAACGCGTGGAGTCCCGAGTTGCGCCGCGCCGTTTCCTTCAACGGGAATGGCCGCCTCCTCGTGAAGACCGAGCGTGATACGGATAGCACGCCCGACTGGACCGTGGAAGCCTGGGCCAAGCCCGCTTCGGATTCGGCCAACGGGATCCTGGTGCGCCGTGTCGAAGCGAGGCCGTTCCTGACCACCAACGGCGTGCCCCTGCAATGGGTGGATTATGAGCTCGGCCTGTCCGCCGGCGTGCCCTATGCCACGTTCGCGTATCGTGACAACCTGGGCGAGAAACTGATCACGGTCGTGGTCCAGTCGGATCGCCCCGTGGGCACCAACTGGGTCCACCTGGCCGCGGTCCGTCAATTCGATCCCTTCGAGTTGCGCATTTATGTGGATGGTAAGGAGATGGGCCGGTCCCTCCCGAGCGTGATCCAGGTGGCCCCCGTCTCCGGAGGATTCGAGACGACGATCGGCGGCGGCGCTCTCTCCGGCGCGACGGTGCAGAACGGCTTTGACGGATTGATGGACGCCGTCCGCATCTGGCCGTATGCCCGTCTGTCTTATGAGATCCAGGAAAACCGCAATGTGCGGCTGCCGGAATTCGTGAACGGCGTTGCCGACCTGAACCGCGCGCCGCGCCGGCTGTTCAACTTCGATGACGGCGGCACGCTGTTCCAGAACGACATCTTCGGTCAGGACTGGAAGACCGGGTGGAGCCATGCCGCGAAGGCCCAGGGCGGGGCGGGCGCCGTGACGTCGGTGCTGAGCGACTTCGTCCCGAGCAACTTCGACCAGGACGACGACGAGATCACGGACTACACCGAGCTGTCCAATGGCTGGTATGAAAAGCGGTCTGACTGGCCGTACATCGAGAAATACCTGTCCTTCTCCGGCTATGGCGAGGTGGTGGTCGATGAGCGCATTGACGGCGAGCAGACCGAGCAATACGCCATGACGACCTGGACCCTTGAGGCCTGGGTCCGGCCGCAGATGAACGTGACTTCGCGGATGCCGCTGATCTATCGTCGTGTGCTCGACGGGAACACCTCCGGGGTCGAGCGCGTCACCTTCGAACTGGGCCTGACGCCCAATGGTTCTGATGCCCAGCTTCCCCGTGCCTATGTGAAGTTCAACCGTTCGGATGCGGGCTTCCAACCGGTTGAGCTGGTCGCCGGGTTTGTTCCTTCGGTTATCGGCACGACCAACTGGACGCACGTGGCGGCCGTTTATGACAAGGCTGAACGGACGCTGAAACTCTACATCAACGGCGTGATCGTCGGCAACCTCGCCAACGTGGCGGCCGCTCCCTACGCGCCCCCGGCTGGCGAAGTGGTCTTCGGCGGCGTCGGGTTCACGGGCGACATGAAAGAGATCCGGATCTGGAACGTGGCCCGGTCGGCCTTGGAGATCGAGAGCACCTACCAGATGCCGATCCTGTTCTCCACCTCCATCCAGAACAGTTTCGACGGGAATGCCCAGTCCTATATCGGGCGTCCGACCGTGACCAACGATGGGGCGTATAATTACGATTATACGTTCGATATTCCCATCGACGACTGGGTCGTACAGGGCGGCTGGATCACTCATCCGTTCACCCTCGATACATGGATCAAGATGGACTCGAGTTCGCCGGGCGGCATCATCATGGAGCGCAAGGTTGAGAGCGGCTTCTCGGCCTCCGGGTATCTGGTGAGCGAAGGTCTGCGGATCGAGGGCGACGGCCACCTGTCCGGCTACATCGAGGGCTGGGTCACCGAGTATACGCCCGTGTATGTCATTGACAGCAATACCAATCAGCGGGTGTTGCTCGAAGTGGACGCCATCAACGTCCTCCACCGGCGGCCGTTGACCTCCGAGCTCGATCTCCGGGACGGCAAGTGGCATCATGTCGCCTTCGTGGGTGACACGGAGAATATGTTCCTCTACATCGACGGGCGCCTCGACGCCAAGACCGACAGCTATTACTTCCTGTTCACGCTGCTGGGCGGCACGACCTTCGAGGGTATGTTCCAGCAGATCGACAACGAGGGCAGTGTGCTGCGCATCGGCGGGACCCTGCCGGACGACATGGTGGCCGGCGCCGCCGATTACCATCCGATGTTCGAGGGATTGATCGACGAGCCGATGTTCTGGAACGTGGACATGCGTCAGGACCAGATCATGTCGCAGATGGATTACGGGCTGACGCGGCCCGATATCCAGGCCGGTTTGCAGACCATTTACCCGATTCCGCAGAGCGCGATCGATGACGGACGGCCGCATCACCGGCTGGTCAGCTACGTGATCTTTGACGGGATGCAGAACCTCCCGAACATCCGTGATCTGGTGCCGAAGCGCGAGCCTTACATCATCATGCCGCGCATGCTGGGCGGGGAACTGGTGCTGAACAGCATGCCGCCGATCGCGGTGGATCCGCTGCGCGCCTATGACGCCGAACTGCGGGGCTATTTCGCCTGCGACGACGGCGGGAACACGGTCGAGAACTATATCTTCCGCAACAACCAGTCCTACGCTGGCCTGCTGTATGGCGACTCGGCCTTTATGCACTTCGGCGATAAGTACAATCCGGTCGTCACGGACACAGACCGGGACGGCATTCCCGATACGTGGGAGACCCTGTACGGGTTCAATCCCGAGGATCCCCTGGACGCCTATGCGGACGATGACGGGGACGGGCTCGGGAACATGCATGAATACCTGGCCGGTTCGAACCCGCTGAATCCGATGTCGTTTAACGGGAAGACCAGTGATTTCTTCGCCCAGACGGGATCGGTTTTCCGGACGGTCGGCGAGGACGTGACGGATCTGGACTGGATGGACGATATTTGGGAGGTGGCATACGGACTCAATCCGGATGTCTTTGACGGTGTCGGAGCCGGTTCGGATCCGGATCAGGACGGCTGGAACAATCTGTCCGAGTTCCAGGATCTCGTGAACTGGACTCTGCTTGGCGGCGGCGGTGGAACGAACAACCCGTTCGGCGGCGGCGCAGCGGTCCCGGCTGAAATGCTGACCGAAAACCACCCGCTGGCCAACAGCGCCTTGTACGCCTCGCTCGAGGAACTGTTCCGGTCCGAACGGTTGCCTGTCCTTGAGAACGGCATGCAGTACCAGCAGCGGTGGAACAACCCGATGGACGACAAGCGGCATCCGTTGCCGGAACTGATCTTCCGGTTCCAGTACAGCGGAATTCGCCGCTGGGAGGCTAACGGCGCCTTCGTGGTGATGGCCTACAGCGATCGCGCGATGGACGCGCCGGACGCCGTCATCAGCGGTACGCCGGACCGACTGGGCGCCTATCCGTCCTTGATGGTGCTGAGCCCGTCCGCCACCAACAGCGCGACTGCTGAGGGTTACGTGCGGGAAGGCCAGAATTGGTTCTGGGGCTTCATGGACTTGAACGGCGACGGTACCTATCAGGATACCGAGCCGGCCGGATTTTCCGGACCCGTGAATGTCCGGATCGGCTCGGTGGGGCCGATCGATATCCCGTTGACGGACAGGCGCCCGATGGGCTTCGCGCGCTTCTCGTGGGATGACGAACTCACCCAGGGCGGCGGATCCGGGACGAATGCCTTCGATCCGTCCATGGTCGAAGCGTATCATGTCTACATTGTGGACAAGAACGTGCCGAGCGCACCTGCCATATTCTACCGTGTCTATTCGCCCTTCCGGACCTTCACCATGGAAGCCGACATCATGGCGGTCAAGAAACTGGTCAAGGGCTTCAAGCGCTCCGGCGGCTACCAGTGGTACGTCCGTGCCGAATACAACAACGTGCTGCATGACGTGAAGACAGGCATGGCCTATGCGAACTACAAGAACCCGATGCCCGCGCCGATACTGACCTGGCCGGTGGGGAATGTGCGCCTGCGGCAGTCGCTGGATACGTTCATCTGGAAGATGGACCCGTCCGTGACGTACTGCTCCCTTGTCGTGAGACGCCGCGATACGGGCGTGACGGTTCTGGCCAAGTCGTTTGCCCCGCCGGCATGCGATATTTTCGGGCGCAGCAAGATGGAGATGCCCATTTACATCGGGGACGGCGTGTTCCAGAACGGCGTGTATGACTATACCCTGACGGTCAAGACGCCGGTTTCGGTGGCCTCGGCGACGGCCTCGTTCACGGTGAAGACGGGTGATTATCCGGGGTACTCCTATTCGTTCACCGGTGAACTGCTCTACCCTGGAAAGGTCAACACCGGCACCTTCGTGGTGGAAGCCTTCACCTCGCCCGGATTCGGGGGCGTGCCCGCCGGACGGCGCCTCGTCGCCAACACGGTCACGGCGGCGGCGTGGCCGACCAACGTCCTGCCGTTCACGATCCGCGGCCTGCCGGTCGGTCAGTATTACATCCGGGCCTATCTGGACCAGAATAATTCCTATCCGAATTACACGGCGGATGACTTCGAGTCGCAGGGTTGGTTTGCGCGGAACTTCTACTGGCCCAAGTCGGTAGCGGTGATAAGCGAGAAAACAGCCAAACTGAACGATCGGATCAAGATCCTGATGCGGGATACGGACAATGACCGCCTGCCGGACGATTGGGAATACCGCTGGAACGGCAACTTGACCACCTTCGGCCCCGGTTCTCTCCGGGGGTATACGCCGGCCCTGACGGGTAGCTTGAATGTGTTCGAGTGTTACGGGTTCTCGCCCCTGGGCGCGACTCCCAATTAAGCAATGCGGCGCGGACGCAAGAAAAGCTTGCGTCCGCGCCTTAAATTCGGTTGAATTGCATTTTAAAACAAACTGGAGCGTTCGGCATGAATAAGATCAGGAAGACGGCCGTTCTGGCGTCAATGCTCGTTGCAATCGGAGTCGGGCTCGTCGGGTGCGAATGGGAAAGTCCCAGTTCGAGCGAAACCTGGTCGGATTCATATAATTGGGTCAACTTCAGCGGCGTCTACAAGAATCCAAGCGGCGGTTCGGTCGTGACCGACTTCACGAGCACGGTCATCCCCGGCTCAAATACGCCATCCACGGCTGTTCCCGTCGGCCCGGTCAATGTCGGCTCGGGAGACGGCGGAACCACGTACAGCGGAAACCTGCTCCCTAACGTTGTCCCGGGTTCGGTCCAGATTTCGGCCGGTTCCGGCGGCAGCGCCACCGTGTTTGTGGACAACGGAAGCGGGGGGCTCACGTCTATCGGTTCCATCACGATGAGCGGCTTTATCAGCTACAGCTCGGGCGCGTGGAGCATCGACCTGGCGGGAAACAACCTGGCTTCCGGAACGCCCATCACGGCCCGGTACAGCGTTTTCCAGTCGTCTGGAACGACGGTCATCTCAGGCTCCGGTTCCGGCACAGGGCATGGTTCAACGGGAACCAAGATCCTGTCGCTGACCCTCATGCAGGAGGGGAACCTGCTCACGATCATCG
>CAYZVY010000109.1:0-8275 GCA_964481675.1 uncultured Verrucomicrobiota bacterium
GGCCGTGCAGGCTGGTGCGGTCCTCGGACAGCCCCCCCTGGCCGCGGCAGTCCAGCGCCGCCGTGACGAAGCCCTCGGCCGCGTAGCCGAGCTGGCTGCCCCAGTCGCCGCAGTTCCCCGAATAGCCGTGGAAGTGGAGAACGGCCGGGCATTTGCCCTTGATGACGCGGGGCTTCCAGAACTTGGCGTGGATGCGGGAGCCGCCGACGCCGGTGAAAAACAGGTCGAAGCACTGGGCGAAGGAGGTTTCGAAGGGCGCGGGCTTGAATTCCACCTGCGGGTCGAGCGCGCGCATCTCGGCCAGGCTGCGGTCCCAGAAGGCGTCGAAATCGCCCGGCTTGGGGTTGCGGCCCTGATAGGTTTTCAACTGATCCATCGGCATATCGACCAAGGGCATGATCCAGTCCTCCACTATAAGAATTAGCCCGAACGTTAGGCCACCCCTGCCTACGCTGTCAAGCCAGGACCGGCGCCCGTCCGGGGGTTGAAAAACGTTGACATTTCCAGCCTTGTTTTTGTATCTTATTCAACCATTGGTTATGTCAGCATAACCACTTGATTTAAGAGGCGTGCCGGACCGAAAGTGCGACAGCGTGATCTGGGAGGACTTGTCGTATGGGAATCAACGGTGTTCGTCTGTTTCTGGGCGGTATCCTGTTGTGGGCGGGTACCGGTTTTGGTGACATCTATGTGGCCACCAACGGCCTGGATGCCAATACGGGAGCAGACTGGTCCCAGGCGGTCGCCACCATCAGCAATGGCGTGAACAAGGCGGGCGGCAGCGGCACGGTCTGGGTCAGCAACGGCGTCTATAACGTCACCGAGGAAATCCTGATCGCCAACGGCATCACGGTGGCGGCTACCGGCGCGCCCGGCGCCACCTTTGTGCAGAGCCCCGCCGCCACGTGCCGCATTTTCCGGATCACCCATCCCGAGGCCGTTCTGGACGGGTTCACGATCTCCCGGGGCGGGGTGCCGACGGCCGACAGGAAAGGGGCCGGGATCTATCTTGCCGCCGGCACGGTGCGCAACTGCATCATTTCCAACAATACACCCACCAATACCCTCGTCTGGGGAGCGGGAGTGTTCATGTCGGGCGGCCTGCTGACCAACTGCGTGGTGTGCAGCAATACGGCCGGCAACACCGCGTATGGAACGGGCCTCTTCGTGACCAATGCCACGGTGGCCAATTGCGTGATCCGGGATAATGGCGGCAATTCCGATGCCGGGTTGGGCGGGGGCCTTTATCTCGCCGCCAGCGGCGTGGTGAGCGGCTGCACGCTTCGTGGCAACAAGGTGAAGGGAACCGCGAGCGGCGGCGGCGGCGCCTTTATCGCGGGCGGCAAACTGATGAATGGCATTCTGGCCGGCAACGCCATCCCGAATGGCGCGTGGGGCACGGGCGCCGGGTTCCAGATGAAGGCCGGGCGCGTGGAAAACTGCCTGATCGTCTCGAACACGTGCAACGCCACTTATGCCGGCGGCGGGGTGACCATGTCCGGCGGCACGCTGGTGAATTGTACCATTGTCGGGAACAAAACGCGCGGTCAGGGCGTCTGGTATTATCCGGAGACGGGCATGGGCTCCTCCGGCGCGGGGATTCAATGGGCGGGCGGCACGCTCACCAACTGCATCGTCTGGTACAACACGCGGTCGGGTGGCCAGGGCCAGATCAATATCG
This sequence comes from uncultured Verrucomicrobiota bacterium, assembly GCA_964481675.1. GTDB lineage: Bacteria > Verrucomicrobiota > Kiritimatiellia > CAIKKV01 > CAIKKV01 > CAIKKV01. The sequence goes on from CAYZVY010000109.1 coordinate 1,682, forward strand.
GCGGCAGCGCCGCCTATACCAACTGCGGCCGGTTCTGCGCCTCGCCCGACCTCGCCCCCGTCAACGGCAACACAACCGCAGAGCCGCAGTTTGTCAACTGGAGGGGCGGCGACTTCCGGCTGCTGCCCTATTCCCCCTGCCTCGACGCTGGAACGAACATCGCGGCCGGCACGGACCTGACGGGCCAGCCGCGCTCCCTGGACGGGCTGGGCTCGGGCCTCGCCGTCACGGACATGGGCGCCTATGAACGGGCCAACCCGAACGACGCCTTTGCCTGTTATTTCCAGGCGCAGACCAACGAGGCGTTCAACAGCCTGGCGGCGCAGTTCACCGCCCGCCTCTTCGGTCCGTCCACCAACGGCCTCTACTACTGGTGGAATTTCGGGGACGGCAGCCAGGAGGGGGCGGGCCTGGGAACGGTCAGCCACAGCTACACGAACACAGGTTTCTACACGGTCTCGCTGGCGGTCAGCAACGACTTGGGCGACGTGTGTGGCTGGAGCGTTTCCAACGCCATCCGGATCGGCGCCCCGTACGCCTACGTGCGGACCAACGGCGCCCACGTGCTGCCGTTCGACACCTGGGCCAAGGCGGCCACCAGCATCCTGGCGGCGGTCAACGCCGCGGTGGTGACCACGGGCGGCGCCACGCGCGTGATCGTCTCGAACGGCACCTACAACGTCTCGACGTCCGCGGCCTCCATCTACATCTCCCGCGGCATCACGGTGAGCAGCCTGACCGGGGCGTCCAATACCATCGTCTGGGGCACGCCGTCCGCGACAGACGTCTATCCCGTTTTTGACATCGATCATCCGGATGCGGTGCTCGAGGGATTCACCTCTGGAAACGCCAACTTCGGCGTCATGATCCACCGGGGAACGGTGCGCAACTGCGTGATGCGGAACAACGCCGGAAGCACGGCCAGGCCGGGCGGGTGGGAGGGCAATTACGGCGGGATGGGAGCCGGCCTCTGCGCTTATGGGGGACTGGTCGAGCGCTGCGAGATCGTCAGCAACTTGGTCGCCTCGACCGGGGCCGCCGGGGCGGGCGTCTTTATGACCGGGCCCTCCCTGGTGCGGAACTGCCTGATCGCCTTCAACAAGAACAACGCCGGTTCCTATGTGATAGGCGGCGGTGTCTATATCTGCGATGCCCTGCAGAACGCCACGCTCCGCAACTGCCTGGTCTTTTCCAATGAGGCGGCGGCGACTTCATACACGCGAGACGGCGGGGGGGGCGTGGCGCTGAGCGGCGGGCGGATCGAAAACTGCACGATCGTGAGCAACACGGTCAGCCACACGACCGGCATCGGCGCCGCGGGCGGCGGCGTGCTTCAATACGCCGGAACCTGTGTCAACTCGATCGTTTATTATAACAACATGTATGGCGTCGAGCAGAACGTGACCGGCGGCGTTTTCGCGTTTCAGTTTTCCTGCGCCACGGAGTTGACCAACGGCGTCCGCGGCTGCGTGACGGCCCCGCCCGGGTTCAAGGATCTGGACCGCCGGAACTACCGCCTGACAGCCGCCTCGCCCTGCCTCAACACCGGCACGAACCTGGGATGGATGGAGAGCGCCGTCGATTTTGACGGCCGTCCCCGCCGCATCGGCTCGCGCGTTGACATGGGTGCCTACGAAGGCAAGGGAAACGGATCGTTCCTGATGGTCCGGTGAACACGAATGAGGGGGCGTTGATGAAGTGTTTCGCGATAATGGTCTCCGCCGGCTGGCTGGCTTGCCAGACGGCTTTTCCGGCCCAGGACCCGGCCGCCCTGTCGATCCGGTTCGAGCCCGATGGCTCGGCCCGGCTCGAGAATGGCTGCGTCGCCCTGCGCGTGAGCAACCGGCCGGGGCCGGACAACGGCATCCTGTCGTGGCGCTTCAAGCCCGCGGACATCGAGATGGTGGATGTGCTCTACGGGCAGACGGACTACGTCAAGGGCCACCTGCTGGGCGAGCGGTGGGACGCCGCCGACCTCAAGGCCGCCCGCGGCGGAACGCCCGCCTGCGGCTCCCTCTATGCGCCCGTCAACACGGGCGTGTCGTCCGACGGCTCCCTCCTGGAACTGGTCCAGACCGCGCGCGACGGCTATGCCCTGACCCGCACGCTGCGGTTGCGGCGCGACTGGGCGGCCGTCGAAAGCCGGTACACCCTCACGAACATCGCCGGGAAGCCGGTCGGCGCCTCGCTGCGCTTCCATAGTGCCATGAGCCCCGGCGCGCGCGGCACGTATCAGCGGAAGGACGACACGCTGTTCCTGCCGACGGAAGCGGGCCTCACCGCCCTGGACCAGACCCTGGGCCCCGCGCCGTTCAAGGAGAAATACGGCGAGGACAAGTTCTTCAACGCCGCCCGCAGCAACGAGCCCCCCCGCGCCTGGGTTACGCCCGCCTCCGTCAAGACCCCCGTCCTGACCGGCAACTGGGCGGCCTGGGTCAATGCCGCCAGCGGCGACGGTCTGGTTTTCGTGATGGCCGACCGGACGCTCCTCGGGTTCTACAATTGTCCCGGAACCACCCTCGAGCCGGTGCTGAAAGCCTTCGCCCTTCAACCGGGCGAAGCCTGGGAGACGCGCGTCGTTGTCGGCTCGTTTTCCGGCGCCAAGGGGAAAACCATTTGCGGCGCCACGCCTCTCTATGTGGTGACGGTTCCGCTTGATGCGAAAACGGGGACACTCCAGGGCGAGCTGATTCCGTTGTTCGCGGGCCGGCTGCGCGTTTCGGACGGCAGCGGCAAAACGGTCTTTGAAGTCCCGGCCGCCCCGGATGCCCCCGTGGCGGTCAAGGCCGCGGCGGCGGGCGAGGCCTGGCGTATCACGGCGCTGGACCGCGCCGGTGCCGTCATCGGATCGGTCGACGCGTCCGGCGCCGCGTCCTTCTCCGAGCCGGTCATCGCCGCCCGCAAGGTCGACAAGCCCGCGGTCAAGGGCGATGTCTACGTGGCCCCGGAGGCGGACGCCCTGCTGGCGCGGTTCCTGGCGGACCGTGATTTCGCGGTGCAGTGCGACTGGGCGTCGGCCCCGGCCGAAAAGGAGGCCGCGGCCGCCCTGGCGCGCGAGCTGAAGGCCGGCGTCCTCTGGACCTCGCCCCAGGCGCTCAAGGTGATCGCCATCGGTAACCCCGGCCAGAGCGGAACGGTGCGCGACGTCGGGCTGCTCAAGGATTCCATCACCGCCGAATGGCCCGGCAAGGGCAGGGGCGCCATCCTGGCCTACGACAATTTCGAGCTGACCAAACAACCGGTTCTGGTGGTGGCCGGCAGCGACGCCGACGGCACGGCGGCCGCCCTTCGCGAACTCCGGAAACGCCTGCCCAAAACGGAAGCCCGAAGCGGTTTCGGCTTCCAGGCGGTCGGGATCGATCTGAGGATTTTCCCCTACACGCCGGAGGGGACGGGCGGTCTTGACCGGATCACGATCCACGCCGCCAGGGGCGAATACGAGTCGTCCCAGCTGATGATCAAGGCGTTCGAGGACCTGAAGGACATCGAGGTGACCCTCGTGGCACTCACCAACGCGGCCACGGGCAAGCCGATCGCGAAGTCGTTCTCCACGCCGTTCCGCCGGCGGAACGGGCCCCTGTGGCTGCGGTGGGTCAACTATTACCCCACCAAGCCGGCTGACGGGTGGACGGGTTATCCCGATCCGCTGCTGGAGCGGCCGGAGACCACGCTCGCGTGCGGGCAGGCCCAGGGCGTGTGGCTGACGACGATCGTCTCCGAGCAGGCCGCCGCGGGCCTGTATCAGGGTGCCATCACCTGTTCAGCCAATGGCAAACAGGTGACGGTCCCGATCGATCTGACGGTCTGGGACTTCACCCTGCCCACCAACGGGGTGCTGAAGGGCGAGCCCTACACCAGCCTGGTCAACTTCCCTCCCGCGGACAGCCGCGAGGTGAAGGAGAAGAACGTCAAGGACCTGGTGGAGAACATGGTCGAACACGGGATGCGGGTGTTCCATCTCCAGACGTTCGACATGATCCGCTGGCATTTCGATCCCGAGGGGCGGCTGAAAAACGCGCCCGGGATGGACTGGCTGGAGGTGAGCGAGGACGGGAAGGTGGCGCTCGACGCGGGGCGCATGGATGAACTGGTGCGCCTCTGCGACGAGACCGGAAAACCGTGGTCGCTTGAATACATGGTCTACATCCATACGCTTCTTGACGGGACGGATAGTAATTACGGCAAGTTCAAGCGGGCGTTTCCGGACCGATTCAAGGGTCAGCCGGCGCGCGAGGGCCACTTCTACCAGGATTACTACGCGCAGGAGATGATCACCCTGTTCCGGAAACACCTGGAGAAGAAGAACTGGCTCAGCCGGTTCGTCCTGAAGGTCGGCGACGAGCCGGCGGGCTTCGATTTCTGGTGGAACCGGTTCACCCTGGCCGCGCGGGAGGCCGGGATGCCGTTTATGACCTGCTTCAACAGCATCGACTGGAAGGAAGCCGAGCCGAAGGCCGGCCAGCTGGCGCTGTGGCAGCCGCTCTACATGAAGTATGACGAGGCGTTTTTCCGCAAGGCGCGGGAGGCGGGCGCCAAGATCTCCTGGTACAACTGCGGGCCGCCGCCCCGGATGTCCGTTCACACGGGCCCCTCGGAGCTGCGGAGCTACATCTGGCAGGCGGCCAAGGCCGACCTGGACAGCCTGGCCTGGTGGGGCATCCAGTGCTGGGGGTCAGAGGGGTCCGGCACCGGCGCCGAGCTCTGGCAGAACCGCTATTCCCACTGGAACACGGTCGTCTATCCGCGCCATCCCGAAAAGCCGGCCTGGCAGAAACCCGGCAAGCCCGGCTGGTGCGATTCGGAGCCCCTCGATTCGGTCCGCTGGGAGCATATCCGCGATGGCATGGAGGACGCCTGGACCGTCAACCTGCTGCGGAGCCGGATCGCGGAGGCGCGGAAGAAGGGGCTGGCGGACGCGGCGGACAAGGCCGATGCCGTCCTCGCCGCGATCTGGAAGGATGTCTTCCCGACCCTCAACGACTACAACCCCGCGTTCGCCCGCGTGCTGGAAAGCCGCGAGCGCGTGGCCGCGGCCATCCTGGACCTGCAGGCCGCCGGGGCGGTCGCGCCATGAGGAAGGGCGCCTGGCTGGTTCTTCTGGTTGTCCCTTTTTTAGGGGTACGCGCGGCCGACTGGGCCGAGGTGAGCGCCCCGGGGCGGGCGGCCGGCGGCGTCCTGGACGGAACCGCGTCCGGGGCCGGCGAGCGCTCGGTCGAGGCCCTCGTTGCGTTCGACGGGCGGCTCTATCCCGTTCTCCAGCCGTCCGCCGGCAGCAACCGGCAGGCGATCGTGTCGGTCGATCCGGACAAGATGGACCTGCGCACCGAAAACCAGACCGTGGCGATCCGGTTCGGCCGCTTCCGTATCCTGGACGGGCGCCTGTATGCCCCGGTGGCGGAGCCGGCGGAGGACGCGGGCGGCTATTATGTCACCGCCGGAGGCGGCACGTGGGACTGGGTGCCGGTGGCCGGGTCCGGTGCGGCCTTTTCCGATGTGACCCGCTTTGACGGGAAAACGCTGCTGGCGGGCCGGCAGAAGGACCGGGCCATCGTGGCGTGGCGGGCGGACGGGGAGGCGGCCTGGCACATCGAGCCGCTGAACGACGAAGCCGCGCGCTTTTCATACAGGGCCGCCTCGTTCCTGTCGGTTTCGAATCATTTGGTGCTCCTCGCCGTCCGGGACGTGATCGGCGACTGGCCGCTGCAGGTCGCCCCCCGCGACTGGGGGGCCTGGTATGTGCTGGCGTATACGGGAGGGAAGGGCGCGCGCGGATTTCTCTTCGACGGGCCGGCCCGGCCGCTGCCCGCGCTCCGCGCGCTGGCGCCGGAGTCGTCGCTGCTGCAGAATCCCCGGTATGCGGTGTGCCGTGATGTGACTTGGGCCGGGGGACTGCTCTATACGGTCCAGCGGGAGGCCGACAAGGGCGCGGATCCCGCGGGCGGCCTTTTTGCGGCCACGCTGAAAGAGGACTGGCCCCAGGCCGGCCGCACGTTTGTCGGCCGCCGGATCGCCCGCATGGGGAAGGCGCGCGACATTGCCGTGTCCGGGGACACCTGCGCGGTCCTGCTGGGCGAGGATGCGCGCCCCGCCGCCGAGATCGCGGTTTCCACGGACTTGGAAACCTGGAAAACTGTGTTCAACGACGAACTGCCCGGCACCCCTCTTTCGCTGGCGGTCCTGAAGGGCCGCTATTATATCGGCCTGGATAACGGCGCCATCATCCTGGTGACAAAGCCATGAACACGTTTCAACGTCTTCTTCTCGTTGCCGTGCTCGTCACGGCGGGCGCCTCATTTTCTTCCGCCGCCCAGGTGGCGGAAAAGGAACTGCTCCTCCGCAACACGCTGGGCCTCTCCCGCACCGGCGAGGTGGTGACCATCACGCTGAGGGAGCTTGGTGTTCCCGCGGACCAGGAAAAGAATATTCATGATGTGGAGGTTCTTGATGAGGCGGGGAACGCCTGCCTCAGCCAGCTCGACGAGTTGGCCCGGTTTCCCGGGTTTTCATCGGAAGTGGCGTTCGAGGCCACCCTTCAACCCTATGAAACGCGGCGATTCAAGATCCGGCTCCACGATTCGGGGCTGGACCGGAAGG
>CAYZVY010000109.1:8375-11063 GCA_964481675.1 uncultured Verrucomicrobiota bacterium
TGTATTCGGATCCGGGCCCCTTCGACAACTCGATCCAGCCCACGGTCAAGATTCCCGGAATGCCGGCGGGCGACTGCCGGATCCGGGTCATGATTCCCTTCGGGGGAGCCGGCGATTCGCTTCCGGCGCTGCGAGCCGCAGGGCGCGGGTTCGGCTACCGGTGGCGCACGGAGCCGGCCGTGGCCTCCGGCATCGCGAGCATGCGCGACGTGTATGCGACGTTCTCGAGTCCGATGGTCCGGCCTGTGAGGGCGCCGGGGGCAAGTCCCAAACCCGATTGGGACCGCATCCGCAAGCTGGCCGCCGATAAAAGCGTGGTGGTGGTGGCGCCCGATGTGCCGGCGCCCGACCGCGCCGCGCTCTGGTCCGGGCTGGCCGCCCGCCTGGGCGGCACCTGGCGGACGTCGCGCGGTTTTCTCCAGTATTTCAACGTGACCAGCCAGGGCCGGAGGGACAAGGCGCTGCTCACCGTGGTGGCGGGCGAACCGGGAACCAATCCGCTGCTGGACCAGCTGAATGAAAGCCTGCATGTCGTTTCCGATTATCCGCTGACGGTTGACGCGCCCACCGTGGCGTTTTTCGACGAGACGGACGAGGAGGGCGCCCTTCTGGTGGTGGCCGGAAACAACGAAAAGGGAACGGGCCTGGCGGTTGACGCGGTCATGAAGGCGCTGGGTGACCGGCCGAAAGCGCCTGCCGTGACGCTGGCCGCTTGCGACTGGGCGGCGAAGATGCCGTTCCCGTGGTCGGGCTTGAAGCCGCACGACGGACCGTTCCGCACCCTTGCCTATCGCAACGCGCGTGCCGAGTTCCTGCTCCTGTTGCGTGCGCGCGAGCCCGTCAGCGGACTCTCGCTGGAAGGCCCCGCGGGCAGCGTCTGCCGTTTCACGCCGTGCCGGTATGCGGGAACGAATGGCGACGTCCGCGTGGTGCCGCTTCACGACGCCGCCTTCGCGGATCTCCCGAAAACGCTCGAGGCCAACGGGCTGACCGCTGTCTGGATCAGCCTGCCTGTTCCCCGGGAGGCCCCTGCCGGCCCGCTGAAAGCCTCGGCCCGGCTCGCGTATGACGGCGGAACCTGTCCCATTGAACTGGAAGCGGAGGTGCTTTCCTTGCCGCTGCCCGACAAGCCGGCGCTGGGCTTTTATCCGCTGGGGTTCGACGGGGAGGCGATCCGCTTTTATTACGGCTGGGACGAGGAGACGTACCTGCGGAAGGTGCCGGAGCTGCTGAAGCAGGCGAGGGAATTCGGGGTCAACACCTTCACGCTGGAGGTGAACGGGCTGAAACTGGCGGCCGACGCCCAGGGGAGCGTCACCGTGGACGCCGCGGGCCTGAAGCGGGAGCTGGACGCCGTCCGCTCCGCCGGGTGCGCGGACGTGCTGTTCGTCGATTCCTTCAATTACCTGTGGAACAAGTCGGTCCTGGCCACGGTGATGAAGGCCCGCAAGCTGGCCGACGATTTCGAGGCGTTCGAGGTCGCGGTGCCGGAGATCCGGAAGGCGTTGGCCGACCTCGGGCTGGAGGATCAACTCGTCTGCCGGCATGGCGACGAGATATCGGATTATGAGAACTGGAAGGGCAAGGCGGACCTGTATAAACGCTGCGGCGTGAAGATGTCGGTGGCGATCAACGGCTTCGGCGTGAACAACCGGCGCCTCGCGGTGGGCACCATGGGCCTTTGGATTCCCTTGTATAACTTTTATCTTAACAGATGGGGAAAGCCGATCGCGGACGATGATGCGGAGAATTTCTCGAAGACGTTCCGGGACCAGCGGCATGCGGCGGGCGAGCCGATCTGGCCGTATGTCTGCGGGCCGGGCCCGTATGCCTGGTCGCCGCGCCCCCGCTCCCAGGCGCGGTTCCTCATGCTCGACACGTATATGAAGGGGGCGGACGGCCTGACTTATTACGGCGGCATGGTCTGGTCGCAGACGGTCGACCCGGCGTTCCGCAAGACGGTGCGGGCCGATTTGTTTGACATGGACGCCACGTTCACCACGCTCTTTTATCCGGATGCGGAACAGGGCACACTTCTGCCGTCCCTCCGCGCCGGGGCTTTTCGCCTGGGGCTGGAGGATGCCTCGGCCGTGCAGGCGCTGCGGGAGCGTGCGCGGGCGAAAGGCAAGGCGGAGGCGGTGGAGGCGGAGTTGCAGGCGGCTTTTGCGCTGATCACGATGGATTCGGCGCAGGGTGAGTTCGACGCCTTCCGCCGGACACTGGCCCGGTTGTGGAGCAGTGTTCCTGACTGACGGTTGTTGAGAATAGGGAGTTGCATGAGAAACGCATGGATGATGACGCTCCTGCTGGCGGTTGGCGGGGGCGTGGCCCGGGGAGCCGGCGATATGAACGCAACCGAATCCTTCGCCTGTCCGGCAACCGGCCGCGCGGTTACCGTGAGCGCCAGACTGGGCCGCTTGCAGGCGCCCTGGACCCTGACATTGAAAAATGAAGGAGAAAAGCAGCCGCTGGCCGTGCTGACGCTGACCGCCGTCGATCCCCTGGAGGGGGGCATGGACGTCCGGCTCACGGCAACCGGCCAGACCGCCTTCAGCACCCGGTATTTCGTGAAGCCGGATCTCAAGTTCTATGTGGACGACTCGCTGCGCAACCGATTCATCTTCAGCCTGGCCGACAAGACCGCCTTCGACGAGCGGCGGCAGGTGGCGGACAAGTATCACCTGTTCC
>CAYZVY010000109.1:11163-14163 GCA_964481675.1 uncultured Verrucomicrobiota bacterium
TCGGGCTCAGCCGCTGGCTGGAGGAGAAGATCGATCCGGCCGACTTCTGCGATACCGACACCACCCGCAGCGCCTTTGACGGCAATCCCGAGAGCATGATCCTGCGGCTGCCAAAAGAGAATTTCATGGCCGCGCACGTCCTGTGCGTGGTGGAGCCCGATCCCAACAAGTCGCCTGTCCTGACCTTGCGGCTCACCCGGTTCGGCAATCATTATGGCGACGCCGGCGGGCGCACCGATCAGGCCATTGGCGACACCACCGTTTATCTGCCGACCAATCCCGCGACGGCCGATTTGCCGCCCGGCGTGGCCCGGGTGGGCGAGGCTGACGTCAGCACGCTCAAGAAAACCCGTTGGGCCTGGACGCGGGAAAAGGGCAAGCTGCCGCTTTATCTCGTGACCGTACCGCTGAAGACGGGCAGCGTGGTCGACCTGCTGGGCGACGACGCGCCGGAGTTCGGGCGCAAGGGCGATCACTGGGACCTGGAGCTGACCAAGGAAATTCGCACCGCCGTGCAGTTCTTCAATCTCCAGTCCTGCCGCATCAAGCCGCTCGGCCTGCCGAGCGCGGTCCACGTGATCGGGCTGACCCTGGAGCGCAGTCCGGTGGATGTGAAGGTGTCGGCCCGCGAAAAAGGGAACGTGTTCGATGCGGCCGCGGATCCGGCGTTCGAGCTGGCGCTGGTGAACCGGCAGGCGGATCCGCAGACCGTCGAGGTGACGTGCGACATCACCGATTTCAATGGCCTGAAATCGGCGCGCAAGACGACGGTCAAGGTGCCGGGAGCCAGCGAGAACGGCGGCAAGGCGGCGGGCCGGATCGCGCTCCCGATGGAATCGCTCGGCTGGTTCGATGCGGTGATCACGGCCACGCTGCCGGACGGGCGCGTGATCTGGCGCGAGCCGACCACCTTTGCCCTGCTGCCGCCTGACACCCGGAAGGCGGGCGACGAGTCGCCGTTCGGCGTCTGGTGGTTTGCCAAGAGCCACGGGGGGTGCAGCCGGCTCGACTGGATGGGGCCGCTTCTGTTGAAGATGGGGGTGCGGCATACGTGTCCAGGGCCATATTCGGAAGAGGAACTGAAGCCGTACAAGCTGTCCTACAGCATGGCCAGCTGGCCGCTGAAGACGCGGGAAGAGCTGCTGAAGAAAAACCCGCACATCCGGCTGGGTATGATTTTCCACGAGAAGCGGATTTCGGACACCGACGCCATTCCCCCGGAGCTGCTGGGCAAGCCCAGGCCGGAGCTGACGGAGGCCGGCAAGCGGGATCTGGACAAGTATTGGAAGGAAGCCGAGGCCACGGTGGCGTGGTATCGGTCGAATTATCCCGCCATCAAGTTCAGTCTGGGGAACAGTCCCTCCGGCATCAGCATCTGGTTCATGCGCCAGGGCTGGCCGAAGACGAAGGTGGATTGCTTTGCCATGGAAGGGGTGGGGGCGTGGATGGTTCCCGAGGGCCAGCCGCGCCGGGGGTCGTTCCAGGAGGTATGGTGGCTGTCCGAGATGCGGAAGCTTTACGGATACGCGGATGTGCCGGTTTCCTCGGGGTACGAGTATATCACCCGGTGCACGCAGCCGGGTGCGCTGGGCGAGCGGGAGCAGGGCGAGTTTCACACGCGCGACGCGCTGCAGGCGCTGGCGTACGGGTTCCCGAGCATCAATATCGGGCTGGCCGACGATTGCGCCGACTCCTATTACAGCACCATCTACGGGGGCAGCGGGTTCATGCGGCGCAACCCGCTGCTGACGCCCAAGCCCGGGTATGTGATGTACGCCACCCTGACCCGCATGCTGGATTCCGCCAAGTATCAGAAGTATCTGGATACGGGATCCCGCAGCCTGTATGCGCTGGAGTTCAAGGGCGAGTCGGGGTTCGTCTATCCGGTGTGGACCGTTCGCGGGAAGCGGGATGTGACCTTCCGGTTCAAGGGAGGCGGGGCGACCGTGACGGATTCCATGGGGAACACGCGGAAGGTGGCGGTCACGAATGGCCGGTTGGTCGTTGAGGCCTCCACGACGCCTGTCTATCTGGCGACGCCGTCGCCGGTCGAGGTGGAAACCGCCGGGAAGGCGCAGTATGCGGAGCAGGCGCCCGCCAGCCCTGCCGGCGTGGCCGGGCTGGCCGATTCCGCCGGGGTTGAGGTGTCGAACGGCCGCGATGCATTCCTGGAAACGTATGCGGAGGATCTGGTTTATGTGCCGGGTGACTTCGCAGTGCGCGGGGTGGTGGATGAGGAGAAGGGGCCGTGCCTGGAAGTGGAGTTGCGGCCGCAGACGAATGTCCCTGCGGTGGCGGCGCGGTATGTGTCGTTGAATTTGAAGGAGCCGCTCAAGCTGGAGCGGGAGGCGGGGCGGGTGGGCATGTGGGTGAAGGGGAATTCCTGCTGGGGGCGGGTGTTCTGGGAGTTCGAGGATGCGAAGGGCGAGCGGTTTTTCTCGGCCGCCACGGAGGGCGCCGGGTGGGATGTGAGCGACTGGCGCGGGCGGAGCGCGATCAACTTCGACGGGTGGTGCTTTGTGTCGCTGGCGATCCCGAAGCGGTATCCCGGCGGGTATCACGGGCCGACCGACCGGGACTGGAGTTACAGCGGAGGCAACCTGGATGGCGTGGTGCAGCATCCGATCACGGTGAAGCGGATCGTGGTGGCCATGCGGGACCAGCAGGTCTATGTGACCGATATGGTGCCGGCGACGAGCCGCATGATTCGCCTGAAGGATTTATCGGCGGAATAACGGCGTCTGGATCAAGATAAGGACACTTCGCTACAACGGGTCCTGCTGCCATCCGATCTTGCGGCCGCCGGGTTGCGAAAAGGATGCTCCTGCTGAAAGAATATGGACAGGCGAGAGCCATTGTCATACCTTGATCCCCTTGTTTACGGGAGTATAATGATGAGCAAAATTACAATCGGCGTGGCGGGCCTGGGGCGGATCGGGTGGGGTTTCCATGCCAAGGGGCTGGCGAAGCATCCGGATTTCGAGCTGGTGGCCGTGGCCG
>CAYZVY010000110.1:0-14079 GCA_964481675.1 uncultured Verrucomicrobiota bacterium
ATCCTGCTGAATCCCGGCCTGCCAGGAATTCCCCCCCTCACATCCCCGCATCCACAACCCTATACATCCGCCCGGCCGGCGCTCCCTCGTCGATGTCGAGCCACATCAGGTAGTTGGCTGTCGCCCGGATGACGGGCACGTTCAGGTTCCAGGTGGCCCCGTCGTCGTCGGAATGGTAGACGCTGTACAGGCGGTTGCCGTTGGCCGGCAGGCCGAGCAGCCACAACCCGTCATACAGGTCCTGCCGGACAAGCCCCATCTCCCCCGTCACCGGCGGCGCGCTGTGAACCGGAGTCGCAATCGCCCAGGCCGCAACCTTGACCGGACGGGTGGCGGCCTGCGCCTTATAAGCCTTGTTGTAAATCAAACGCACCACCGTCTGCGATCCCGCCGGCAGCACGCAGGGCATCTCCAGGATCGCCGCCTGCGTAACCGGATCAAGACCGGTTCGGTTGATAAGCCAGGCGGTATTGTCCAGGCCGAGCGCCCTCAACCGGACGCCATAGATCATTCCCCCGGTCCGATTCTCCAGGGTGACCTCCTGCACCACCCGGGTGCCGGCGTTGGTCAGCGCCGACTGCCCGACCTTGAACACGCTGCCCGGGGCATAGCTCAAGGTCGCCCCATAAGACGCCTTGTAGCCCGTCGCCGGGTGCGTCAGGGTCAGGGTCACCTTCGCGGCGTTCGTGGCCGTCCAGAGATACTGGAGCGTCAACACGCCGGCGGAGGCCGTGGCCTTGACCGCATTGGCATTCGAGGACTTCACCGTCAGCGTCCCCGTTCCGGAAACAAGGTTGGAAATCGCAAATGACTGCGAAAGGCCCTTCGACACCGGCACGTCGCTCAGCAGATTCCTGAACACCGGAATGCCCTTGCCCGTCCGCACCTTCATGGCGGCCGACCAGGGCCCCTTGACGTCATCCGGATACACCCGGCGCACGCGGTACCAGTAGTCCTTCCCCGTCAATAGCCCGGCCACCGCGCAATCCGGCGCATTCAGCACATAGAGGGCCTCATAACCCGGCACCACCTGCGTAAAAGCCGCATCCGTCGCCACGCAAAGCTCGCCCTCCGGCGCGCGACCGTCCACCCAGCGCCAGCGGGCCGTAAACCCCTTGGCGCCGATCTGGGAAGGCGGCAGGACAACGGGCGCGGGTAACTCTGCATTCCATTGGGCAAACACTTCGGCCGGTTCCAGCGCGGCCAACATGTCGATCGCCAGGGTCACGGGCCCGTTCGTCCAGCCGCCGAAAACCATCCCGAACCGCGCCGCCACGGGGAACTGGCCATAGGCCACATCCAGGAAATACGTGACCGATGTAACCATATGCCCGCCTTCAAATTCGCCGCCGTTCGCGTTGAAGGTCACCTCGACCGCGCCCGCCGCCTGCGTGATGGTGAAGAGATTCGTGACCGCACCCAGCTCTCCCGTCTGGACCAGCCGCACGACTCCCACGCGCGCCTCACTGCCGGAATTCGCCTCCAGCGTCCACGCCACGCTGCCGTTCCCGGTTCCGCTGACGGGAGGCAACAAGGTGATCCACGCCTCACCCGTCTCCAGCCGCCACGGGCTGTTCCCCGTAAACCCGTTCGAGCCGCTGCTCGCGGCATACGGCACGTTGGTCGAGTCCCCATGCTCGAATCCGCCAAACGCCACCGGCGAAGCCGCCTGCGACACCGTGACCGTCGCCGCAACCGGAAACTGCTCCATGTCCGCCGCCTGGAGCACGATCGCGGCCGACCGGGACACGACGGCGGGATTGGTTGACGCATCGAACGTGAACCCGCCCGCCGCAGGCGAAACGATGATCCAGTCCTCGCCAACCGCGACCGTCCAGGCAATGTTGGACGTGACGCCGACGGCATAGTCGTCCACGCCCCCGCACCCGATCTCAACAACCGTGGCGCCCGGGGCGAGTTCCGGCACGAACCCCGACGCCGCCTGCGTCACCGTGACCGTCGCCGCGACCGGATACCGGGCATAGTCCGACGCCTGAAGCACGATCGTTGTGGCCCGGATCTCGTTCAGCGGATTGGCGGACACGTCCATGGTGAATCCCTCAGCCGCGGGCGTCACGCTGATCCAGTCCTCGCCGGCCGACGCCGTCCACGCAATGTTGGACAGAACGCCGACGGCATAGTCGTCCGCCCCCGCGGAACCGATGGCAATGTCCGTTTTGTCCGGCGTCATCCCGGCGGACTGCCAGGAAGCATACAGGTTTATCCCTTCGGCCGTCACATTCGATTCCACGGTCATGACCACGCCGGCGGAATTGGTCCAGGCGACCAGGAGGAATCCGCTCCGCGTGGCCGCCGGGAAGGCGCCGTACGACCCGTTCGCGAAATACAGGGCGCTCGTCACCGTGTGCCCGCCCGCGAACTCGCCCCCGCGCGCGTCAAAGACCACGGCGATCCGCGGATCGGCTCCGGTCAGGAACGGATACCCGTTGTTCCGCACGCCGTCCACGCCCCAGAATTTGAAACCGGGAGCCGCATTCGCGTTGTTCACCAGGACCGCAAACTGGTTCAGCGCCAGCAGCAGGTTCGCCGTAGCCGCATAGCCGGGCACCGCAACCCCGTTCGTCAGGGTTCCGGGCGCGGCCCCGAAACTCAGGCAGGGGCCCGACACAGCCCCGCCCCCCGACGCCTCCCGATCGAGGCCCGGCTCGCCGGTCCGCTTCCAGTAGCTGTATGCGGCCTTGCCGGACACGATCCTCCCCGCCAGGCCGCCGGCATACGCCACGCCCGTGGCTCCGGTCGAGGTGGCATAGGTCGCACCCAGCGCCAGGCAGTTCGAGATCGATCCGCTCTCCAGGCTCGCCACCAGCCCGGCGTGCGCCCCGGCCCCGGCGGCGCTCGAAAAGGCGCTGGCCGAGCCTGAGGCGAAGCAGTTCAGCGTGGAGCCGGACACATCGTCGCCCGTCACGCCGCCCGCATAGGAATGCGACTTCGAGGCCGCTGCCACCGTACCCGAGGCCATGTTGTTCAGGAAAAGACCGTAATAGTTCCTTCCCGCAATGCCGCCGGCGCAGGAGATGGTGGCGAAACCCGAAGAAACCGTCACGTCGCCTGTAAACGTGCAATCCCGCACAGCGCCGCTATGGTTCCACCCCATGATCCCGCCGGCTTCAAGGCGTCCGCCGGCCGTCACGCAAAACGCGTCCACCGCGCCGGCAAACGCGCAGTTCCGGATCATCCCGGCATAGCCCGAACCCGCCACGCCCCCTATCCCCAAAGAGCCCGAGCCGTTTACAACCCCGCTCACGGATCCGGTCACCGTACAATCGAAAATGGAACTGAAGGCCGACATATCCCCCATCACGCCGCCGGCCTTGCCGTTGATGATCGGATTATTGGGGCCACTCTCCTTGGCGACCGCGCTCACCGTGATGGAAACGGTGCAGTTTGAAATGAACGCACCATCGATAAATCCCGCCACGCCGCCGGCATAGGCAGTCTTGTTGCTGGTCGTGGCCGAGACCGTTCCCGAAACCATGCAATTCCGGATGATCCCCTTGGAGCCATGCCCCGTCACGCCGGCCGCATAGGCGTTCTCGCCGGACGAATGCGCCGCCACGGACAGGTTGGCCAGTGTCAGGTTTTTGACGGTACCCGTGCTTGTGCCTGAAACGGAAAGGGATCCGAAAAAACCCGCGGAAACGCAACTCTGCGGATTTGTGATGGCCACGGTCAGTCCCTCGATCGTCCGCCCCTGCCCGTCAAACACACCGCAAAACGCCCTGCTGTTACCCTCGACCATATTATCCCAGACCCCGGCCGGCGCCCACGTCTTCCCGCTCAACTCCACATTCGCCGTGAGGAGGATGGTCTTCCCCGCGAAGGTGTTCCCCCCGTTGACCAGTTTCGCCAGTCCCGCAAGCTCGCGCGCCGTGCCAACGGAATAGACGGACGGTCCCGCCGCATACCAGCCCACGTCCGTGTCGTTGGACCAATTGTCCGCCTGCACACGGCTAGCCCCAAAGCCCATCGCCATCATCAGAATCATCGCAAGCAGGATCTTGTTTTTCATGGTCCACTCGCTCCGGATATATCAATTTTACGGGGCATACCTTTAATCTTAAAGAATGATGGTTTGACAGGCTTTTGACAAGCGCGAAGCGGGTTCCCGGCAAAAAGATGGACAGGCGGGCGCGGTGGAACGCGCCCCTCCACCAACTGCAAACTGTGGAGGGTCCGGTTCCACCCGGACCTCGTGCGCCCCTCCTGCCCATTCCTATCGCAGATGCGCCCGATAAACAGGATTGCGCAATATCACCCAATCGCTACTATTCCCGCCAGTATTGATGGTGCACTCGGGGGACCCCAGACGACGGGGCCAACCCTAACCGGAGCTCGATCCCATGGATGTTGAAATAACCGCGTTTGGCGCCAGGGGCGACGGCCTGACCCCCGACACCTCGGCCATCCAGCGCGCCGTGGACGCCTGCGCGGCCGCCGGCGGCGGCTGCGTGCGCTGCCCCCCGGGCGTCTACCTGACCGGCTCGCTGGAACTCAAGGACAACGTGGAACTCCATCTGGAGGGCGGCGCGACCCTGCTCGCCAGCGAGAATCCCGCCGACTACCGAAAACGCCTGGAAGGCAACCACTGGGTCGGCGCGGAAACGCTCAACTGCGACCAGCACCTCCTCTTCGCCGACTCCCGGAGCAACGTGGCCTTGACGGGCCGGGGCACCATCGACGGCCGCTGCGCCTCCTTCATGATCACCCACCCCACCAAGCCCGCCAAGGGGCTGATCGCCAACGGCTGGCGGCCGGGCCAGCTGATCCACTTCAACGGCTGTCAGGACATCTTGATCCGGGACGTGCAGATCCGGAACAGTCCCAGCTGGACACTCTGGCTCCTGGAATGCCGGCGGGTGCGGGTGGACGGCGTGGGCATCCACAACATCCGCAACAGCGCCAATACCGACGGCGTGGGCATCTGCTGCTGCCGGGACGTGAGCGTCAGCCGCTGCTTCATCGACGCCGGCGACGACTGCATCACGCTCTACGGTTCCAACCTGATCGACCCGACGCGCAAGAGCGTCTGCGAAAACATCGTCGTCTCCGACTGCACGCTCGCCTCGCGCACCTGCGGCGTGCGGATCGGCTACGCCTCCGACAGCGTCATCCGCAACGCGGTCTTCTCGAACCTCGTAATGCACGACGTGGCCATCGGCGTGGATATGATCCCGAACCGCTTCACGCTGTGGAACGGCCAGACACTCGAGCACGGGCCGAGGATCGAAAACATCCGCTTCACGAACCTGGTGATCGACGCCACCCGCAGCGCCATCCATCTCTGGATGCACGACAAGCTGCTCCCGCCGGCGGGCATTTCCAACATCGCCTTTTCGGGCATCACGGCGCGCGCCCGCGCCGGCTGCCACATCTGCGGCACCCCGGCCATTCCCATCCGGAATATCAGCCTCTCCGACCTGGACCTGACCCTGACCGGCGAAGTGGACGGGCGGTTCGCAGCCGGCATGCCCTATCCCCTCGATTGCTGGGCCAGCGGATCTCCGGCCCCTTATGGCCTCTTCATCCGCCACGGCCGGGACATCCGGCTGCACGAGGCGCAAATCCGCTGGGACCAGGCCTCCGGCCCCTGGCAAAGCGCGGTGTGGGCGGAATCCGTGGAGAATCTCACCATGGAGGGGCTGCGGGCCGATCCGGCGCCGGGAAGCGCCGCCCCCGCCGTCCAGATTACGGCGCCAGCGGGCCGGGCATCCAGTTGACCCGGTCCAGATAAGCCGCCCCCTGGATCAAACGCGATTCGCCTGCAAAGACCCATCGGATGGCATGCAGGCCTTTATCAACGGGTATTGTTTCGTGCGTCCAGAGGAAGCCGGGGCCCAGGGTCCGGCAGACCTTGCCGTCCACGATCAACAGGCCGGTGTCAAGGCCCTTGCCGCGGATCAACCAGTCGTAGTCCAGCGTGCCCGGGCCCTCCACGTCCGCCTGGAGCCAGGACACCCGGTCCGGCGCGGACGCTCCGCTGATGGCGGCATCCACGCCATCCGCGGTCACACCGGCCTGTTTTGTCCAGGCCGCCAGGGGCGATGTGAACCAGGTCAGCTCCTCCGCATCCACCGCATCGGCCAGCCCGGCCAGGCGCGTGGAAACGGCATCCCCTTCCGCCGCGCCGCCCTTATTGTTGCCGGTTATCGTAACCGTCGTTTTAAAGGGCGCCGCCAGAGTCGCGCCAACCGGGGTCGTGAGGATGACCTGGAAGGTTTCGTTGCCTTCCATCATGCCGTCCGCCCGGATGGGAATCTTGATCATCTTGGAAGCGGTCTGCCCGTTTGTCCAGGTCAGCGTCCCGCTTTTGGGCGTGTAGTCCTGCCAGGCAAGCGCCGTTTTGGGTTTCATCCAGTACCGCACCGAAACCGTGCCGGCCGCTCCCAGGCTCCGCTTCACGCCGACCTTCCGGATGGTCCCCTCGAGCGCGGCGTAGGATGACGCGGCGAAACTGATTTTCCCGGGCTGCGGCGCCGGAATGCCCGCCCCGGAAACGCCGATCCCGTTTTCCCCGCCCGTTTTGTCCGAGATCACGGTCACCGTGCCGCTGTAAGCCTGCACCGCCACGGGCGCAAAGGTCACCGTCACGTTCGTCGCCTCCTCCGGCGGAACGCTCCCGCTCCACGCCCCGCTGAAGCCCGCCGGATAGCTGATGGAACTGACCGTGAGCGCGCTGTTTCCCGCGTTCGTAATCGTCAGGATGGCGGTTGCCGTGCTCCCGGTCAGGACATTCCCGAATGCCAGGTTTCCGCCCAGGCCGATGATCCGCGTGCGGGCCCCCTTGCGGAACGAAAACGCGGAGGCGACATTGGGCGTCAGGTATTGCAGGCCGGCCCGATCGGTGACGCGGAAGTAGATCAGATGAAGACCGTCGGACAAGGCGTCCCATACGGCGGCGGAAAGGCTCCAATTCGCGTTGTAAACCGGAGCCGACAAGTCCTGGGCCAGCATGTGCCAGCTGATGTCGTCGTCCAGGCGATACTCTATGCGGCTCAGCCCGACGCCGTCCTCGAAGTCAATGTCCAGCACGGGAGAGCTATCGAACAGGGTGTCTTCCGCCGTGTGATAAACCGGTGCCAGGGGCGGCTGCTGATCCTTGTAGAAGGTGAAATCGGTCCCGGATGCAGCGCTCCAGCCGGCCCGGTCCCTGATGAAGAACTGAAGGGCGTGATAACCGGGAGTCATGGCATTCCACGCGGCGACAAGCGGGAAGTTGTTCGTGAAGACGGGGACGAAATAATTCGAGGCCAGCATATAGCTAACACCCGCCCCGTCCACCTGGTACGTGATGGTGTCAATCTGGAGGTTGTCCTGGAAATCGATGTCGAGCAGCTGGACGGCCGAGGTGACATAGTATCCCTGGGCCGTGTTGTAGGTCGGCTGACCGGGAGCGGTGGTGTCCTTGCCGAAACGCCAGGGCGCCGATTCGGCGGAGTCATCCTCCTGATCGGTGGCGATGACCTTCCAGTCGTAGATGCCATCCGGCAGGCCGGTATAGGTGCTGGAATGCTGCATCGTGGAGGACGTCACCACGCCGCTGTCGTCATTGGTGACGGAAAACCCGGGGGCCCCTATCAGGAGCCGGTACGTTTTTTGCGGAGGATTCAGGGGGGACGAGAATTGCCAATTGAAATTCAGCGTCGCCGTGTTCGTGAAAGTTCCGGAGGCCGGCGCCACGTTCGTGACCGACGGGGCATCGGCCAGGAACAGTGCGGCCACCTGGTTTGAGGCCAGCGCCTCGTCGAACACCATCAACTGGTCGATCCGGCCCGGAAAGGCGTTCGCCGGATCGCCCCAGAAGCCGTGGCCGATGCGCGCCTTGCCGGTCACATAGCTGAATGAGCCCCGGGGCCGGCTCTCGCTCAGGACGCCGTTGGTGTAGATGCGCTCCGTCGTGCCATCCCAGGTGTAGGCCAGGAACGTCCACACATTCCCGTTCACCGGGACATTGGACTGCCAGTCATAGGTCCCGGTATGGTGATAAATGCGGACAGTCCCGTAAATGCCCAGCCCGATCCCCTGCCCGTTGCCTCCGCTTCCGAATGCCACAACCATGTCGTTGCCGCCGATGACGGTCGGATAGACCCACGCCGTGATGGTGCCCTGGCTGTTGGACACCAGCAGGGACGTCGCATCCGGAAGATCCACATAGTCGTCGGAGCCATCCAGGCTGAACGCCTGGTTATACCGACCGGCGGCGTAGGTCGCGCCGTTCGCCAGCGTACCATGGTTGGTGCGCGCGGTGTCCAGCGCATTGCCGTCCCCGGTCCAGCGGCCCAGAAGTTCCCCGCGCGCGAAAGAGCCCGCGAACAGGCCGAGAAGAATGGCCAGATAAATCCGTTTTTGCATGACCGCCACCTCCTGACTGATAGACGCCTTCGCTTCACCCTTACCGTGAATAGTACTACCATTCCGGCATCCGGCAAGCCGAATCCGGGAAAAAGAATCCGGGCAGGCCGGGCGGAACGCCATCCAGAATTCGAACAACAACTGACGATCGCTAGAGCGAAAGCGCCCACGGGGTCGCCCGCTCGGGCTTGCGGTTGACCCATTTGCCATTGGTGAAATCGGGCACGGCGACCGGCGCGCTGCCCATTGCGATGGAGTCCTCGGACAGGCAGGTGACGCTCATCCAGGCGGCGCAGTCGTAGACGTCGATCGGCGTCGGAGCGCGGTTTCGGACCGCGTCGAAGAACGCCTGGATGACCAGGGTGTCCATGCCGCCGTGGCCGCCAGTCACGTTGTCCCGGAACGACTTCCACAGCGGATGGTCGTGCTTGTCGTAGTAGGTTTTGATGTCGTCCCACTTTTCCGCCGTGTAGGGCTTCCCCTTCGCGTCAACGAACTCGGTCTTGGTGAGCCCCTCGACAAACAGCCCGCTCGCGTTCTCCAGCCAGATGCCCTTCGTGCCCTGCACCCGGCAGTCGCGCGAATACGGGCGCGGCAGCGACACGCCGTGCGTCAGCGTGATGACCTCCCCGTTGGCGCACTTGATGACGGTCGTCACGATGTCGCCCTTGTTGAAGACGCGGTACCCGCCGGCGCCCTCGCCCTTCTTTTTCTCCACGTGGGCCGCGAAGCCGCGCGCCTTGGTCGCGGTGGAGGTCAGGCTGAGGAACCGGTTGCCGCGGTTGATCCCGAGGATCTTGGAAATGGGCCCGAGCCCGTGCGTGGGATACAGGTCGCCGTTCCGGAGCAGATTGTGGAAGGCCCGTTCCCGTTTCCGCTCAATGGCGCACGCCAGTCCGGCCAGGTTGTGCTCGTAGCCGCATTCGCAGTAGATCAGCTCGCCGAAAAGCCCCTGCCGCACCATGTGCAGCACCATCATCTCGTCGCGCCCGTAGCAGCAGTTCTCCAGCATCATGCAGGGAACCCCGGTCGCCTCCGAGGTGCGGACCAACTCCCACAGCTGATCCAGGGACGATGCGCCGCTCACCTCGAACCCCACGGGCTTGCCGGCCAGCATGGCGTCGCGCGCGATCGGGACGTGGGTGTTCCACGAGGACGGCACCAGCACCGCGTCCACGTTCCGGTCCGCCAGGAGCTTGCGATAGTCGAGATAGGTCTTCGGCGCCTTCATCTTCTGTTCCTTGAACAGATTCAGCGCCCACGCGACCCTGTCCTCCGCGCAGTCGCAGATCGCGGTGATCACCGCCTGCCCGGCCTCTTTCGTGCCGATGATCTGAGCCGCCGAACGCGGGCCGAGTCCGATGACGCCGATGTTAAGGATCTTCTCTTTCTTACTGGGCATCTGATATCTCCTTCGAATCACGATTCCGTTTCACGTTCAAATCCATTGCGGGTAACGGCGGATTGAGCAGCAAGGCGGTCAGTTTCTCCCGCGCGGCCTGGGGGCCCGTCAGGCGGGTGATCGCCTTTTCATAGGCCGGCTCCATGTAAACCCGGGCGGCCTCGCGGAACAAAGGGATCATTTGCTCGTGCTGCGGCCGGGTGATCTGCTGATGCGTCCACTCCTTCTCGCCGGTGGTATACGGCATCAGCCAGTCCAGGGCGCGGCGGATGCTCCTCCCGTCGTCCGTCTTGAAGGTCCACAGGTCCACGCCAACGTGCTCGCCCAACCGCGCCAGGCGGAACAGGCCGGCGAGATTCAACACCGCATAACTGTAGCCTCGGGTGCGGGCCAATTCGCGGGGTTGCGAACCGTCCGGCTCGATGTGCGAGGCGATGCGCTTGACCTTGACTTCCTCCAGAACCTTCCGGGCCAGCTCGGGCCGTGCGACGAAGAAGGCAAAGTCGACCACTTGAACATCGTAGAAGGTCCCATGATTCTGCGGGGCCCTTCCCTCCTTCTGTCCGGGAGCGCTGGTCAGCAGCCAGTCCAGATACTCGCCAAACCACTTCCGGAGCCGCTCGTGATCCTGGGCCGGCCAGTGCGGCGACCCCTCCAGCAACGCCACCCCATCCACCACCCGCGTCAGGTCGGCCGTCTCGATGATGCCAAAGGCCGACCCGTCCTGCTTGCCCCTGATCATCTGCGCGTACCGCAGGTTCGGGGTCATCCGGGTGGCCTCATCGAGAAACCAGGCCCGCAGCTGTGCGGCCGCGCGCTCGGCGTAACGCTCTTCGCCCGTCAGGTAATAGGCCAGGCTGAGTGCGTGCACCGCTTCGCACATGGGGCTCAGGCGATACCGGTCGTATTGATGGGTCTCGGGATTCACCTGCCCGTCGCGGCTGACATACGGCAACCCGTTGGACTTGGTCTCGTCCGGCCAGAAATAACTGGCCAGGCTCACATAGTCGTGCTTGTCGCCGCTGGGCGCCGCAAACGGCTTGCCCGTCACCGTCCACAGCGTTCCCGTCATGGCCGCGTCCGCCTGCCGGCGCAATTGGGCGACGGCCGGGACGAGAGCTGCATCACCGGCCTGGACCCGCAGGCGCATTTCCTTCAAGACCTCGCCGTTCAGCAGAATGGTCATGGGAATCCTCTTTTCAGGCTGGACGATGGCCTGCTCCGCCGCCGCGGCCGTGCTGGCGAGAAAGGGCCGGCCCGTGATCCGGGCGGCCGGATCCGCGGACGCAGGGCCGATCAGTCCCGCCGCGATCAAGGCGCAGGCCAACACCGTTCTCATGGGATCCATCCTTCGTTTCGCAAACCTATATCTTTACAACGACATCCGGGCATAAGCAATCCCGCAGATTTCACAATGGTCTTCAGGTAGGGCGCCTTACCCGAAATCCTGCACATGAAATCTTATTGCTGCATTCGCTCCGACGGACTACTCTCAGTAGGTGGCGGTTTGCATCAAAGCACAGAAAATGGCCTATCTGCCTGCGGAACGGGAGGAGACATGAACGGAATCGCGAAGGGATTGACGTATCGTGCTCGCGGCATGGCCGGCTTCGGCCTGGCGCTCGCCATGACAACAGCGGCTTTTCAAACGGCACAGGCGCAGGACCCCGTCACGCCGCCGGGCGAAGGCACCGCCTCGAGTCCCTACAAAATCAGTGAACTGGGACACCTGGTGTGGATCGGCCAGAACACGATGACGTTTCTCAACGACGATTATTATTTCTCCCTCCAGAACGACATCGATGCCGCCGACACAACGAACTGGTATGGCGGGGCCGGATTCATTCCGATCGGCAGTGGCTATGCGACGCGGTTCGTCGGCGTCTTCAACGGAAACGGCAAGGTGATCCGCAACCTTTATATCAACCGGCCCGGTTCGGGCATAGTCGGCCTTTTCGGTTGGATCGACAACGGCGGCCAGATCCTCAACCTGGGCCTTGAGGGCGGGTCCGTGGTCGGAGGCGAAATCACCGGATCCCTCGCCGCCTACCTGTCCTACAGCTCGATGAGCAACTGCTACGCGTCCGTCTCGGTCTCGGGTTACCGGGTGGGCGGCCTGGTGGGCGTGAGCGTCGGCGGAACACTGATTCATTGCCACGCCTCGGGTGCCGTAACGGGCGGCGATGAAGCAGGCGGCCTCGTGGGTGAAAACAACGTTTCCCCGGTTAGAGGATGCTATGCCACCGGGCCCGTCTCGGGCGGGGAATATGTCGGGGGCTTGTTCTCCTACAACAACGGTCCGGTCAGCGACTGCTTTGCGACAGGCCCGGTTAACGGATCCATCACGGTCGGCGGCCTCGTCGGCATGAACAGCGACGCCGGAACCCTGGAACGGTGTTATTCGGCCGGGGCCGTCGCCGGCTCCACCTATGTCGGCGGTTTCGCCGGATACAACTCCTGCACGATTTCAAATTCTTATTGGGACACCAACACCTCTGGGCGGGCCTCGTCCGCCGGCGGCAGCGGCTGCACCGGCCTCACCACGGAACAGATGAAGCAGCAGGCGTCCTATGAGGCCTGGGACTTCACGAATATCTGGCGGATAACGGAGGGCGAAAGCTACCCGGAACTGATCATGCCGGCACTGACCCGGATCATCGGCGTGGCGGGCAATCTGGCGTTCGGGTCCGTGACCACGGGGTCGACGGCGACGGCCGTCCTGACCGTCACGAACAGCGGCAACGTGCTGCTGACCGTGACAGACATCACATACCCGGCCGGCTTTTCCGGAGCCTGGAGCGGGACGATTGAAGCGGGTAACGCGACGACCGTCACCGTGACCTTCGCCCCGCTGGCGATCCACTCCTACAGCGGCACGGTGACCGTGATTTCGGACAAAACGGGCGGCGAAAGCACAATCGAAGCCTCGGGGGTTGGCCTGCCCGTTCCGCAGCCCGGCCAGATTTGCTTCGGGGCAACTTCCTATACGGCGCAGGAGGGAGTCAAGCGGAAGGTCGTGGTCAAGCGGATCAACGGCTCGGACGGCGTGGTGTCGGTCAAGTATCAGATCAAGGCAAAAACGGCGCTGTCCGGCCAGGATTACATCTCCCAGAGCGGAACGCTCACCTGGACAAACGGACAGACCGCCTCCAAGTCGATCAAGATCACCATTCCCGCAGACGGCAAGGTGGAAGGCAGCGAAAGTTTCCTGGTCCTGCTGAAGAGCCCCATCGGCGCCACGCTCACGGCCCCGTCCCAGACGAAAATCATCATTGGCGCCAACACCAAGGCGGCTCGCTAGTCAGGGCCTGACCAGCGGCTCAATGCTCACCCAATCGACCCGCATGGCATACACCTGGTTCTGTTCCGCGTTATCAGCCGGCTTCAACTCGGCACTATACGCTTCAGGCCATTCGACGGCAGGCGCCCATACGTTCACGTGCAGCCGCATGGGGCCGGAGGGGATGTTCTTCTTTACCCTCCTGATGATCCTCCCGTCAACGGACCATATCACCTTATCTGCGAACCACCTGATCTCGTAGATATGGTAATCGTGGATGGTTCCGGCGACAAACGGGACTGCCACGGGGCGACCCGCGCCCAGGGGCTCGTTGCCGTAAATGTTGGTATTCACCTTTTCAGGCGTGTTGGACAAAAGCTCAAAATCGATTTCATCATGATTCGTGTTGTCCCCATCCTTCAAGGCGTACAGAAAAATACCGCCAACGAGCCCGGGTACGGTCGCGCTTAACTTGGCCCGCACCCTGACGATCACCCCCTGCCCGCGTTCAAACGCCTTGTCGCTGATCAGATCCGTTCCATAAAACGAAAAGCCGGTCGGATTATGGGTCTCCAGGATAATCAGCGCCTTGCCCTTGGATACGGCAGGAAGCGGCGCATTCTGCGTGGTCCTGAATTGAGTCCTGCCTGCGAACGTTCCGTCCGTCGGGGACACCCACGTGGGTATGTGCCACTTATTGGAATTAACCGAGCTGCCTTCAAAACCATCATAGAAGGCCCATACGGGCGCAACAGGTGAAATGATCAGGAACAAGCAGACAAGCAAGACACGGGGGATGATTTTTTTCATGCTTGCTCCTTGTGTTGATTCAGTCCGTTGTTCTGTTTCAAAAAACCGCTGGTATTCGCCGCATGATAGCATCCAAGGCTGTTATGTCAATGCGCCCTGATGACAGCATCAAGTTCGGCATTTCATCAAAGTTAAAATAAAAGACCTGACCCCATCTTCCCTCCGTGACGGTCGGGGCCTGGGCGATCATGACGCCGGTCAGCGCCGCAAGGCCGGT
>CAYZVY010000111.1:0-14072 GCA_964481675.1 uncultured Verrucomicrobiota bacterium
AAACAACAGACAGGGATCATGACGGGATTCATCCGGGGACTTTTGTGCAGCGTCGTGCTGCTGGGCGTCGTCACCGTCGCCCAGGCGGCGCCGACGATTTACACGCGAACAGGGACGACAGACACTGCCAACTGGTCAGCCACCGGCCAGTGGACACCCAACACCGGCTATCCAGGAACCGACGTCGGCGACACGGCGGTATTCGGGGCCGCCACCGGCACGCGGGTGACCATGGACATCGACACCACCGTGGATAGCGTCATCGTGACCAATACGGGCTCGTGGACTTGGCGCTACAACGGCACACGTACCCTGACGGTCACCAACCTGTTCCGCTACGCCAGCAGCGGTACCAGTTCCTTCGGCTATGAATCCTCACAGAATCAGTCCGCCTCGATTGCCGGCACAGGCAAGGTTCAGATTGACGCCGGAACGCTGATTTTCGTGGGCACAAATAACACCTATGGCGGTGGCACGGAGCTCAATGGCGGCACCCTCTGGTCGGACTATTATCGCCGCGGCGGGCGAGCTCCTGGCACGGGCCCGATTACGATCGGGGCGACCGGCGGCGCGGCGGCCGATGCGCAACTATGGATGTCCGCCGCTTCAAAAACCTTCGCCATGCCGATCACCATTCGCTCGGGCAACGCCGGCAGGGCCGTCATCGGGTTCAATAACCTGACCGGGGTGGCGGCGGGTGATTCCTGGCTCATCAGTCTGACCGGCGGAATCACGCTCCAGAAAGATCTCACGCTGGCCAATGACTTCACGTGCCATGGCCCGTTCACGCAGGGGCAGCTTAACATCCTGACCACCGGCATATCCGGCTCCGGCAATGTGACCAAGGATGGCATTGGCATGGTCAAGTTGCAGGCCGCCAATTCGTATGCCGGCACGACCACGGTCAGGAGCGGGTATCTCACGCTCGATAGCGCCGCCAACTCGAACACGGGCGACATCCTGGGGCAGGGTGGATTGCTGATGGTCGCGGCGGACGCCTCCCTCGGTAATGCCGCCAACACGCTGACTCTGGGCGATACCGGCACATTCGGCGGGTTCGGCGCATACAACACTGATCCGGGATTCAACCGGACCATTACCCTTGCCGGTAACGGGGGGTTCCTGCAGTCGCTTTACGGTGGCTACTATCGCCAATTGGGCTCAGGCCTCATCACGGGACCGGGTAAGTTAATCCTGTCCGCCTTCAGCACGAAACTGGCCAACAACAACGACTATGCGGGCGGCACGGTGATCGTGGAGGGCTTTGTGGATAATGTGAGCGGTTTGGCCGACAACAACACGCTTTTCGGCTCAGGCGATGTCGAGGTGAAGTTCAACAGTTCACTGCTCCTTCGCGGCAACAATGTGGCCAGCGGCAAAAAAATCCTCGTGTCGGGCTCGGGCACCCGCAGTACCGGCGCGCAGGCGAATCTCAGGCTTTACGCGGGCGTCACCACGGTCCCCGCCATCGACCCCGAGTCCTCCGGCATCCTGGCGCTCAACGCGACCAGCAATGCGGTGTTCAACAGCCTCGTCGCGACCAATGCGCCGCAACTCGGTAATGGATACATGACCATCGCCTCGGGAGGTTTCACGTTCGGCGGCGCATCGTTGCAGGCCAACCTCGACAACGTCTACCGCCTGGGCGCCCTGAACGGCGAACTGATTCTGGACGCCCCCTTGAACGGCGTGCTGACGGGCGCGCGGTCGCTGGAAGTCGGCCAGCCCCTGACCGCCAACACGAGTTTCGGGTCCATCTACCGCGCCGGGCTGGTCAGAACCTTCGATGCCAACGACTACTCCGGGACGACCACGGTCTACCAGCAGAGCCAGTTGCGCGGCACGGCGCAGACTCCGGCGGATCAGAGCCCCTTTGGCCACACCAATGGGGCCGTGACCCTGATGGGCGGCACCCTCTACCTGGATAGCGTTTCGGGCGGCCAGCCCGTGACCAAGGGGGCGCTGACGGTTGACGGGTTCGGCCAGGTGTCACTGAGCTCCAGTCATGTGGGGAATCAGTTGCAGTTTGCCTCGCTGAACCGCGTTGGCAACAGCGTGCTCTATGTTTCCGGGCCGGGCACGACCTTGGGGAGCCCGCAGGCGAAGGTGTTGATCGCCAGCGGTTTGCCCGCCACGGTCAACAACATGCTGCCACCCTGGTTGCTTAATCCCGCCGGCGGATTCATGAATTACACCGTGGACGGATTCACGAACGTCGTCTATACGCACACGAGTCTGGCCGCCGTGGATAGCAGCAGCCTCGTCAACCTGGCCGGGGGCAGCGCCGTCGCGGGAACGAAGAATGTCCATGCGTTGCGCACGGCGGGAGCGTTGACGGGCGGGCTCACCGACAGCCTCGTCATCGGCAGCGGCGGTCTGATACTCGCCAGTGCCTCGACGCACACCGCGCCGATCGCCTTCGGATCCGCCGAAGGCGTCATCTTTGACACGGGGGTCAACAACATCCTGTCGGGCAAGCTGACGGGCTCAGGGGGGGTGACCAAGGTGGGATCGGGTTTGCTTACCCTGAATGCCGACAACAGCGCCACGCTTTCGGGACCCGTTACTGTCAACCAGGGAACGCTTCGGCTGGGCGTCGTGGGCGCGTTGGCCACCAACAGCCTGATCACGCTGAATGGCGGAGCATTTGAAGCCAATGTTGCGCAAACGGTCACCAATGCGCTTGTCCTCGGTAAACTGGGCGGGATGTTGGGCGCCGACACAGCCAAAACACTGTATTTCGCGGGCAGCATCACAGGTGGCGCCGGCACGGGGCCACTGACGCTGTATGCAACCGGCAACGCCTATATGGAGCTTGCGGGAATCAACAGTTATCCGGGCGGGACCCTCGTCTCGCGCAATGTGGCGGTCAGAGTCAGCGTCCAGCCGCAGTCGTCGCTCGGCACAGGCGACGTCACGGTGGACGGGGGCGGCAGCGCCAACCCGGCTTCAACACTCATTCTGCAGGGCGATGCCAACATCAGTTCAGGGGCTCGCGTGTTGCTCGCTAATTCGGGTTCAAAGATCATGTTCGCCAGCGCGAACCCCCGCATCGGTTCGCTGGAAGGGAACGGATTTGTCCTGCTGGGAGTCTTTGCCTTTGGGGCAGGGCAGACAGGCCACACGCGGCTCACCGTCGGCGGTAACGACCAGAATACGGAGTTTTTCGGGCGGATCATCGATACCAGCAGTTGCCTTGTTGCCGGCGGTCTCGCCTACAACCAACTGGTCAAGGTCGGCTCGGGCAACCTGACGCTGTGGGGTGAGAACACCTGCAAGGGCGGGACGATCATCAGTAACGGAACGCTGACTGTCAACAACGTGATCAACCCCGCGGGCTGGGTGACCATCGCCTCGCAGGGCACGCTGGACGGCATCGGCACGGTGGGGCCGGTGACCAACCTGGGCGGCACGGTGAGCGGCAGCGTGCGCATGCCGTCGCTGGTGCTCGGCAGCGGGTCGAAGGTTGGGGTGACGCTCAACGGCGGTACGGCGGTCAGTCAGTACAGCCAACTCAGCGTGCAGGGCCCCGTGAACCTGAACGGCAGCACTCTCCAGCTTACGCTCGGCTTTGCCCCGGCCGTCGGCCAGTCGTTCACGATCCTGAACGGCGCGTCCGTCACCGGCCAGTTCGCCAACGGGAGCATGATCAACGCCTCGTATGGCGGCAAGGCGTATGCCTTCTCCATAACGACCGTCGGCAACACCGTGGTACTCACGGTCATGCCGCAGGGCACGATCATCACGATCAAGTAAGGCTCGCGGGATCCGGGATCAGGCAGGAGACGCAGATTGCGATCCCGCCTGTCGGGCGACGATTACGGATTACGAGGGGATGCTCCCGATCGTTGATCGTAATCGTCACCCGTAATTGTGTCCCGACTCCCGCTTCGGCCGTAAACCTGTTTGTTTTCGAGGGTAGAGCCGGGTTTATCCCGGCTACGAACGA
Source organism: uncultured Verrucomicrobiota bacterium (assembly GCA_964481675.1). GTDB lineage: Bacteria > Verrucomicrobiota > Kiritimatiellia > CAIKKV01 > CAIKKV01 > CAIKKV01. The sequence continues at coordinate 3,950 of CAYZVY010000111.1, forward strand.
GGCGGACGGGGACGTCCGCCCCACATCGCGGGTGAAAGGGGCATCGGATTCTGAGAAACACCAGATGAACGCCCAACATCCAACGCCCAACGCCCAACGTCCAAGGGGTGCGGTGATACTCTCTCCCCGTTGGGCGTTGGTTGTTGGATGTTGGGCGTTGGATGTTTCGCATTTCCTGACCCATCCGGCCACCCGCCAGCGGAAAAACTGACTCCTGACTCCTGAATTCTGTCTTCAGGGTGTCGCAGGCATAAAGCCGGCCCTACCAGAGACCGACGGAACCGCCGCCTTGCGCCCGGCGCAATAGAGTTTGGACAAATCGATTTGATAATCATATCGTCCTCCCTTCAAGAAGCGGGGCGCCTTGACCGGCATGGGCATCAGGAGACATGGATGAATTTCGAACGGATTCGCGGTCTATTAGTTGACATCGACGACACCATCACCCGTGTCAAGCCGGCCTGTGCCGGGTTGAACGGAACCCCGCCGAATGCCGGCAACATGTTCGACGTGCTGACGAGTGCCGCCGTGCTGGCCGGATGGAAGGCGGAGGAGGCAAAGGCTAAAATTGCCGCGGTTCAAAAGGAAATCCCCTGGTGGCACTGGTCCGATTTCATCGTGGCCCTCGGCCTGAAACCGAAGGAATTCTGGGAGTATGCCTATATCCAGGAAAGCCGCTATCTGGAGGCGACCGGGCCGGATCTGCGGCCGGCGCTGGAGCGTCTGGACCGGGCCGGCATCCTGCTTTACGTGACCAGCAACAACCCCTGTTCCGGCATTCTGCACAAGCTGCGGATCGCCGGCCTGGGGGACTTCAATCGTTGCGCGCTCTTCAGCCGGTTTCTCGGGCCGCCCGAAATGCACGCCTCGAAACCGGAAAAGAGCTTCTGGCAGAAGGCCCTCGCGCATATCGGTTTGAATGGCGATGAGGCCGCAGTCGTCGGGGACAGTCTGCGGGACGATTACCAGGTGCCGCAGTCCGTCGGCATCGCCGGCACGTTCCTGATCAACCGGGCCCAGGACCTGTCAGCCCAGGATACCGACACCCTGATCCATGTGACCAGTTTCACGCAGATCGCCGACCGGATGCTGGAAATGAAGTGATGCCGTCAACACCCACCATGAATAAAAACGACTTCAACCGCCCGACGTACCTGGACAACGAGTTCCGGCAGGTCTTTCGCAACCTGGGCATGCCTGACCGCGTGGAGGGGATCGACCCGGAGCGCTGGGTCCGCTACTGCAAGCGCAACGGCGCCACCACCGTCTTCCTGGACTTCCGGTCCCAGTGCTACGCGTATCATCCCTCGGCGTTTGTGCCCAAGGATCCCCTGCTGGGCGACCGGGATCTCGCCGCCGAACTGGCCGCCGCCGCGAAGAAGCACAAGATGAAGTTCTGCGCTTACATCGCGCCCTCCGAGGTGGAGAGCCTGGCGCAGGGGCATGACGACTGGCAGCAGCGCACGGCCGACGGCGGGTTCGAGTACAAGAACTGGGGCCCCACGAAGCGGACCGTCTTCTGCTACAACACGGGCTACGGCAAGCTCTACGCCAACCACCTGCGCGAGGTGGCCGAGCGCTATCGTCCCCACGGCTTCTTCATCGACGGCGTCATTTTCGGCTTCAGCGCCTGCTATTGCGAGACGTGCAAGGGGTTGTTCCGTGCGGAGACCGGGCAGGAACTGCCCCTCAAGCCGGACTGGTCATCGCCGCTCTGGCACAAATACCTGGACTGGCGCTACCGCCAGGTCGAGGGCATCGGCCGGATGATCCACGAGGCGATTCACAGCGTCGATCCGAAGATCACGGTCGTGTGGAACTGCGGTTACACGGGGGGCGGCTGGCCGGCCGCGCAGAGTGTGGCCCAGGCCCGCTGGCTGGATACGCCCTGCCTGGAAATGCTGCCCAGTGGCATGTGGGTCGGCATGTTCCAGAACGGCTACTCCTACGCGGAGGAAATGGCCTGGGGCATGGGCATGAACCGGGCGATCCGTTTCGGTCAGTGGGGGCATCACTATACGTACTTCACGCCCGTCACCCGCCGGGCCGAAATCATGGTCACGGCCAACCTTGCCGCGGCCTTCGGCGCGCAGGGTTGCGTCCAGGAGCACTGCCGCCATCTGGGCGAATATCTGGAACGCTTCCGCGAGGTGGAACCCTGGCTGATCGATTCAGAGTCGGCCGCCGACGTGGCCCTGCATTACAGCATCCTGGCCCAGAATGCCTACTCGCGTCCGAACTCGCATGGCGACGTGCCGGCCGCCCAGCGCGACTGCCGGGGCGTGTTCAAGGCCTTGTTGAACAGTCACCGGCCCCTGGAATTCGTCACGGACGAGTGGCTCCAGGGCGAGAGCCTGGCCCCGTTCCGGGCGGTCGTTTTGCCCAACAGCGTTTGTCTGCCGCCCGCGGCGGTCACCGCGCTCCAGGCATACGTGAAGGACGGCGGCGCGCTGATCGCCACGCTGGAGACCGGCCTGCGCGATGCCATGGGTCAGAGGGTGGGGGATGAACTGCTGTGGTCCGGTTCCGGGCTGCGCTGGGTCGGCGACCTTGAAAACCTGCCGGCCGAGAGCGTGTCGTGGCCACCCCCGGACAAGCTGCCGGTGTTGGCTCATGACGTCTCGGCGACGCCCGACCAGTTCCTCATGTTCGGCACCAAGGCCGCGATGAAGACCTGGATCGGCGAGGACATCACGCTGGACAAGCGTCCCGACGGGTTTGAACGGCGCGAGATCGACCAGTTCCTCGAGGAGCCCTCGGTCCATGTGTCGGCCAAGGCGATCGAGGTGGCGGCCGACGCCCCGTGGAAGACCGTGCTCCCCATGCGCGTGCGCCAGGATCTCAAGCGTGGCTTTGAGACCAAGCCGGCGGTCCTGATGCGGCCCTTCGGCAAGGGCCGCATCTTCTACGTGAATTTCCAGGCGGGCGAGCAGGCCGCCGGGACCGGCACGATGGCCGGCACGGCCGTCGCGCATCCCTGGTGGCGCTGCTTCCTGCGACACCTCGTGGACCAGGCCGCGGGCCGGGCCGCGGTGTCCGTGGAGGCGCCGGTCTGCGTCAAGACGGCCTTGTGGAAGCAACCGGCCCTCAATCGCCACGTGCTGCACCTGGTCAATGAGCTCTCGGGCGTGGGCGTGCATGCCCTGCAGCGTGAGGATGTGATTCCCGTGAAGGCCAAGGTGACCATCGCCCTGCCCGGAGTCCGGAAGGTCAAGGTGGTCATCGGCCGCAAGGGCACACGGGTCCGGCGCGCCGGCAAGGCGTGGGTTATCGAATTGAACGAGCTGGGCGAACGCGCCGTAATCGAGTGCGCGTATTGAGGCGGAGTGGGCAGACCCTGATCCTCGCGTAAGGCCGGCGGCTCAACGGGTTCGTTGACGGCTCATGCCCGCAGGCGCGGCTCGCGAGGACGCTCGCCCTCCAAAAGACGACATCGAGACGGTGGAGAGGATTCTGCTGGAGGGCGAGCGTCCCCGCGAGCCGCACGGGCTGCGGGTGAAATCCGAGGACGCCACTCGCCGAAACGCTGTTAGCTAGGATAAAAAGGAGGAACGGTGATGGACGGAATGAGCAAGATTCGTCGGTTTCAGACCCGCGTTTCACAGGCGGCGTTGGTTTTTCTCTTCGGGATCGCCGTTCGCAGTCCGGCGGCGCAGACGTTGTTTGTCGACCAGGGTAACCCGGCGGCCAATGACACGAATCCGGGAACGGAGGCCAAGCCGTTCAAAACCATCCAGCCGGCCGTGGACCGGGCACAACCCGGCGACACCCTCTGGGTCAAGGCCGGTTTTTACGAGCAATCGGTGAGGATTGCCGGCCAGGGCCGGCGTGCGCAGCCGATTACGCTGGCCGCCTGGAAGGACGACCGCGTGCGCATGGGCTCGGAGCCGAAAACGTTGCCGGGCAAGGACGCCTGGACGAAGGTCGAAGGCTCTAAGAGCTGGCAGATTCAGATGCCCGAAGGGACCCCGAAGGACATCCTCGTGTTGTTTGACGGCAAGGCCCAGCCCTGCCAGATCACCAACACGCCGCCGCGTGACGACCAGGTGCTCTGGAGCACCTACGACCCGGCCACGCGCCTGCTCAAGCTCAACGCCGGCGGCCCGAATCCGGCCGAGCGGCAGAAGCTCACGCTGGCGCGCGACATCAGCGGATTGATCGGCTTCGACCTCGACTCCGCCAACTGGATTGTGCGCGGGTTCGAGTTCGGCTACGGCCGCAACTTCATCGTCAATTTCGGCTACAACAACATCATCGAGGACTGCCACTTCCACCACGCCTACCGTTCCGCGATCTTCGGCACGGGCTACCTGTGCACCGTGCGCCGCTGCACGTTCGACGACGCGGCCCTGCATGGCGGGCCGGGCGCGTCCTCGCTCTTCGAGGACAATCTCTTCTTCCGCGGCGGCCGCTCCTGGGAAGAGGATATCGCCCACCGGGTCATGGACTACCACGAGGGGTCCGGTGGGATCATGTTCAAGGGCATCGGCTACGCGATCACCTTCCGCCATAACTTCTGCGACGATGTCGCCTTCTGGCCGGACGGCAACGGCGCGGGCACGCGCCTCTACGGCAACGCCTTTCACAACCATGGCGGCTACGCCATCTACAACGAATACGCCGATGACGACACCCTGATCATCGGCAACTACATGGCCAACTGCCAGGCCGGCGTCGCCTCCAGTTTCTGCAGCCGCATGAGCGTGCTGGACAACTACATCGAGGGCCCGGCCTACGGCGTCATCCTGCACAACCGGGACAAGTTCCAGATGCGTCACTCCTTCATGACCGTTCGCGGCAACGCGATTGTCGGCTCGCCGCTGCCGCTCTCCGGCTACGGCGCCAACTACGACAAGTTTCCCGAGGGCTGGAGCAACTGCCTGGTGGATTTCAACCGCTACCGCGTCAAGACCGAGGGCGGCATGCAGCTCGACCTGAACGGCAAGCTGCGCTGCAAGACCCTTGAGGAGGTGCAGAAGACGCTGGGCTGGGACCTGCACGGGGAATCCAAACCGTACGATCCGAAGAACAACGACCTCACGCCCGAGAGCCTGGGCGGCGGCACCGTCACCGTGCGCACGCCGGTCGGGCCCGACGGCTGGAAGGCGCGCGCCTTCCTGGCCGACCCGCAGATCAACTGCCGCTGGCCGGCCGTGCCCCGCTTCCTCGGCGGCACCACGCCCTCCTTCTTCTGGCGCATTGCCGACGGGAATTACGATGACAAGATCCTGCACTGGCACGGCGCGGAATTCCGGTTCGACGAGAAGTGGTGGCCAGGATGCGGCGCCGGCTACGGCGAAGGCGAGGTCCGGGGGTGCGCGTGGTATATCGCCTCCGATCCGATGGCCGATGCGCCGGACCTGGGCTGGGGCAATCTGCTGGATGTCACGACCAACAATACGTTCCTGGTGATGTCCGGCAAGACCCCGGAGAAGATGCTGGCGCAGGGCACCGGCTACTGGACGCCCAGCCTGCCGACGGCGCCGGGCGCGGTGATGGATGTGTCGCTGCGGGTGCGTGGCGTGGCCCTGCAGCCGGCGGGCGAGAGCGGCGGCCCCGCGGTGTGGCTGCAGTTCACCTCGCTGACCGGCCAGAAGAAGAGCCGTGTGTTCCTGGTCGGCCGCGATGACGCCGGCCAGGTGGCGCGGCCGGAACTGCTGAAGGGCGATTTCGGCTGGACGGATATCAAGCAGACGATCACCGCACCGCAGGAAGCGGGGCGCATGGCTTTGTTCCTGGGGTTGCGCCCGACGCAGGGCAAGATGCATTTCGACGACATCAATCTCAAGACCCGGCCCGGCGAGCCGCCGGCGGAGGCGGCCAAGAAGGAGGCGCTGCCGCCGCGCCTGCCGCTGCAGCGTTTCCGCGAGGTCTTCCACGTGGACCTGGCGCCGTTCGTCAACCGCTCCCTCACCGACGATGAAGCCAACAACGGCATCGGCGGCTGGAGCGACCAGGGCCCGAATTGCGACATGCGCGCCATCGAGACCGGCAAGCGCAAGTTCGGCGGCGTCCCGTTCGAGATCCTGCCCGGGAAAAGCGCGGTCGTCCTGAAGAGCACCTGGCGCACGCCGGGCCAGCTCCCGGAGAAGGCCGTCATTCCCGTCGGGCGCAAGGTGGATACGCTCTTCTTCCTGCACAGCGCGGCGTGGTTCAGCAAGTTCGAATACATCCTGCATTACGCCGACGGCAAGACCGCCACCGTCACCATGGACTCCCGCAACATGAAGGACTGGGCGGGCGAACCGACCGAGTACTTCCCGGCGGAGGAAGGGACCTACACCACGGTAGCGGAGACCGTGCCGTCACCCCAATTCGGGAAGGGCAGCCTCTATCGTACCGAGTGGAGTGCGCCGGCCGACCGTCGCGCGGTCGAGCTCAAGAGCATCGAGTTTGTGAACCCGGGCAACTGCGTGCCCGCGCTCGTGGCCATCACGGGCGTGCTGGAATGGTGAAACGACCACGGACCACAGGAGGCGGAATCATGCGAGCAAGAACGTATATCGCGGTGCTGGCCGGCTTGATGGCGGTCAGTCAGGGATGGGCCACGGACTACACGTGGACGGCCAGCAATGCCAACTGGAACCTTGCGGCGAACTGGGCTCCGAATAGCGGCTACCCGCAGGCCGCCGACTCGGCCACTTTCACCAATGGCGACACCGGCACGCGGACCATCACGCTCAACGGCAGCCAGTCCGTCAGCAACCTGGTGTTCCATAATCGCGGGCGCGCCACCTACACGCTCAGCGGGGCGGGCGACACGCTGTCCCTCGGGGGCGCCCTCGACTACACGAACCCCGGCACGATGACCCTGGGCGCGATCCTTGGCGGCGCGGGCGTCTTGAACATCAACGCCGCTGGGCACTCAGACGTCGGCGACGGCGCCTATGTCCGTCTCAACAATGCTCTCGGCACGTTCACGGGCGATATCAATGTGCGGGGGGGGCGGCTGGACTTTCTGTCCAACGCGGCGCTGGGGGATGGCGGCAATGTCATCACCCTGGGCAGCCCCGGCGCCTATGGCAAGTTCGGGCCGTCCGCATCCCTGGCGAACAGCCGCAATCTGGTCCTCAGCGGCAACGGGGCCTTTCTGGCCGGTCCGGGCGGTAACGGCTGGACCAATACCGGCGTCATTTCGGGACCCGGCGAATTGATCGTCGGCTCCGATTCCGATGTCTTCCTGAATCCCGCCACCGCCAACACCTACAGCGGCGGCACGCGTATCTGGAAGACGGCCTACGTCGGTCGTTACGGTTGGAATTACACCGCGGTCGTGCATACCAACCAGGCGCTGGGCACGGGCGATGTGAGGGTGGAGGGCGGCAACTCTCTGTATATGGCGACGAACTCCAACATGGGGGCCAACGCCAAGATGTGGCTCGTCAGCAACCTGCTGGACGGGCCTTATCCCCAGTATTACGTGGGGCAAAGTTTCAACGTGCTCATCGTGAATTCCGACAGTCTGCCGGATTTCACCGCGAACTCCAGCGGGGGGATTGCCATTGACGCCGCCACCGGCGGTGGCATCAACAGCCGGATCGCCTACGGAGCGCCTCTCTTGGGCACGGGCTACATGCGCATCGGCAGCCGCCAGAGTCTCTCGTTGAACGCCTCCACCCTCAATCCCAATCCGGACCGGGTGTTTCGCTTCGGCGGTCTAATCTATGGGGGGGTGAGCGTGATTCCGAACCCGGGGCCGCTTCAGGATTACGGGGGTCAAAAGCACAGCCTCGAGGTGGCGGGGAGCCAGATCGTCATCCGGGGCCGAAATACTTTCAACGGCGATATCACGCTGGAATGCGGAGCAGGTGCGTGGGGGTGGAGCCAGAGTGGCGCGGGTAATTGCCCGTTTGGCGGCACCAATGGCAGCGTGTTCCTGAAGAGCGCGAGCCAGATCAAATTCGGCGGCAACACGCTGAACGCGCACCTGATGGTAAAGTCGAATCTGGTTTTTGACGGAACGGGCAGCGTAATGCTGGACGGCGGCGATGTGCCGGGATACGTTGCCAAATTCCAGGTGGACAACCTGGTGCGGGTTGGCAACAGCACGCTCTACGTAACCGGTCAGCGCGGCCGCCTGGGGATCAACACGACCAACGAGCATCTGATCGTCCTGAACAATCCCCCCGTGTCCTCCAACGGCATGGTGTCGGCGGTCTACACCACGAAGGATTCCTATAATTTTCTGGACTACCAGGCCAACGGGTTCATCCTGGCGGCGGGCGCCTACCACACGGCCGCCAACGATGCGGCCTTCGCGGCGGCCTCCGAGACCAGCATCGTGAACGTCACCGGGGCGGTGGCCGCCGGGACGAAGACCGTTTACGCGCTGCGGACCACCGCCGCCCTCAGTGGCGGCCCGGTGACGATCGCCAGCGGCGGCTTGATCAATGCGGCGGCGGTTACGCATACCGCCTCGTTCGTCTTTCCCACCGAACCGATCATCTATTGCCGTGTGGGAAATTCGGTGATCAACGGCACGATCACGAGTGCCAACGGGCTGACCAAATCCGGCGAAACACAACTGAAGCTGGGGGGGGACAACAGTGGCTCCCTGACCGGACCGATCACGATCAATGAAGGCTATCTCCGGATCACCCTCGCGAATCAACTTGGGGCGAGCGGCAACAGCATCGTGTTGAACGGCGGAACTCTATACGCAGAGAGTCTGAATGGGAGCCTGGCCAACCCCTTTACGCTGGGCAGTAACGGGGGGAAGGTCGACGGAAGCGGATCGACGACCCTGGCCGGCAAGATCACCGGCCAGGGGTTGCTCGCGATCACGCACAACAATCTGCATATCACAAACACCAACAACGACTTTTCCGGCGGAACGCTGGTGGCCGGCACGTTGCGGTTGGAGGAGAATGGCAAGTTGGGCTCCGGCCCGGTGCGGGTTACGGGTAACTTGATTACGTTGATTCAGAGCGTGACGCCGGACAACCTGAATTCCAACCAGCAACTCGGTATTTATGGCAACGGGATCTGGTCGATCCAGGTCAAAGGCGGCACGCAAAGGGCCTCGATGGTGGAAGGCAACGGAACCATAAAGCTGAGCCACGCTGACCCGGCTTTTGGTATTCCCACGACCCTGGCGGTCGGATGTAACGACGCCTCTTCGGAGTTTGCGGGGCCGATCCTCGATGCGGCTCCGCTCACGAAGGCCTATGGGCATGGTCAACTGCTCAAACTGGGCGCCGGGACATTCACGCTGAGCGGCTATAGCACCTACTCGGGGCTTACCCGTGTCGAGGATGGCACCCTGCTGGTGAATGGGACGATCGACAATGCCGCCACGGTGACTGTGGTCTCGGTGGCCGGCAGTGTGCCGGTGCTGGGCGGCAAGGGCGTGGTGAAGTCGGCGGTGCGGACGGCGGGCGGGCACATCGCGCCCGGCGCCTCGGTGGGCACGTTGATCACGGGCGCCTTGACCCTGGACGCGACGTCTGCGCTGGACATCGACCTCAACGGCTCGGCGGCGGCTCAAGCCGACCTTCTGAAGGTGAACGGCACCGTCAGCCTCGGGGGCGCCGCATTGAACGTGGTGCTGGGCTTTGCCCCCAGCATGGGCCAGACGTTCACGATTCTCGATAACGACGGCACGGCGGACGCCGTCGGCGGCACGTTTGCCTCCGGCTCGAAAGTCGCCGGAACGTACGGCGGCAAGACGTATCTATTCACAATCAATTATGCCGGCGGGGACGGCAACGACATCGTGCTGATGAGCGTTCCCTCGGGCTCGATCTACTCCATCCGCTGATCGGCGGGAGCGCCGCGGGGCAGGCTGTGTGCCTGCGCTCAGCGCAGTCCACGGTGAAGGCCGGCCATCCCTCGGGGCGGGGCTGCGGCGCCGGAGGTTTGTGCCTCGCGGGTATAAAGGGAGAGGGTCATGATGCGTCGCATATGCGTGGGTTTGATGGTGGGCGCCCTGATGACGGTGTGTGTGGGGGCGGCCGAGGTCAACCTGCTGGCCAACGGCGGCTTCGAGACGGTCGGGCGCATGACGCCGGAGCGTTTGGAGCGGGCCAGGAAGAACAACGGGGCTGCCTTTGCGGACGATGACCCGGCGTTACCTGTGCGGTGGACCCTCAACGCCCAGAAGGCCCAAGTCACCCTGGTGCCC
>CAYZVY010000112.1:0-14072 GCA_964481675.1 uncultured Verrucomicrobiota bacterium
ATTTCAGCAACGAGGGCGGCATCGGCAACATCCGGTTCCTGAAGAACTGCATGGGCTCCTGGCTGGCTCAGGAACTGCGGCGGGTGTGGCGCGACGCGGACGGCCGCGAGACGCCGTGGAAGGAGCTGGACGCCATGACCCTGGCGGCGCCGGCTTTCGCGGCGCTGGTCGATCCCGACGACGCGGGCTTTTACAACCCGCCCAACATGGAGGAGGCAATTGCCGCCTTCTGCCGGAAAACCGGGCAGACGCCGCCCGCCTCGCGTGGGGCGTGCCTGCGGTGCGTCTACGAGAGCCTCGCCCTGAAATACCGGCTGGTGCACGAGCAGCTGGCCGAAATCACCGGCAAGCGCGCCAAGGCGGTGCACATTGTGGGCGGCGGGTCGAACAACCTGATGCTCAACCAGTTCACCGCCGACGCCTGCGGGCTGCCCGTGGTGGCGGGCCCGTCGGAGGCCACGGCGGTCGGCAACATCATGGTGCAGGCGATGGGGCTGGGGCTGCTGCGCTCGCTGGCCGATGCCCAGCCGCTGCTGCGCAAGGCGTTCCCGATCAAGGAATACCAGCCGCGCGACCCGGCGGCCTGGAACGCGCCCTATGCCCGGTTCATCGGGCTGGTGAAGTAGCCGCCCCGAACCCTATTTCAGCCCCTTCCGGCACCGGCGGATGAGGGCGTTGGTGGAGCTGTCATGCTTCAGCCGGCGCGCGGGGTTTGCCAGTTCGCCCAGGACATTTCCCGCCAGCACCTTGCCCAGCTGGACGCCCCACTGGTCGAACGAATAGACATCCCACAGCACGCCCTGGGTGAAGATCTTGTGCTCGTACAGGGCGGTCAGCGCGCCGAAGGAGAAGGGCGTGAGCGAGTCGGCCAGCAGCGTGTTGGTGGGCCGGTTCCCCTCGAACGTCTTGAAGGGCACCAGGGCTTCGGGCGTCTTCTCGGCCCGGACGGCGTCCGCCGATTTCCCGAAGGCCAGCGCCTCGGTCTGCGCCACGAAATTCGCCATGAAAGCCGCGTGGTGGGACGCCACCAGCTTTTCCGCGTGCGGCTTCGTGAAACCGATGAAGTCGGCCGGGATCAGCTTGGTCCCCTGGTGCAGGAGCTGGTAGAAGGCGTGCTGGCCGTTGGTGCCCGGCTCCCCCCAGATCACGGGGCCGGTCTGCCAGGACACCCGGCGGCCTTCCTTGTCGACGCTCTTGCCGTTGCTTTCCATGTCGCCCTGCTGGAAATAGGCGGGGAAGCGGCTCAGGTACTGGCTGTAGGGCAGGAGGGCGTGCGTCTCGCACCCGAAGAAGTTGTTGTACCACAGCCCGATCAGCCCCAGCAGCACGGGCAGGTTGCGCTCGAGGGGCGCCTCGGCGAAATGGCGGTCCATGGCATGGAAGCCGTCCAACATGCCGGCGAAGGCCTTGGGGCCCACCGCGATCATGACCGGCAGGCCGATGGCCGAGCAGAGCGAATAGCGGCCGCCCACCCAGTCCCAGAACCCGAACATGTTGGCCGTGTCGATGCCGAATTTCTCAACCTCCTCGGCGTTGGTGGAGACGGCCACGAAGTGGCGGGCCACGGCGGCCTTGTGCTTCAGCTTGCGCAGGCACCATGTCCGCGCCGTGGCCGCGTTCATCATGGTCTCCTGGGTGGTGAAAGTCTTGGAGGCCACGATGAAGAGGGTGGTGGCCGGGTCCAGGTCCTGCGTCTGCTCGTAGAAGTGGGCGCCGTCGACGTTGGAGACGAAGCGGACCGTGAGCTCGCGGTTGGAGTAGAGGCGGAGCGCCTCATAGGCCATCACGGGGCCCAGGTCGGAGCCGCCGATGCCGATGTTGACGATGGCGCGGATCGGCTTGCCGGTGTAGCCGAGCCAGGTCCCGGCGCGGACCTTGTTGGCAAACGCCGCCATGCGGCGGAGCACGGCGTTGACGTCGGGCATCACGTCGCGGCCATCCACGCGGACGGGGGTGTTGGAGCGGTTGCGCAGGGCGGTGTGGAGCACGGCGCGGTTTTCGGTGATGTTGATGGCGTTGCCCCTGAACATGGCGGCGATGGCGGCGGGCAGCTTCTGCGCCTTCGCCAGGGCCAGCAGCAGGCGGAGCGTCTGATCCGTGAGCCGGTTCTTGGAATAGTCGAGGAACCAGCCGCAGGCTTCGGCGGTCAGCCGCTCGCCGCGGCGGGAATCTTTCCTGAAGAGGTCGCCCAGGGTGGCGGCGGCCAGGGTCTTGTGATGGGCTTTCAGGGCGGCCCATTCGGGCAAATCGACGAGGCGCTTTTTCATGCGAGTCTTCCTGCGGTTAGAGGTAACAAAATAACGGATACGGGTCTGACGGCAAAGCGAAAAGAAGGCCCCTTCCGCTAATTCGCTATCCGCTATCCGCTATTCGCTATTCATTGTGGCATATCCCATGCCGGTGGCTCCGAAGCGGTTGCCCGTGAACCAGCAGCGCCATTCGTGGCCGTGGCGGACCAGGGTCGGATAGGAGCGCTGGTGGTCGTCGAACGTGCCGGGCGCGCCCACGCCCAGCTCGCCGTCCGGCCCCTGGCGCTCCGCCCATTGCCATTTCAGGCCGTCGATGCTGGTCAGCCGGTGCACCCGGTAGGCGGAGCCGAAGGTGTTGACCCACAGCGTGTAACCCGCTTCATCCTTCACGACGCAGGGCTTGGAGACGATGTATTCGTAGGGCTCCACGGCGAATCCGCGCGGCCGCACCAGGAGGGCGGGGTGGGGCTTGTCCCAATGGATGCCGTCCGCCGATTCGGCGCAGGCGATGCCGATTTCGGGAATGACGTCGCCATGGCCCGATGTCACGCCCGCGGGTTTCGGAAAGTAGCGGCCGATCGCCGTGTAATACATGCGGAACTTCCCGCCTTCCAGCAGCACCCAGACGCTGCCGGTGCCGTTGCAATCCCAGGGCCGGTCGAGCGGAAGGATGGGCGCGGTCAGCGGGTATCGCCAGGAGCGGCCGGCGTCCTCGGAAACCGCCACCCCCGTGGTGTTGGCCAGTTTGCCGTCCGCCTTCTTTTTTCCCCAGGCGCAAAAATAGAGCAGCCAGTAAGCGTCGGTCACGGGAAGCAGGAACGGGAAGCTGGGTCCGCCGTGGTTGAAGTCGGTGTCCGGCTGGGCGGCGATCAGGGGGGCGCCGGCCGCCTGCCAGCGGTTGGGTTCTTCAACCGGGCTGTCCGCGCGGAGGATGACATTGCCCGCCGCACCGCGGCCCCAGTACAGCATGATGTAGCGGTCGCCCCGCCGCACGACATGCGCCGCACCCGCGTGGGCGGCGTCAAAAGGCGGATTCAACTGTCCCGGCGCGATGATGGGGCCCTTGTTCGGGATCGTCCATGTATTCATCGCGACAAGCATAAACGGCCCGTCGGCCATTACAAGCGGAAAGGTTCCGTCGTGTCGGGAAAAAGGTCTCAGGATCGATCTGGACAGGCCTTTCAAAAATGGTACCTTTTGTAACGATGGATCAGGAATATAGGTATTACCTAATAGTGAGTGTATGAGTAAGGGTATTGTGATGGGGAGGACTTCATGACCGCGATGACCAGTATTGAACGCATGCATGCCACGCTGAACCGGAAGCCCGTCGACCGGCTGGCGGTGGCGGAATCGCCATGGGGCGCCACGCTCAAGCGCTGGAAGGAAGAGGGTTTCATCAAGGAAGGCGAGGACGTCGGCGAGCACTTCAACATGGACCTCCGCACGGGCGGCTGGCTGGGGTCCGTGGCCGATCTCGACTTCAAGGCCGTGATCATCGAGGAGGACGAGGACAAGGTGCTCTGGCTGGACGGGAACGGCGCCAAGCTGCGCCGCCACAAGAAGCACGACTCCACCCCGGAGCACGTCGATTTCCGGGTCAAGGATTTCGCCTCGTGGAAGGAGTTCGCGAGACCCTTCCTGACCGCCCCGCTCGACAAGCGGCGCATTCCGTTCGAGGGCTATCGGTCGGCCAAGGCTTTCGCGAAGGAGAAGCAGCGGTTCTTCTGCTGGGCCGGCGTGGCGCCCTTTGAGCAGATGCACCCCATCGCCGGCCACGAGAACATGCTGGCCGGCATGGCGCTCGAGCCCGAATGGGTGGCCGACATGGTGGATGTCTACACCACGCTTACCATCAACTGCCTGGAAGAGCTCTTTTCCGCCGAAGGCGTTCCCGACGGCATGTTCTTCTACGAGGACATGGGCTTCAAGGAGCGGCCGTTCATGAGCCCCGCGATGTACGGCGAACTGATGCAGCCCGGCCACAAGCGGCTCTTCGATTTCGCCCACGCCAAGGGCTGCCGCGTCATCGTCCACTCCTGCGGCTACGTGGAGCCCCTCGTGCCGGGCCTCATCGAGGCCGGCATGGACTGCCTCCAGGCCATGGAAGTCAAGGCCGGCATGGACCTGCCCACCCTGTACCGCCGGTTTGGCGACAAGATCGCCTTTTACGGCGGTCTTGACGTGCGCACGCTGATTTCCAACGACCGCCGGAAGATCGACGAGGAGATGGACCGGAAGCTCATCCCCCTGCTGAAGGGCGGCGGCTCCTTCATCGTGCATTCCGATCATTCCATTCCGCCCGAGGTGGATCACGAGACGCTGGTCTATTTCCTGGAGCGCGGCCGCGGCATGCTGGAACGGGTCAAGCGGACATGATGCGCGCGGGATTCGGCCGGGCCTGCATCACCCCGCCGCTGGAAACCCGCCTGAGCGGGTTCGGCCGGCGCGACAACGAGCGCGGCTGCGAGGGGATCGACGACGATCTCTTCGTCCGCGTGCTGGTGCTGGAGAGGGAGGGCGTCCGCCTGGTCCTGGCCGGCTTCGACCTCCTGTTTTTTGTCCGCCCGCTGGCTGACCGCCTGACGGCCGCCCTCGCCGGCGCCACCGGCGCCGCGCCCGCCGCCATCCTGCTCAACACGTCCCACACGCACGCCGGCCCGTGCGTCGACACTTGGAGCGGCAACGCTGCCGTCCCCCCGGATCTGCCCTACTGGGCCCAGGTGGAGGCGGCGGCGCTCCGGGCGGCGGGCGAAGCGGTGGAGTCGATGAAGCCCGCCCGCCTGAAAGCGGGCGCGGGCGTCACCTCCCTGCCGGTCAGCCGGCGCCGGCCGGACGGCAGGGGCGGGGTGGAGTGGCGGCCGTACCCGGACGGAACGGTCTGCCACCATCTGCCCGTGCTGGGGGTGGAGGCGGAATGCGGCAAGCTGCTGGCGCTGGTGTTTTCAATCGCGTGCCATCCGTCCACGCTGCATGGCTGGCGCGTGTCGGCCGATTATCCCGGCGTCGCCTGCAACCTGCTCGAGGCCCGGTTCGGGGCTCCGGCCCTGTTCCTCCAGGGCGCGGGCGGCGACACCAAGGCGTGCGTCATTACGGACGGCCATGACGGGGCCGGGCCGACCTGGCGCCAGGGAACGTTCCTGGACGTGGCGGGTGCGGGGCGGCTGGCGGCGGACGAGGTGGCGGCGGTGGTGGAGGCCGGGCTGGCGGAGGTGGATGGCGCGTTGACCGCTTCGATGGAGGAGGTCACGCTTCCCCTGGAGCCGCCCCTGGAGCCGCGGCCGAGGATCCGGGTGCAGGTGATGCGGCTGGCGGACCGGGTGCGCCTGGTGGCGGTGGAAGGCGAGCTGACGGGCGAGGTGGGCAACCGGCTCCTGGCGCAGTTGGGGGCGGGCGTTCATTTCGTCCTGGGTTACAGCAACGGCACGGGCTTATACTTGCCCTCCTCCCGGATGATTCCGGAAGGCGGGTATGAGGTGGAAAGCGTTGGCGAATACGGCTATCCCGCGCCCCTGGCAACGGGATGGGAATCGGAACTGGATCGCATGATCGGCAAGGAGATCGGACCATGAGCGCGTTCACATTTGATCTGAAGCAAGTCCCGGACGTTCTGAAGGCCGGCCTGGCCGCCGTGCGGGTCGATCACGCCGCCCGGTTCGGCGCCGGCCCGGAAGCCGTGGCCCTGACGTTTGTGGAGGACGCCGCCGCCGGCGCCGACCGCCTGTCCGCTGCGCTTTCGAAGGAGGGCGTCACGGTCCGCTTCGGCGGCAAGTCCGCCGCCTTCCGGGCGCTGGGCCGGCTGCTGGGGGCCGAGACGCGCGCGGACCTGTCGTTCGAGGAGTCCTCCGCGTTCACGATGCGCGGGCTGATGGCGGACTGCAGCCGTAACGGCGTGCTGCGGCGCGAGGCGGCCGAGGCGTTCATGCGGCGGACGGCCCTGATGGGCGTGAACATGCTGATGTTCTACACCGAGGACACCTACGAGGTGCCGGGCGAGCCCTTCTTCGGCTACCTGCGCGGCGGCTTCACGATGGCCGAGATGAAGGCGCTGGACGACTATGCCGATGCGCTGGGCATCGAGCTGATCCCGTGCATCCAGGCGCTGGCCCACCTGGAGCAGACGCTGCAGTGGGACCCGATGTTCAAATACCGGGACACGAACCACATCATCCTGGCGGGCGACGAGGACTGCTACGCGCTGATCCGCCGGTTCATCAAGGCCGCCAGCTCCTGCGTGCGCAGCAAGCGGATCCACCTGGGCATGGACGAGGCGCACGGCCTCGGTTCCGGCCGCTTCAAGGAGAAGTTCGGCGACAAGCCGCCGTTCGAGATCATCAACGAGCACCTGGCCCGCGTGCGCGACCTCTGCCGCGAGGAGGGGCTGAAGCCGATGATCTGGAGCGACATGTATTTCCGCCTCGGCTCCAAAACGCACGGCTACTACGACATGGAGTGGCAGATCCCGAAGGAGACCGTCGCCAACATCCCGAAGGATGTGCAACTGGTCTACTGGGATTACTACCACGCCGACGTCGAGACCTACCGGAAGATGATCGCCTTCCACCGCCAGCTCGGGAGCGAGCCCATCATGGGCGGCGGCATCTGGACCTGGTCGCACCTGTGGTGCGCGCTGCCGTGGTCCTTCACCGCCGTCAACGCCTGCATGAGCGCCTGCCGCACGGAGGGGCTCAAGGAGGTGTTCATGACCATGTGGGGCGACGACGGCATGGAGGTGGACCTGTTCAGCTCCCTGCCCGGCATCCAGTTCTTCTGCGAGCAGGCCTTCGGGGCGGCGGACGCGATGGAGGCGGCGCAAAAGCATTTCGCGGGCATCTGCGGCTGCCCGTTCGAGCCGTGGGTGCGCGCCTCCGGCAACGATTCGGTGCCGCTCATCGAGGAGCCCGAGATGTCCAAGACGGCGATCGGCCGCGCCCTGCTGTGGCAGGATCCCGCGCTGGCGATCCTGGATCCCGTGCTCGGCAAGGCCAACCTGCGGCCGTGGTACGGCAAGCTGGCCGCGGACCTGGCGGCCGCCTCCAAGGCGGGCGGACTGGCCCGGCGGCTGGAATTTCCCGCCGCCCTCGCCGCCGTGCTGGAGCTGAAGGTGCATCTGCGGCGCGACCTGTCGAAAGCCGTGAAGAAGGGCGACCGCGCCGCGGTCAAGGAGATCGCCCGGGGCGACCTGCCCGAGCTGCGCAAGCGTGTGGAGGCGCTGTGGAAGCGGCACCGCGCCATGTGGATGGAGACGTACAAGCCGTTCGGCTGGGAAGTCATCGAAAGCCGCTACGGGACCGTCATGGCCCGCCTGGCGACGCTGCAGGAGCGGGTGGACGCCTATGTGGCGGGCAAGCTGGACGAACTGCCCGAGCTGACGGCGGAACTGCACAATCCCTGGGAAGGCCAGAAGCTGGGCGACCTGCATTTCGGGTCGAGCCGCATGCGGACGCCGAGCACGATCAAGTAGAAAAAGGGACAACGACATGGCGAAACGCAAGGGGAAGACAATCCGGGTCGGCGTGATCGGGCTCGGGCGGGGGCAGACCTACGCCAAGGGTGCCGGCGGGGTGTGCAACATGGAATTGGTGGCCCTGTGCGACCACTGGGTGGACAAGCTGAAAAAGGGCAAGGCCGCCTACCCGGGCGTGACGCTGTACAAGGATTACGACAAGTTCCTCGAGCATGACATGGATGCCGTGGTCCTGGCGAACTATTTTCACGAGCACGCCCCGTTTGCCGTGAAGGCGCTCGAGGCCGGCCTTCACGTCATGAGCGAGACCAGCGCGTGCTCCACCCTGGCCCAGGGCGTGGCCCTGGCCGAGGCGGTGGAGAAGAGCGGCAAAGTTTACATGATTGCCGAGAACTACTGCTTCTTCAACACCAACCAGGAGATGCGCCGCCTGTACAAGGCGGGCGAAATCGGCGAGATGCGGCTGGCCGAGTGCGAATACATGCATCCCGACCTCATCTCCAGCCGCCTGGCCCGGGCCTGGGGGCAAAAACACTGGCGCAACGTGTGCCCCTCCACCTATTACTGCACCCACGCGCTCGGCCCGATCCTCTACATCACCGAGACGCGTCCCGAATATGTGAACGCCCACAGCATCGATTACGCGGCCGACGAGACGCAGTTCAACCCGGTCCGTCAGGGCGACCCGGGCTTCTCGATGCTCTGCCACATGAGCAACGGGGGCACGACGATTGTGAACGGCCTGGCCCTGCGCGGCCACGGCAACTGGTACCGGATCCACGGCAGCCGCGGGCTGATGGAAAACCTGCGCACCCTCGACCGGGGCATGCTGCGCGTGGCGCACGACCGGTTCGACATGAAGGCCGGCGAGGTCGGGGAGCGGATCTATCGCCCCGAATTTCCTGAGCATGCCGACCTGGCCGCGAAGGCGGGCCACGGCGGCGGCGACTTCTTCACCAACTTCATGTTCGCCCAGGCCATCCAGACCGGGAAGCCGCCGATCCTGGACGTCTACCGCGCACTGGACATGACGCTGGTGGGGATCCAGGGCTGGCGCAGCGCGCTGGACCGGGGCAACGCCAAGGAGATTCCGGACTTTCGCAAGAAGCGAGTCCGCGATGCGTACCGGAACGATCACTGGTCCCCGTTCGCCTCGGCCGCAGGGCCGGGCGAAGCCCCGACCACCATCGCCGGCACGCGCACGATCACGGCGAAGGACCTGGCGGCCGCCAAGGCCATCTGGAAGAAGCAGGGGTATTCGGGGGAGTGACGGCTCACCGGGACGGTTCGCCCTGCCTGACTTTTGCACCTGTTGACGCGAAGCGGGTAGGGCGAGGCCTCCGGCCGAGCCGTGAAGCGGATGGCGCGGCGGGCGGCTCACCCGGAGGGTTCGCCCTACCTAAGAGCCAGGCACGCAAATCACAATATCATCCAGCCCGAGCGGCATCGTGAAGGCGCAGAGCCATTCCGTGTCCGCCTTTTCGCACGCGAACGGGATCGCCCCCGCTTCCGCCGACTTGACCGTCCCGGGTTTGAACGGCAGCCGGAGGCGGACCGCCAGGTTCGTGACGGGCGCGTAGGTGAAGTTGGCCAGCACCAGCGCCGTGCCGGCGGGCGCGTCGTAGACGCCTGTCTCGATAACGGGGACTGACAGCTCCGCCCGGCGAAGGCCGCCTTTGAAGCGGGCGGGCGCCGTCAGGAACGCCCGAAGGTCGGCGGGCCACTGTTCCTTCAGCTCGCGCGGCACGAACCCGGCGGCCTTGCCGTAAGCCAGGCCGGGGCAGCTGGCGATATAGAGCGTGCCGCCGCGCCAGTAATCCCGCGCCACCACCGCGGGTTCGCCGTTGGTGAAGGCCGACACGATCCGCGCCCGGTATTCCGGGACCACCGACACCCGCACGCCAAGGGCGCCGGCCGCGGGCGCGTTCGAGAGGGCCGGCAGCAGGGGGTAGCGGTCCAGGTCGGGGATTTGGTTCAAGCCCGCACGGATGTGGAAGGCCCCCTTTTGTGGTTCCGGCTGCCGCACGGTTGATAATCCGAACAGCGGCCCGAGCCCCGGCACCGGCTCGTTGAACTCGTTGCGCGAGCCGGCGGCGCAGGTGCCCACCAGGAAGCCGCCGCCCCGCACCCAGCCGCGGATGCGGTCCATGGCGTCCTGCCGCAGGCAGGGATCGGCCGTGTAGAGCACGTCATAGTCGCGCAGGCGGCCGTCGAGAATGTCCTCCTCGGTCAGCATGTCCACGCCGAACTGCTCGTGCGTGAGCGCCAGGTACAGCATGCGCCGCTCGAGCATGTGGATGTAGCCAAAGGGCTGCCACAGGTCGGACGAGATGCTGTACAGCAGGGCCACCCGCGTGGCGCGCGGCTTTCCGGGAACGAGAATCCGCTCGGCGAAGGCGCGCTGGCGGGAGAGGCGGACCATGCCGTCGTAGGCGCTGCGAAGGTCGGACCAGTAGTTTTCCGTGCTGAAGGCGGAGGGCCCGTAGGTCCAGAAGAACAGGTGCTTGGCGCCCTGGCAGAGCGCGGAGGAGGCTTTCAGGCTGAGGTTGGTGTAGTCGCTTGGCGTGACCCAGGCAATGATGGGCATCGTGCCGCGGCTGGCGCTGCGGAAGATCGCGGCCTGGAAGCCCATGAGCTGGAAGCCTTCCCAGGTGAAGCCGGGGCCATACATATATTGCAGCCCCATCCAGTCCTCGATGCCCATCAGGTCCACCGCCCGGCGCCGGCCCAGGTCGAACCAGTCGAGCGCGAGCGGCGTGGAGCTCCACGCCGGGTTGGGCCCCATTCCCATGCCAAGTCCTGTTCCCGAAAAGTAGGGATGGTCCGCGGGCAGCGTGGAAGTCAGGGCGTTCGTGCTGACGTGCCGGTGGAACGCATCGCTCAGCCAGCGCAGGCGCTCCGTGGCGGAGAACTGGCGGAAGCGGGAGGAATAGCAGAAGATCCGGTTCGCGGCCGGCGCATTGGATGCCTGCCGCTCGCGGAGCGCGTCGGGCGTTTCGATCGGTATTACCTGGTCGAGTGTCGGCACGCCCAGGTCGCGGGGCTTGACGCCGCAGGCCTTGAGCCAGGCGCGGAAATGGGCCAGCGCAACGGCGTTGGTGCCGATCACGGGTGCGGTGATCTCGTCCGAGAAATTGAACGGGGAGCCCGCCTCAGCCTTGCGTTTGGCGAACTGCTCGCCCACTTTTTTCATCTGGTCGTTCGCGCCTTCGCGTGTCAGGGCGGGGCCGAAGCCGATCCAGCTGTGGCCCGGGTCCTTGAAATCGAAGCGCTCCCGGATTTCCGGCGTCTGGCCGCCGACCGTATTGAAGCCCAGCAGGCGGAGCACCTCGGCCTCCTGGAGGTTGAGCTCCGGCCGCTGGGCGTACCAGAGTCCGGTCTGGACGATCAGGTTGGAGGGGGAGTGGCGGACGCCGCCGGAAGCTTCCCGCGCCCAGGCCAGGCGTCGGGCGGACATCTGGCCGGCCGTTTCGAGCGCGTCGGCGTCCGCTTTTAGATTGGGTGAGATCAGGATGCTGGTCAGGTTGCCGGCGTAGGTTTCCTCCACGCGCTTCACCACGGCGGCGGGGTCGGGCGCGGTGGCCAGTTCGAGGGTCACCCGCTGGTTGCCCTGGGTGGAGGCGACGAACTGGAGGACCAGGTTGGGGAATTCGGCGAGGCCGCCGGCGCGGTTGTGGCGGCCGTGGAGGCGCTTGGCGGCGTAGGCCTTGAGATCGAACCACGGGCTGAAGGCGCCGGGGGCAAGCCGGTTGGAGACGGAGGCCACGGCGCCGGAGGGCCAGACGGTGGTGGGGAGCGACCAGGGATCCACGTGGACGTAGGCACTGATCCGGGCATACCAGGCGGTGTTGGTGGGCTCGTCCAGCTTGAAGCGGACCCAGGCGCCGTCGTCGGCGCGGGCGGGGCAGGCGAGGGCGGCGAGGGTGAGCGTCAGCAGGCAGGCGCGGGCTAGCAAGGTCATGCCGTTTCTCCGGTTGTGGTGGCGTCCAAAAGGCGATTCCATTGGCGCAAGGCCATGGTTTGGCGGCGGGGCGAATCGATCGACTGGAGATAACGGAGCAGGCTTGCCTTGCGGAATGACTTGGGTAATTCGAGTTCCGGCAGGGAAGCAAAGAGATGGGAGCGGGCTGGCATCAGGTATAAAAGATCCGCGAGCGCCTTTTCGGGCGTTGCCAGGGCCGCTCCCGTGCGGGAGTCTGTTTCGTATCCGGTGAAATAGGAGGGCTTGATGTGGTGCACGGAAACGGCGCCCAGGGGCGTCCGGTAGAGGCGTGTCCGGGACGGCGACACGACGTAAAGCGTTTGCGGCATCTGTGAAATGAGGCCATGCTGGTATAGCGCACTTTGCAGCGACACATAGCAGGGGGATGGAGCCGTCAGGTAGGAGGGCAGCAGAAACCGGTCGAGCTTGTCCGGGAACGCCCATAATCCCCGGCGCAGCGGCACGACCTGACGCGCCCGGGCCAACCGCTCAAGCATTTTGCTGGCATGGGCGCGATGGAGTTGCCACGCGGCCGATGCGTCGTTGGTCGTGAAGGCCGGCGCGGCGAGATCGTTCAGTCGGGTCAGCGCATCAATGCTTTTCATGACCGCCTTTCAAGGCTTCGGCAACATGAAGCGCCATGGTTTCCCACATGTCCGGATTGTCGTAGGCGGATTGCAGATCCGGTTTCAGGTAAGCCAGGACCTGGGCCTTGAAATCCGCGAAGCGCAGCGAGAGGCAGCGGTGTTCCGCTTCCCGGAGAAGGTCCGGGGTCAGTCCCGCATTGCACGCGACCGGATTAACGGCTCCGGTGCTCAGCAGCAGGTGCAGGTCGAAAATGTCGCGAGCCTGGGTAACGGAACGGCAGGCCAGGGCATTAACTTTCTGGGTCCAGGCAAGGGAAGGCGGATAGTGCGAAGCGAGAAGAGGGGGGAGCCCGAATTCGCGGAGCACGGCGGGATCGACTCCTTCCAGCAAGGCGTCGGCGAAGGGTTTGCGTCGGGAGAATTCAACCTTGGTGGGGAGCGGATGGGACCCGCCGGGCGTGAGGAGTCCGAATTTCCAGCGTTGCGTCGTTTCGGTCTGCTTGGAGGCGGTGACATGCTCGATCGACAGATTCCGCACCTCGAGAGACTGGCGAAACGATTTTGCGTTCAACAGCCGTTCAACGCGAGTGCGCAGGTCGTCGACGGACAGCATTTGGACATCGAAGTCCATATCTTCGGAATAGCGGATGCTTTTGAAGAAAAACCGGAAGTTGCACCCGCCTTTGAGGGCATAGAAACGCTTGTCGAGCATCTGCCCCAAGTGGGAAAGGAACAGCAGATGAAACAGTTCCACGAACGAAACGGAGTTTGAGGCGGTCATGTTGGTTTTTCCGAAGTTTTCTCTAATATAATTCAATCAATAGACCTAAATGTCAATAACGCGTTTTATGTTGTGGCGGTTTGAGTTCGATGCAGGGAGGTGTATGATCATTTAATTTCATACCAGAGTCCGTTTCGGCACCTTTTCAAGGCTTGATCTCTATCCACAATGAGACTACAGTAGTCACATGATTATTTCACTGCGGGAAGGCAAGGCGAAGCTCAGCGCGCTGGTTGATATGGCGGCGCATGGCGAGGAAGTGGTCATCACGGTCCGCGGGAAGGCCAGGGCGCGGCTTTGTCCCATGGCCCCGGAAGAGGGCGCCGGCAAACGGAATCGCGGCCGGTGGGTGGAGCAGCTGCGCGAGGCCAGCGCCAGGTATTCGATCGGCACGCATGATTCGGGCAAGGATATCCTCGATGATGTCCGGGGAGACCGCACGTGATCTATTGGGACACGTCGTGCGTGCTCAAGCTTTACGCGGCCGAGAGCGACTCCGCCCGCTGGCGGGCCGTGGCGAAGGCGTCGGCCGAAGAATTCGCCTCCAGCGCGCTTCTCGATCTTGAATTAGCCTATGCACTTGAGCAGAAGGAAGTTCGGGGCGAACTGAAGGCCGGGGCGGCAAGCCACTTGCTCGGTTTGTTCAGGGAGCATTGCCGGAGCGGGCAGTTTATTCTTTATCCAGTCGGGACCGATGTCATGAAGGTGGCCGCCGAGTTGGCGGTCCGGTGCTACCGGGCAAAGGAGCCCGTTTCAATCCGCACGCTTGACGGCCTGCACCTGGCCACCGCCATGCTGCTCAAGTGCCATGCCATGGCCACCGCCGACCGCCGGATGACGGCGGCGGCCGCCCTGTTGAAGATGCCGGTGCTTGGAAACGGGGTTTGACCCCAGCATACAAATGTTTTATGATAAGGTGTTGATCGAAACAGCTTGGACTAATCAGACAGCAAGGGGACATTACTCATGAGCGAGCGTACTGGCCGCGCGGCCGTTTATCAGGGAG
>CAYZVY010000113.1:0-1254 GCA_964481675.1 uncultured Verrucomicrobiota bacterium
CTTACGATACCGCCTTCGGCTTGGCTCCCACTTGAGCGCAGCGTGTTGTGCAGTCGTGGCATAGCAGGCAATCCAGGTCCCGGTTTGCGGGCAACCCCTTCTTCAGCCGGATCGATGGCTTGATGTCGGTCGGGCAGGCCCGGTCGCACGCCTCGCAGGAGGTGCAGGCCTTGGGGTTGGGCTTGACCTTCCAGAATGAAAGATAGTTCAAAGGCGCCATCAGGGCGCCGATCGGGCACATGACCCGGCAGAAGGAGCGGCTGCTGACCACCGCCAGCCCCAGCACTCCCGCCAGCACGGCCAGCCGCAGGATCGTCATGGCGCTTACGCTTTTCACGGCTCCCGTGAAGAAGCCGGGCAGGGTGACCTGGAGGGCCGAGGTGGGACAGATCCGGCAGAAGGACGCCAGGGTGTTTTCCCCCCACAGGAATGGCAGCAGCACGACCATGATGCCCAGGAACAGGTATTTGATCCCGTTCGTCCAGCGGGGAAGCGTGATCTTGCGGCCCGGCAGCCGGTACAGCAGATCCTGCAGAAGTCCCATCGGGCACACCCAGCCGCACAGCATGCGGCCGATCAGCGCGCCGATCAGCAGGAGGGTTCCCAGCACCAGGAACGGGAAGACGCGGAAGCCGGCAAAATGGATGAGCACGCCGATCGGGCAGCCGAACCAGGCCAGCGCGCAGGAGTGGCAGTTCATGACCGGCATGCAGAAGGATTTGAACTGGGGGCCCCAGGAGCTCAGCAAGGCCACCAGCGAGCCGAACTGGACCCAGCGCCGCCTGGCCGGCGCGGGCGGAAGCGCTCTGCGGCAGGTGTTACCGGAAGGCGGGGGAGTTGACGGCTCGTTCACGACGATCTCCACGGGATGAGGGCAGGAGCCAGCATTGAATTGCGTGCGGAGGGAAGCCGACCCGGCTTCCGGCAGAAGGTCATAGTCAGGTGGGACAGCTTTGCTTGGATTTGCCGGCCGCCTGGCGGTCGTAGGTCGAGTAGAGCCGGCCGTCGGAATGCCGCGAAACGCCGCCGAAGGTGGCGTCCGACACCATCACCCGCTCGCTGATGTTGGTGGCCATCTGGACGATGCCGAATTCGGCCGCACCCGCGTCATACAGGGCGTGCTGCCGGTTCCAGCCGTGGGCAAGGAAGACCGCCGCAACGGCCAAGGCTATGCCGCCCGCCAGAAGGGCCCATCGTTCGGAAGTTTGACTCATGTGTTTATAGAATACTCTTTGGGCACGTTTAGTGTCAATG
>CAYZVY010000113.1:1354-13958 GCA_964481675.1 uncultured Verrucomicrobiota bacterium
AGCAAATTGCGTTCGTAATTCGTCATGAGCCGCCGGTCGTTCTGCACGCGCACGGTGATGTGCTGCCGGTCCATGAAATCCAGGATCGACATCGCATATTTCCGGGTTGTCTGCAACCGGTCACGGAAGGCCGGGGAGACCAGCACGCCGTCTTTCCGGATGGTTTCCACCACCAGATCCTGCGCCGTCTTGTAATGCGTGTAGGACAGGACAACATGCTCCTCCACCTTCACCAGTTTTTTCTGGCGCAGCAGGAAATCGAGCATGCGGGTGACGGACGCCGCCGGCACAACCAGCTTCTCGGGCAGTTCGTCCGGCCGCGGCGAATGGTATCCGCTTTCCTCGTAAACTGCCAGCAGCCGCCGGGCCAGCGCCCGGTCCGATTCCGACAGGCCGTCCACGGAGGACTGCAGCAGGATCATGTCGCCCTGCACGGTGATCTTCCCGTCCTTTTCAAGGTCCCGGCTGACGGCCGACCAGACGGTGGCGGACCAGTCCAGCCCCTGGCGGCACTCGTTGACCGGCAGGTTCAGTCGCTTTTCAACATCGCGGGCCTGGGTGATCCGCCGTTCCAGTTCGGCCCGGCAATCGCGGTAGCACTCCGCATGAAGGAAGGCGCCGCCTTTCAGATCCAGCAGGTGTCCGCCCGTCCGGAGCCTGGCCAGCAGCGCCGCGCCGGTTTCCGCGGGCAGCATCGCGTCACGGCTGGCCTCGATTGCCGAGGCGCCGTGCGCCCCGCGCTGGCGGACGGCATATTCGATCCGGCGGCTCGCGCCCGCGTCGCTTTCCGGATCGACTCCCGCGAAGAAGGTTTCCCAGTCGGTCAGCTGGGTCAGCAGCGCCTGGCGGCGGGGCCGCACGGGTTCCGCGGAGGTCAGCCGGATCCGCCCGCCCGCCACCGTGGTCATCGTCGCCGCCCGGCGCAGGATGAACCGGTCGTCGGAGGCCGCCGCCACCGGCTTCGCCGTCACCACCGAAGCCAGCATCTCGCCGCCCCCGGCCAGGGTTTTGTCCTCCAGCAGGAAGATCTTGCCCGGCGCCTCGGCCGTGCCCGTGTGGAACTGGATCTCCTCGGCGTTCCGCAGGGGAGGGTCGAGCCGGGGAACGGCCTTGATCCGCACGTGAAACTGGGTGGCGGCCGGCAGGTAGCCCGGCGGCACCATCACCTGCCCGCGCTGGGGAGGCATCTTGCCCCATTCCGGCACGTTCAGCGCCAGGCATTGGCCGGCCCGGCCCTCGTCGGAATCGCGCATGAAACACTGCACCCCGCGCACATGCCCCGTCTGGCCGCCGGGCGAGAGGACCACCGCGTCTCCGATCCGGATGGTGCCGGCCACGGGGATGCCCGTGACCACCTCGCCGAACCCCTGCTGGCTGAACATTTTTTCCACCGGCATCCGGAACACGCCGCCGGTCGAGCGGCGCGACAGCGAGCGGATCCGCTTCACCAGGATGTCGTAAAAGACGTCATAGCCCTCGCCCGTTTCGGAGGAGACCGGGCAGACAGGCGAGCCCTCCAGGAAGGTGCCCTGCAGGAAGGCTTCGATTTCGCCGATGCGCCGCGCCACCTGGGCGGCGTCGACCAGGTCGGTCTTGGTCAGCGCCACCATGCCGTGGCGCACGCCCATCAGTTCCATGATCTGCAGATGCTCGACGGTCTGCGGCATGATGCCGTCGTCGGCGGCAATGATCAGGATGGTCAGGTCGATCCCCGACACCCCCGCCACCATGGTGCGCACGAACCGCTCGTGGCCGGGCACGTCGACGATGCCCACGCAGAGATTGTCGCCCAGGAAGCAGGGGGCGAAGCCCAGCTCGATGGTGAGGCCCCGCTCCTGCTCCTCTTTCAGGCAGTCGGTCTGGCAGCCCGTCAGCATCTTGACCAGCCGCGTCTTCCCGTGGTCCACGTGGCCCGCGGTGCTGATCATCATCAGCACCTCGGGATGGACGTTGGGCTTCAGCAGCCCCGGCGGGTTGGCGTGGTCTCGCGTCATGTCAGCTCGTGCAGGCCGTGCAGGTTTTCAAGGCGGTCGCCGCGCACAAAGACGCGGGGCGTTTTGGAGCGGGCGAGCACGCGGCCGACAACCGAGGTGGCCGTGTGGCCGCGGCCGCGAAGGTCCTCCACAAAGGCGTTCGCGCGGTCGCGGGGCAGGGAGACCAGCAGGCCGCCGGAGGTCTGCGGGTCGTAGAGCAGGGCCTGGGCCGCGGACTCGGGCGTGTCCGCCACCATCCAGCCCATGGCATAGTCCTGGTTGCGCTCGACGGCGCCCGACAGGATCTGCTCCGTCAGGCAGCCCGGTACCGCCCGGAAGGCCGGCAAGCGCTCCAACTCGATTTCCACGGACACCCCGCTGCCGCGCGCCATTTCCACCAGATGTCCCGCCAGGCCGAAACCCGTGACATCCGTGGCCGCATGCGCGCCGTGGCGCTGCATGGCCTCGGCCGCGTCGCGGTTGAGCGTGGCCATCACCTCGCCCGCTTCCTTCAGGACCGCGTCGCTTGCCCGGCCGAGCTGGGCGGCGAAGGCGATCATGCCGGTGCCCAGCGGCTTGGTCAGGACCAGGACATCCCCCGGTTTCGCCGCCGCCCGCTTGACGACGCTCCGGGGATCGATCAGCCCGGTAACGGCGAAGCCCAGCTTGATTTCGGCATCCTGGATGCTGTGGCCGCCGACCAGGGCGCAGCGGGCTTCTTCAAGCGTCGCCATGGCGCCCCGCAGCATGGACTCCATCACCGCGCCGTCCAGGTCGTCGATGGGAAAGGCCACGATGGAGAGCGCGGTCAGGGGCGTGCCGCCCATGGCGTAGACGTCGCTGACCGAATTGGCGGCGGCGATGCGGCCGAACAGGACGGGATCGTCCACGCAGGGGGTGAACACGTCGACCGTCTGCACCAGGGCCAGCTGGTCGCTGATCCGGTAAACGCCGGCATCGTCGCCGGCCGACAGGCCAACCAGCACGTTGGGATCGTTCACCGGCGGCAGGCGCGACAGGATGCGCAGCAGGTCGGCCTGGCCGATTTTGGAGGCGCACCCGGCCTTGTGCACATGGCGGGTCAACTTGACGTCGGCCGCAGGCTTCACCGGGAGGCGCTCCCCGGCGCATTGGCAGACGTTGTGCGCCTTGAAGGTGTCGCAGGGGCATGGCTTTTTGGTGTCGCACACGCAGTGCTTCAATCGGATCGAGCGCGACATCACGGCGCGCCGCCGCACGGGATCAAAGGTCATGGGCCGGTCCCTTCCGCCGCGATCCGCACCAGGGCGGCGAAAACGGTGTCAGCGTCGCCCTCCATGAACGTCCGCATATCCAGCAGCACGCGCTCCTCCCGGATCCGGGCGATGACGGGCGGCTCGTTCCGGCGCAGGCGGCGGCTCAACTCGGCCGCCGGCAGGGCGGGAACCGCCACCGCGAGAGCCACGGTGGGAATCGGATGGCCGGGGAACGAGCCGCCGCCGACGGAGCTCTCCTCCCGGATGATTTCGAGCTCCAGGGTGGGGGCGGCGTGGAGGAGCCGTTTTTTCAGGTGAAAGGCGAGCTTATCCAGTTCCGCAACCGGCGTGGTGAGCATCCGGATGGTCGGGTTTTTCTGCGGGAGGGTTTCGGGATCCAGGAACAGGCGCAGGGTGTGCTGCAACGCCATGTCGGTCATTTTGCCGACCCGCATCATGCGGGTGAGCGGGTGCTTCTTGATGCGCGTCACCAGGTCGCGCCGGCCGGCGATGATGCCCGCCTGCGGGCCGCCGATCAGCTTGTCGCCGCTGAACAGCACGAGGTCGGCGCCCGCCTCGATGCTTTCCGGCACGGTCGGCTCGGCCGGCAGCCCGAAGCGGCGGGGATCGACGAGCGCGCCGCTTCCCAGGTCGTCGATGACGATGAAGCCGCGGCCCGCTTTCAGGGTCACCAGGTCCCGGGTGGACACGGATTCCGTGAAGCCGACAATCCGGTAATTGCTGGGATTGACGCGGAGGAGGGCGCCGGTGGCGTCGGTGAGGGCCGCCGCGTAATCTTTCAGGTGAGTCTTGTTGGTTGTGCCCACTTCCACCAGCCGGGCGCCGCTCTGGTGCACGCAGTCGGGGAGGCGGAAGGAGCCGCCGATCTCGATCAGCTGCCCGCGGGAGACGACAACCTCGCGGCCGGCGCACAGGGCCGCCAGGACCAGCAGCGTGGCGGCCGCGTTGTTGTTGACCACCAGGGCGGCTTCGGCGCCGGTCAGCCGGCAGATCAGCGCCTCGGTGGCGGCGTTGCGCTTGCCCCGCAGGCCGGTCTCGAGGTCGATCTGGAGGTTGACGCAGCGGTCCAGCGCGCCCAGGGCCTTGACGGCGGCGGGCGGCAGCACGGCGCGGCCGAGGCCGGTATGCAGGATGATGCCGGTGGCGTTGACGACCGGCCGCAGCCGGTCGCGTCCCGCCGCCGCCAGGGCCGCCTCGACCCGGGTCCATATCGCCTCCGGGGACGGCAGGGGATCGCCCGCGGCAACGGCGGCGCGAAGGCCGTCCAGGGCGGCGTGGATGGCTTCGACCACCGATTGCCGGGGGTGGGCCTCCAGCAGGGGCCTGGCGCTGTCATGCCGCAGCAGTACGTCCACGGAGGGCAGGGCCCGGCGCGGATCGGACGGCGGAATATGGGGTGTGGATGGATTCATGGGTTGGCGGAGGTGAATGGGAGTCGAACCCACCCATCCCGGATTGCGGGAAACAACGGTTTTGAAGACCGCAAGGGCCACCGGGCCCCAGTCACCTCCCATTCGCGTTCCGTACCCTATTCGTTTAAAGCTAAGCCTACCCGCCCCCCAGCGTCAACTAAAATGCGCCGGGCTGCGGGGAAAAGCTGTTGCCTTCCGGCCCCGTTCGGGAGTATGTTTTCCCAATCCAGCGCGGGGGAAATCGTGAGCATCGGAAGAAAAAAAAAGGGGGACACGCCGGCCGCTTCGGGGCCCTGTTGCCCGCCGGCCCGCAAGGCCGCGCCGGCCAGCCGCGTGGTGATCCAGAAGCCCGCCTGCATCGCCTGGTTCGACGACATGGCCGAGCACTGCCTGGACTACGCCAAAGCCTCGGCCTCGGCGGGCAAGCGGATCGTCGGGATCCTCTGCGAGTACACCCCTCGTGAAATCATCCTGGCGGCCGGCGGCATCCCGGTCTCCCTGTGCGGCGGCTTCGCCAGCATGATCCCGCCCGCGGAGTCGGACCTTCCGGCCAACCTCTGCCCGCTGATCAAGTCGACCTACGGCTTCAGCCTCGAAAAGGCCAATCCGTTTCTTGAAATGGCCGATCTGCTGGTGGCGGAGACCACCTGCGACGGCAAGAAGAAGATGTATGAACTGCTGGCCGCCCGCCACGCCATGCATGTGCTGGAACTGCCGCAGAAGCCGGACGACCCCGACGCACTGGCCCATTGGGTGGCCGAACTGCGCAAGCTCAAGCAGGTTCTTGAGAAACGGTTCGGCACCCGCGTGACCGATGCGTCGCTGCGCAAGGCCATCCGGACCATGAACGCCGAGCGGAAGGCGCGCCGGTCTCTGGCCGCCCTGATGAAGGACGCCGACCCGCCGCTGACGGGCCGGGAACTGCTGAACATGAAGAGCCTGATCGCCGGCATGCCGGACGACATGGCCCGGTATCAGACGGCCCTGAAAACGCTTCCCGGCCGGTCCGTCCGCCGCGGGAAGGAGGCGCCCGTGCGGGTCCTGCTGACGGGCGTGCCCATTCCCCATGGCGCCGAGCGGGTGATGGATATCCTCGAGGACAGCGGGGGGCTGGTGGTGTGCCAGGAAAATTGCACGGGGCTGAAGCCGCTGCTGGAGGATGTGGACGCATCCGCCGCCGACCCGATCGAGGCGATCGCCGTGAAATATTTCCATCTGCCCTGTTCGGTCATGACCACCAACGACCGCCGCCTGCAGTCGATCCGCGAACTGGCGGCCGCCTATAAGCCCGATTGCGTGGTGGACCTGATCTGGCAGGCGTGCCTGACCTACGACGTGGAATCCCATCGGGTCAAGGCGCTGGCCCGCGATGAGTTGAATCTCCCGTATCTGCGCATCGAGACCGACTACTCGCCCTCCGACTCCGCCCGCATCGCCGTGCGCGTGCAGGCGCTGTACGAAACCGCCCGCCACCGCAGGGCGGCCTCGTGATCTGCGCGGGGGTTGACGCCGGATCCCGGGCCATCAAGATCGCGCTGGTCGACTCCGTTAGCCGCACCATCCTGGCGTCGGTCATGACCGATCAGGGCGTGGACCAGGTGACGCTTGCCGGAAACCTGCTGAACCGGGCCCTGGAGGAAGCGGGGCTTGACCGGGCTGATGTCGGCCGGATCGTGGCTACCGGGTATGGCCGTGACGCTTTGACCTGGGCGGACCGGACGGTGACGGAAATCACCTGCCAGGCGAGGGGCGTCCGGGCCCAGGTTCCCGAGGCCCGCACGGTGATCGATATCGGCGGCCAGGACAGCAAGGTGCTGCGGCTTGGGGTCGACGGGCATGTGGATGATTTTGTCATGAACGACCGTTGCGCCGCCGGCACGGGGCGCTTCCTGGAGATTGTGGCCGCCCGCTTGAATCTTCCCCTGTCCGAACTGGGAAAGGCCGCCGCCCGGAGCCGTTCGCCGGCGGAGATCAGCAGCATGTGCGTGGTCTTTGCGGAAACGGAGATTGTCAGCCTGTTGGCGACGGGGCAGGCGCCCGACGATATCGTGGCCGGCGTGCAGAAGTCCATTGCCTCGCGCGTGGGCTCCATGGCGGGGCGCAAAACGACATCGCCCGTCGTGCTGACGGGCGGGGTGGCGTTGATTCCCGGAATGGCCACCGCCCTTGCCGTGGTGCTGGGCGCGCCCGTCGGCCTTTCGCCGCGGCCGCAATTCACCGGCGCTCTCGGCGCCGCGCTGATTGCCGCGGAATAAGCCGCCGGAGCGCCCGTGGACCGGGATTACGGGATCTTGATGGCCGCGGTGACGGTCTCGAGCGGCGTCACTTTGACCTTCGCCGAGGCGGTCGTGCCGTCCACGCGCACCACATAGTCGCCGGCCTGAAGCCCCTGGACCAGGGTTTTCCCTTTGTCGTCCGTGGGGGGCAGGAACGCGGAACCCATCATGCTGCCCATCATGCCGGCCGCCGTCCTCAACCGGAAGACCGGCTTGCCCTGGGCGTTTTCGACTTGAATGGTCTTTCCGGCAAGGGCCTTGTCGGCTCCGCTCAGTTCAACCTGGATGCTGCCGCCAGGCTTCAGCACGAAATCCTGCGTGGCATCCTTCTGGAGATCGAGCAGCGCCATGTCAGCCGACAGGGTGGGGTGGACGCAGAAAACCTTGTACGTGCCCGGCATGAGGTTGGGCGTCACGGTATAGGTGCCGTCGGCGTCCACGCGGTCCATCCGGAGCGGTTGACCTTCATCCGAGACCACCATGACCAGGAGCATCTCGTTGCCCTGGTCGCCTTCGACGGTTACCTTGCCGCTGATCTTCAAGCCGGTCTGGAGGCGGATGCGGGTCTCGGTTTTCCCGTTGTCCGGCTTGATGTCCTGCTGGCCGACCAGGGTTTCCTCCGCATCCGAGACCATGACCCGATAGGTTTCAGGGGCCAGGTACTTGGCTTCAAATAGTCCCTTTTCGTCCGTCTTGAGCCGCCGACCGAGGAGGGCCTGCATCTCCGCCCCGGTTCCGACCGGGTAGAGCATGATCGAGGCTTCGGCACACGGCTTGCCGGCCGGATCTTCCACAAGGCCCCTGATCGTGGAGCCCGCGATCTCGATCGCCAGATTGGTCTGGCCGGCCTTAATCTCAATTTTCGACGAATACTGGAGTTTTTCCAGGGGAGGCTCCCCCTCGACCCGTTCCATCTTCTGGACGTATAGCAGGTACTGGCCCGGGCCGCCGAAGGGGATTTCGAACTGGCCGGCCGCCTTTGTTTCGGCCGTTTCGTTGAACAGGGCCATGGCCATTTCCATGTTTTCCGCGTTGTCCTTCATGGGCAGCAGATGCACCGACGCGCCTTCCAGCGGCTTGCCCTCGATCCGGATCGTGCCCGCGATCCTGGCGGACTTCGAGGCGACGGGGAAATCCATAACGGCCGTTTCGCCCGCCTTGACTTCCACCTCACCCATCTGGGGGCGGACCGCTTCCTCTTCGGTATTCATGCACATCAGCATGTAGCTGCCGGGAATCACCTGGTCGAACAGGTAGCGGCCGTCGGCCTTGGTCTTGCCCTGGTACCCGGCGCCCTCCTGCATCATCCGCTTGGTGTTCTGCAGGAACAGCATGGCGTCGGCAACGGGTTCGCCCGTCTTGCTCTTCACGATGCCGCTGACCGAACCCAGCAGGGGCAGGGTGATGCGCACCTCCCCGGCCGGTTTTTCGCGCGTGATCGGAACGCGCTCGGTTGCCAGCGTCGTTTCGCCATCCGCGTCGGTGGTGACCTTGATGCTGGCTCCGCCGGGGGCGACGCCCTCCGTCTTGAACCGGCCCTGGGAGTCGGTCTTGACCGCGTCCAGTTCGTTGACCTTGACGTAGACTCCCGCCTTGCCTTTTCCGTCAGGCCCCACCACCAGGCCGGCGAGGGCCATGCCTTCTTCCATTTTCAGGGCCACTTCCGCCGGCGCCGTTTTGTCCCCGGTCAGGTCGATTTTCTGCCGGGCGGCCAGCAGCGGAGCCTTTTCGGCCACAATCTCATACAGTGCGCCCGACCGCAGTTCCAGCGGGCAGGAGCCTGCCTCGTCGGTCTTCAGGTCGTCCCCCCGACCGGAGGAGAAGCCGCCCATGCGCGAATTCAGGCGCTGCGCCCGGATCTCCGCCCCGACAACCGGCTTGCCGTCAGCCCCGGTGACCTTGACGGTCAGGGTGTTCTTCTTGCTCAGCGACACGATCAGCCCGTCCGTGCCGGCCTTGATATTCGACAGGGTCATCCGGTCGTCATAGGAGCCGCTTTCGGTCACGCGCACCTCATACGAGCCTTCGGGAAGGCCCCCGACGCGGAACGAGCCGTCGGCCGACGTTTCGGCGTTTTTCGAGATGTACCGGTTGGACCCCTTTTTGGCGGGCATGCCGGACACAAATACCCGGGCTTCGGCCAGGGGCGTTCCGTCGGCTTCGGTGACGGAGCCGGAGATGGCAAGGCCGCGCTGCATGGTCAGCTGACCCAGGCTGGTCTGGCCGGCGGCAATGGTGACCGGCTTGAAGTCGCCGTAGGCGTCTTCGGATTCGACCTGGATGTCGAAGGTGCCTTCTCCTACGCCCTTGAGAGCGAAGGAGCCGTCGGGTTCGCTCTTGGCGGTCTGCCGGCTGGAGCCGAAGCTGATGGATTGGCGCGTGCCCGGTTCGATCTTGGGCGAGAGGCTGATGGACGCTCCGGCAATGGGTGCGGAGGAGGCGTCGACCAGGCGGCCGGTGACCGTGAGGCCGGTGGACAGCGTGAAGCGGCGGCCGGTGATGTTATTGGAAAGAGCCACCTTTTCGGTCAGGGGAACCATGTCCTTCATCTGGATGTTCAGCGTGGCTTCGCCTTTCGGCAGGCCGGACAGGGTGAAGGTGCCGTCCTCGTCGCTCTGTTCATGCCGGTAGAAGCTGCTCCTGGTGCGGTTCATGGCCGAGTACATGATGCGGGCCTCGGCCAGGGGCGCTCCCTTGTCCGAGACCACGGTGCCCTTGAAGCTGAACACCTCGGGGAGGGTCAGGGCGGCGCGGCTTTCCTTGCCGCTTTCGATGGTCACATCCGTTTTGACTTCACCGAGGGCTTCGTCATCCAGGCTCAATTCATACTGGCCGATTGGCAGTTTCGTGAAGCGCGCATCACCCTTTTCGACCGGCGAGGAAAAGTCGTTCCCGGAGCTGCGTTCTTTCTTGCCGGTGAGCGAGATGGCCAGCTTGTCAGGCAGCGGCCGGCCGGCGGGTTCCGCCTTGAGTGTCAGCACCAGCGATCCCACCGGCGCCACCACGATGTCCGCGGCGGACACGTCGGCGCTTTTCACAGTCACATCCAGCGTGGCGTTCTCCTCGGTTGCCAGCGCATCCGTCCAGGCCTTGAGTGAATACGAGTCGGGGCCCAGGCCGCCGATCCGGTAGCGTCCGTCGGCATCCGTTGTGACGGCGGGCTTGTTGTCGGCCCGCACCGAGACGCCCGCGGCGGGCTTGCCGTCGGTCAGGAGGACGCGCCCGGAAATGACGGCCGCCTTGGTCAGGCGGATCTCGCAGTAGTTCAGGTCGCCGGTCAATTCGAAGTTGTGGGGCGGGTGGGTGAATTGCTCGGATTTGACCAGCAGCCTGTATTTGCCGGCCGTCAGCTTGTTGAAGGCGAACGCGCCCGTGGCATCGGTCTTGGCGGTGCCCGAGTCGAGGAAATGGGTGCATGACGCATCGAGCTTACGCGACAGTTGCACGGTGCCGTCGGCCAGCGGCTTGCCGTCGGGCATCATCACGGTGCCCGCCACTTCGCCGTCCGGTTTCAGGGTCAGCGTGCCGAAGTTCCGGCTCTTGCCCAGGTGCGGGGTGCCTGTCAGGATGCGGCCGGCCGCGTCGCGGATATACAGCGTGTAGGCCTTCGTGCTGTCGGCCTCAAAGCTGAACGCGCCGTCCGCCCCCAGCGGCTGTTCCTTCAGGAACGGGGAGGGCGGCGTTTCGGCGCGGCCTTCATGGTGCTCCAGACACGCCGTCAAATCGGAAGGGGACAGGCCCGGGGGCAGGGCGACCTTGCCCTGGAAGGTGTAGGTGCCGGCGGAGGCGGAGAGCGCCAGGGCGAGGCCGGCCGCGATTCCCCAAATCGATGTGCGCAGTTTCATGACAGGATCCTTCTGGATACACGGGTGATGGGACAGGGAACGAAAATAAAAACCTGAACCGGAGCCGTCCCTCGACTCCGGTCCAGGTTTGCATTTATCGGTGCGGGAGGCTCATTGGAAACGGGACACGGCAATGCTGGCCGTCCAGCTTTGTTTCTCCGCGTTGTAGTATTTCGCATCCACGGCGCCGATTTTCGCTCCGGCTTCCAGCGGCAGGGCCACCATCTGGAGGGGGCCGGCCTTGACCCGGACCGCCGGCGCGCCCAGCGCCTCGTCCAGCGCCTTGCCATCGGCTTCGTTCAGGCGCAGCAGGACGAGATGGTAGACATCCCGTTCGCCGCCGTGGCGAAGCAGGTAAGGCTGGGCTCCGGTCGCCAGCAGCATTTTGCCGAGAAGTTCCGCGCGGGATTGCTGATCGCCTTTTTTTTCACCCAACGCCCGGCTGGGTTCGATGCAGGTTCGGCCTCCTCAGCCATATTGCGTGGGCACCTGCCGTATCTCGTCGCGCACGAAGCGGTGCAGCGAGATGATGCGCGCCGGGGTGGGGGAGTTGGACGGGGCCAGCTCGAGGGTCTTGGCGGCGATGGCGGCCGAGCCGTCCTCTTCCGCCTGGAGTGCGGCGCCGCCGCCGAGCAGCAACGTGGCTGCCAGTAGGAGTGGAGCGTAACGCATGATGCGACCTCCTTAGGTTGATAAGAGGAACAGTCTCACTCCGGTCGGAAAATGTCAACTGAGAAACGACATCGCGATCATGCAGACGAACAGGGCCGCCATCAGGCCGCTGACCCCCAGGCCCGCCAGGGCCCAGGGCCGATCCGAATGCGTGAGCACGCCAATGAGACTGAGCACCAGGCCAACCGGCGCCGCGAAAAAGCTGAGGATTCCTACCAGGAATCCGGCGGAGGATCCTCAGCCAAAGCCCGGGACGCCGGTGGCGGTGCAGACGATGGTGAGCAGGAAGAGCGCTCCCGGCACGAGGGAGAGCCCGAATCCGATTTTTCCGAATGTCATGGCGGACTCCTGTTGCCGGCGGCGTTTATCGTTTTTCGGAGAGGGCGGCGATCGCCTTGCGGTCCAGCTTGCACATGGCGGCGATGGCCGCGTGGTCGGCCTGCGTTTCGGGCAGCCCCTTGATCTTGGCCTCCTTGAGCCGGGCGGCCAGGGCCAGCGAGATGCTCAGGCCGGTGGTGCAGTCGCGGATGAACTGGCGGCGGCAGCCGATGGGGTCGGCCGGATTGCCTTCCGTGCGGAGCATGTGGCAGTCGTATTCGACGACGCCCTTCCAGCCGGTCTGCTGGAGCGCCCAGAACATCTGGACCGTTTCCTTGAGCCCCTCGGGGCCGGTCAGCGGCGGGAAGTCGTTGTCGAACTGCGCCTTGATCTGGCTGCCGAAGTGGAGGAACGCGAGCTTGCCGCAGGAGACCAGGTAGCCGAGGGTGAGGACGCTGTTCATGAGCGCCATGCTCTCGTGCTGGAGCAGCTCGGGGTTGATGCCCCAGAAGGCGGGGGCTTTCAGCTTGGCGTGGATGAAGCCGACGGCGTGGCCGGCCGTGGGGAGGAACATGTGGCCGCGGGGCTCGTTGGGTTTGGGCTCGATGCTGCCGCCCTTGTAGTTGGTGAAGCGGTTGTCCTTGATGTAGTCGTAGGCGGCGTCCAGGCCCTCGGCCAGCCAGTCGTAGACGTGGGCCCAGTCCACGGTGATGGGCACCTCGAAGCCGTCTCGCGCGACCCAGTAGGTGAAGTGCTCGGCGCCGAAGAGGCGGCCGATGCGGATGCTGCGCTGGACCTTGCGGATGGCGATGGCGCGGATCTTGCGGTCGGGGTTGGTCAGGCCGCCGTTGC
>CAYZVY010000114.1:0-13953 GCA_964481675.1 uncultured Verrucomicrobiota bacterium
TGCCGAACCTTGAAAAGCGCGAGATGTTTCGCGGCATCTTCGACGGCCGTTACAAACTGGTGCGCTACTTCGGGATGGGTAACTACAACCTGCCCGCATCGATCCAGCGGCTTCTGGCCGACAACGACGTCGCACTCTACGACCTGTTGCTGGATCCCGAGGAAATGGACAACCTGGCCAATCCGGCCCATCCCAAGTACGACGAAAAATTGCTGTCGGCCATGAACCAGAAACTCAATGCGCTGATTGCGGAGGAGATTGGACAAGACAAAGCCATGTTCACCCCGCCAAAAAAGGCTGCGCAGAAGTAAACATGGCTGAGCAAACCACAGCCCAAATGCTGCTTGTCTGGGCGTGGGCCAAGGAACGAAGAGGTCCCGGTCTGGGATGGGAGGAGGTAAGCCGGAATGTAAAGGTATGAGGGATGACGCCAGGCCTCTGTCACGTTACTGTTTCCAAAATAACAGCATGAGGGGAGAAACGAAATGAAGCCCCGGGACTGGTGGGCAGCGGCGCTCATTTTTCTCGACGGAGTATAGGGATCTTAGTATTTTTGGAAGAGTGGCGTGGCAAGGTTTGTTGGCAGAGAGAAAACACAGAGAGAAAGGCAAGGTCAGGTATGAAGACGAGAATAGTCGGAGTGGCGGCAGCGGTGTTGCTGGGGGTGTCGGGGGCCTTTGCGCAGGAACCGGAGGGATGGAAGGTCGAAGTGACGCCCTATGCCTGGCTTGCCGGGCTGGAAGGCGATGTGACCGTCAAGGGGCACAAAGCTGATTTCGACAAGTCGTTCGGTGATCTTTTCGACTATGTGGAAGCGGCCGGGTCCCTGCTCACGGTGGTTCAGTATGACCGGTTTCTGATCTGGGGCCAGATTGATTACTTCGCCATGAGCAGTGATGCTCTGGACGTGGAAGACCAGCCTGAGGGTGGCAAGTTCGAGACCGCCATGGTGCTCGGGGAGCTGGCCGTGGGTTACCAGATCGACGGCTGGGCCGAGGGCCAGACGTTCGACCTGCTGGTCGGCGTGCGCGCGACCCACATGGAGAACGAACTGGAGGTTTACAATAGGGGAACCTTCAAGAAGGACGGGGATATTCTGGATCCGATCGTCGTGGTCCGTCCCAGTATGCGGGTGCTTCCTTCGCTCATCGACGGGCTGCGGTTCAATCCGACGCTGGCCATCGGCGCCGGCGGGGACTCGGACCTGGTCTATGAAATGCAGCCCCAGTTCCAGTACCAGATCACCGATAACATGGCCGCGCGTCTCGGATACCGGCGCGTCGGGTACCGGTTCAAGGACGACAACGACAATGAATTGAACATCGATATGTCCGGCTTGATCGTGGGCCTTGGCGTGACGTTCTAAATCGGATAGTACGGTCTGTGTAGGCCGGGCGCTACGAGCCCGGCACGGTTACGCTAATTGAAGTGGTTGGAAAAGCGCCGGAAAGTGTGCGACGCCGGGCTCGTAGCGCCCGGCCTACCTGAAAGAGGCAGGGGATGTGTGGTACAAGGCTCTGTCGGCTCATGGCCATAACGGCTCTGTCCTTCGGCAGCGTCCTGCTCCAGTCCGCTTCGGCCCAGGCGCCCGACACCAATCGGGTGATCGACTCCGAGGCGGATGCGGTGCTGCATCGCTGGAGCGATACCAGCAAGCAGGTTCAAGCGGCCGTCATCCGGCTGGCCGACACCATCGACGAGGTGCAACCGGACGGGCAGAAGCTCCAGTTTGCCCACGTCCGCGAATTTACGATCCAGCGCCCCGACAAGCTCAAGGTCGTGACGACCGGCGATGTGACCAGTCGGACTTTTTGGAAGGACGGAAAGACGCTGACGGTGCTGGACCGCGATAAAAACGTCTATGCCCAGATCCCGGATCCCGGCACGATCGACCAGGCGGTCGACCTGCTGCAGGAGACATACAGCATGAGCCTGCCGGCGGCTGATATGCTCTCCGGCGATCTCTATCAGAACATGACGGCAGGATGCCAGACCATCGACTATGTCGGGGTCGGCTGCGTCGGCGACGAAGCGTGCCATCACCTGGCGTTCTCGCGCGACACCATCGACTGGCAACTGTGGATCAGCATGGGCGACAAGCCGTCGACGCGGAAGATGGTGATCACCTACAAGCAACTGCCGGGTCAGCCGCAATACACGCTTCAAGTGATCAAAGTTGAGAATCCGGCCAAAATCAATGAGTCCGTGTTCGCCGCCGAGATTCCCAAGGATGCGGTGAAGATCGACATCAAGCCCGCGGAAAAGGTGAAATAACGATCCCAGGGAAGGATGTGTCCCATGCCCGTCTCATGGAAAAACAGGTTGATTTTCATCACTCTTGCCCTGGCGGGTGTCATGACCACGGCCGAAGCGTTTGCCCGGGGTGGCGCGGTCGCCCGTTCTTCAGCCGTTCGATCCGGATCATATGGTTCCGTCCGCCAATCATCCTATCATGCCTCTGGCGGCGCGGCGGCCCGGGACGTCACGGTGGCGGCGGCCGGCGACAACAGGGCCGGGTATGAGCGCCAGGTGACGGGATCGGGCGGTCGGACGGCCACCAGTTCGGGAAGCGCCGTCTACAACGATGGAAAGGCGGCCTGGACTCGCGAGGTGGCCGGGCCGGGCGGGAAGTCGGCCACGGTCACCGGCGCGGGCACGGCCGGCGACGGTCAGGCGACGGTGAATCGCGCGATGACGGGTCCCAACGGACGAACCGTCGTCACGCAGGGGGAGGCAGTGCGGGTGGGTTCGAGCGTGACCGTGCTTCCCGCCGGGCATTTCACGACCCATGTGGGGGACACCACGTATTATTACCACGGCGGTTACTATTACCAACCCGTCTATGTGGACAACGTCTGCACCTACACCGTGATTTCGCCGCCGGTTGGCGTTATCGTGTATGTCCTGCCTGACGGAGCCGTTGTCAAGGTGGTTGGCGGAGTGTCCTATTACACCAGCGGCGGAGCCTATTACCGCCCCCTTTATGTGAACGGCCAGGTGGCCTATGAGGTGGTGGCTTTGCCGGAGTGACCATGGACATTTTGATATGGCCTGATGGCGATATGACGATTTAGAAAAACGACAATGTAAGGAGTCTGGAATGAAACGGATCAAAGGACCACGAATACGTTCCTGGTTGTTCGGAGCGCTTGGGTTGATGACGGCCGCGGGTTTCCTGGGCGGGTGCACGTCAACCTACCAGGCGCGCAAGGCGGAGCCGTCGGGTTTCCTGGGGGACTACTCCCAGTTCAAGGCAGGCCAGGGCGACGAGGCGCTGCTCGTGTATGTCGAGCCCAAGGCGGACTTCAAGGCTTACAAGAAGATCATGATGGATCCCGTGCGCATCTATGCCGCGAAGGACAGCGCGATCGGGAAGCTGCCCAGGGAGGATTTGCAGAGCCTGGTGAACTACCTGGATGCCACGCTGCGGGAGAACCTGAAGGGAGATTACGAATTTGTCACGGCGCCGGGGTCGGGCGTCATGCGGTTGCGCGTGGCGATCACCGAGGCCAAAGGGGCCAAGGTGTTGTTCGACACCTTTTCGACGGTGATGCCCCCCGGATTGGCCTTAAGCTCGGTGAAAAGACTGGCCACCGGCTCCCATACGGCGGTGGGGTCGGTCGGCGTCGAGTGCGAAGCCCTCGACAGCGTGAGCCAGGCGAGGCTGTTCGGAGCCGTGGATGCGCGGGTGGGCCGGAAGGTCACGGGCAAGTTCGACAAGTTCTCGAAATGGCGCACCGCGAACGATGCGTTTGACTACTGGGCGCAACGGCTCCAGACGCGACTGGCGGAAGAGCGGGGCGAGGCGCCCGCCCAAGGCAGGAAGTAGAGGCACGATGAAAAACCTGTCATGTGTGACGATTGCGGCAACCGGTTGCCTGGCAGCCCTGCTCATGGTCGCCGGCTGCGTCTCCGACCACCCCGGATCGCGCAGTATGGCGTATGTGGACATCGAGTCGTCCGGCCTTCCAGCCGTCCGGCAGGAAGTCATCCGCGTCTTCGAGGACGACGGCTATACGCTTTCGGAAACGCCCGAAGCCCTGTTGTTTGAGCGCGAGGCCACCCAGCGTGATTCCGTGCTGTTC
The DNA here is from genome assembly GCA_964481675.1 of uncultured Verrucomicrobiota bacterium. GTDB lineage: Bacteria > Verrucomicrobiota > Kiritimatiellia > CAIKKV01 > CAIKKV01 > CAIKKV01. The sequence continues at coordinate 4,086 of CAYZVY010000114.1, forward strand.
GCCCATTACGGCGACGACCGGCTCGTGATGCGTGTTGTGGTGGTCATTGAACCCCGCCGCCTGGGCGGGTCCCTGGTCCGCTGCGACGCCTATGCGATTCGCGATGGCCGGGTGGAGGGGTTGCCCCGGATGGCCCGGCGGCCGTATCAGAATATGCTGAATCGGGTGAAGGCGAGTCTGGTGACATCCGGAGCACCTGCGCCCAAGTGATCGGTTGTTGCCGGCGCCGGGAGTTCCGGCGGCGGTTGTGTGATGACGGACTCATGAAAAGGAGGCGGGTTGTGAAACTGAATCTGTGGAAGCCGATGGTTGGGTTGACGGTCCTGCTGGCCTGTAGCGCGGTGTTTGTCGGGTGTGAGAGTGAGGACAGCGATTCGGACATTACGCCCACGAGTTTCATGCTGGATCGCGACCTGGTGTCGTATGACGGGACGGATACCTATCAGTGGGAGACCACGCTTACGCGCGCCCGCGCTGAAATCCGGATCAAGGACTTCCGGGCCGGCGACGCCACGATATCCGTGTATGATTCCAGGGGTAAATTGCTTCTGCGCGGCACCCTGGTCACCCCGAATGACACCCTGTATACGGGCGACAACGAATATGTATGGGTCGGGACGACGGAAGTCGGCACCCCCGGAAACTGGACCGTTGTCCTGGGCTACGATCAGTTCACCGGCAAGCAGCGGCTAACGATGAATTGACCGGTTGCGCATGTGTGTCGGCGGCGCGCGCTGGCCGCCGCCGATACACAAACCCCGCGGGGAATCCGCGACGAGTTGACGGGATGACGAGAGGCGTGGTGGCGCGTGCGTGCAGGGGGCAATTCAGTCTGGAATCTCTTGACGGTTCGGAATCGCGTATGGAAAGCGCCCGGGATTGTGGCTGCAGCCTCGATCCTGGTCGGATGCCGCGTTCTCGGAACGGCCGTTATTGTCACGGTGGGCGTCGTTGGCCTGGCCGGGTACGCCGTTTACAAGACCGGTGAAACGGTCGTCACAGGCGTCGGCAAGGGTGTCGGCGCGGTTGGCGCCGGGATCGGCGCGGCGGGCGCGGCCGTCGGCAGTGCCTTGACTCCCGATTCCAAGCCGGTGTCGACCGTCGTCCTGACGGACAACGAATTCAAGACGGAATATGGGGCGAGTCTCGATCGTGTCTGGAAGGCGGCTAACGACGCTTTTAAGAAGTCGGGTTTTCAGGGCATCACCGGGGAACGGGAGGCGGATTCCGGTGTCCTGACGGCGCAGATCCCTGATGGCGCCGGCGTCACGGTAAAGTTGAAAAGTCCGGAGCCCTTGTTGACGGAGGTTCGAATCCGCGTCGGCAGCACAGGCAATCTCAAGACTGCGGAAACGGTTCACAAGTGGATCCTGGCCGAGTTGACACCGGAGGCGGCGCCGTGAAATTGAATGTCCTACAAGCGTATGCTCTTGCGGCCGCGGCCCTTCTCCTTGCCGGCGGGATTCCGGTTGCCCGTGCAGGGGCGGACGCCTCTCTTCCGGGGCTCAAGAATCTTTCCGTCCGGGTCCTGGTGGATGAACGCAACCCCATGCCCAAGTCCGGCACGATTGGCTGGGGTAAGTCCGTGTTCCGGGTGGCCGCCGGTTCGGACATTGATTTGGCCACGGTGAACGAGCGCCTGCATGAAGCGCTGCGGGCCGGATTCGCCCAAAAGGGTTTTGTGTTTGTGGAGAAGGACCCCGACTACCTGGTGAGCCTGGCGCTGGCAGCCGGAGCCGAGATTGAAGAGGCGGAACTGAATCGCGAGTATGGTGATTTTTTGCAGATGCCCGCGGCCGGAACGAATGCGGTTGAGAACCTGGCCTACAAGCGGGGCGTGTTGATTGTGGATGTGGTCGACCGCAAGGCGAAGCACCTGATGTGGCGGGGGGCGATCATGGCCGAGATCGACATGGCGTGGCCGGAAGCCCGCAAGCAGGAGCGCTGTGATGCTGCCGTTGGCCAGCTTATGCCGTTTTTTCCGCGTCCCCAGAAAGCGATTCGCCGTGAAATTGAAGAGGAACGAACGAAAGGAAACAAGACATACCATGATTAAAATATCCCGTCTCCCGTTTGCCGTTCCGGTCCTGCTTTGCGCCGGTTTATTGCTGTCAACGCCCGCCTACGCCCAGCAGGACGGAGGTGCTGCCGCGACGTCCGAACAGGCCCAATGGGATTCCGTTGTTCTTGTGATGAAGGGCGAACTGGCCCGGGCCGAAGCGCGGGCCGAATCGGTGACGGCCCAATTAATCGCGCTGGACGGGGACATGGAGTCGCGGATTGACCGCATGATTGCGCTGCTCGCGAAGGCTCGGGACTCCGTGGACGGGCCTGGCAACCGGATCCGCAAGTCCAAGGAAGAGGCGCTGGCCGGCATCAAGGCCACCGCCGTGTATTACGCCCAGGAGCGTGACAAGCGCCGGAACGCGCTGGCGAGCGGGAACGCGCGGATCGAGGACGATGTCCTGGCCCGCCAGGTGGCGGTGCTGAACGCCCGGATCGAGACCCGCGTCACCCAATCGCTCGCGATCGCGGAATCGCTTGTCCGCCCCCCGGAAAACGCCTCGGGAAGCGGCGATTTTCATGAGACGGCGGAGCAGCGGAAGGTCCGGTACGACGGCCAGGCCTCGGTGAAGATCAAGGCGGATCTCCTCGCCACGCTCCGCGCGAGCATCGACAAGCAGACGCGTGAAATCGCCATGCGCGACGAGGCGCTCCGCACGGCCGTTGATCCTCAGAAACGCGACCAGCTGACCCGGGACAACGAGGTCGCCCGCCAGGTCATGGCCGCCCGGCGCAACCAGATCGAGGAGTTGATCACGGCGCCCAAGGCGTCCACCCGCGCGGTCGCCAGCAAGGCGGCCTTTGAACTGGACCAGCTGCTGGACGACATGACAGCGGAACTCCGCCGTGATTTCGCCAAGTTCAAGAGCCTGGTTTCAGAAGGCGACGAGGCGCGTGCCCGGGTGAAGATCCTGAGGGACCGCGTCGAACAGGCGGCGTCATCCCCGTCCGCGGCGGCAGGCGGTGCGGTCCCTGCGCGGGTATCCGAAGCGACTAAATAAGGAGAGTCGTATATGATGGAATGGCTAAAGAAACTGATGGGCGGCGGAGGCAAGCCGGTTCCGGAGACGGTCGCGACCGTTCAAAAACTTCCGGGTAATATCTATGTGTTGCGGCTCGGCGGCGTTTTAAACAAGGCTACCGTGGACCGCATCCAGGCCATCGCCGCGCATGATCTGGCGCAGGGATCCAAGGATCTTAAGATGCTGGTGTTACTGGATGATTTCCGGGGATGGCGTCAGGGAGACGCCTGGGGCGACATTGACTTCTTCGCCCAGCATGAGGCCTCCATTTCCAGGATTGCCGTAGTAGGCGATCCCCGCTGGGAGAGCGAAACGCTGGCCTTTCTTGGCGCCGGCCATCGCACGGGGACTGTCCGGTTTTTCACGCCCGGTCGGGACGAACAGGCGCGCGCATGGTTGATTCAACAGGGGTAGCGGTGCCAGATGAAGACGGCCGGAATACAGATAGCGGCATGGGTGGCGCTGTGGCTTGCCGTCAGTCAGTCGCCCGCTCAGGAAATCCTCCTTCAAGAGGGGCAGACAGAACCCACCGAGGGCACCTTCACGGTGCCCTTCGCCTTTTACAGCGACTCGCTGGGGCCCGCCGCCGGGGCCAGCATCGGCAACCGGGGCTATTTCCAGCCGCAGGCATCCTCGTTCGCGACAGTGGTCGGATCCGCCGCCGGCACGGTATACGGGTTCTTGGCCGTCCGGGACCTTGAAGTGCCGGAGACCGAACGGCTCTTCATCAACGGCCAGCTTAATGTGGGCCGCTTCAGCGCGATCGACATCTATACGGAAGGGAATCCCGATTTCGCCGGGACGGAGCGGGCGGGCAGCAACGGCTCGGATCCGGAGGACTTTATCACCGGCGACGGGACCGACGTCAAGGTGTGGACGCTTTTCGGCTATGTGCTGCCGATCGGCGCGGGGCTGGGGGACCCCAGGTCGCGCCTTGTTCTCCGCGACGGGCTGGTCGTCAAGGGCCGCGATACGGGCGAATGGAACCCTCTGCGCAAGGGCTATACACTGGTCGGAGTCAAGCCCTTCTATCGCCGGCAGGATGTGGACGCCGAAGACGCGGGGGACCAAACCGTCACCACGTCCGGGGCGGAATTCCTGCTTCATTACGAGAACACGGATTTTCATGAGAATCCCAGCCGCGGGAGTATCCAGCAGCTGCGGTATACCCGGGACTGGGGCGGGATAAACAGCTCGGCTCCCTGGGAAACGGTTGACGTCTACCTGACCAAATATATTCCCCTCGCGACGGGCCCGAACAGCCGTTTTCGCGTGCTGGCATTGAACGCCTGGTGGATCGACACGCCCTCCTGGAATGAGTCCTCCCTCGACGACGGGGAAGAGGTGTTTCATCGCCCGCCCTCGTTTGCGGGCGCGACCCTGGGCGGGTTGGACCGGATGCAGGGGTATCCGGAGGGCCGTTTCAACGATCGGTCCGCCGTCTATTATGCGGCGGAATACCGCCATATCCCGGCTTGGAATCCGCTCCGGAATGCCGCTTGGCTGAACCGCCGGAATGCCCGCGTGCAATGGCTGCAGTATGTGGCGGGCGTGGAGGTCGGGCGTGTGGCGGACGACTTCGACGTCGAGGAGCTGCATTCTGACTTGAAGGTGAGCGGCCTGGTCGGCTTGCGTTTGATGGTCAATTCGCTGGTGGTCCGGGCCGATGTCGGGATCACGGACGAAGGCGGCGCCGTTCAGATGACGATTGACCAGCCCTTTTAAACCAACCGGGAGAACAACGTATGATGCTCAGGTTACTCGTGATGCTGCTCGCGCTGGCGGCTCTTTTGGGAACGGCCCAGGCGGAAACCTCCACGAACCAGGTCCGCCCGAAGATCGGCCTTGTGCTGGGCGGGGGAGGGGCGCTGGGGTTCGCGCACATCGGCGTGCTGAAGGTGCTGGAGGAGGCCCGCGTTCCCATCGACTACATCGTCGGCACGAGCATGGGGTCGATCATCGCGGGGCTGTATGCCGGCGGCATGTCGCCGGACGAGATCCAGTCCTTCCTTCAGTCGCTCGACTGGAACGAGGTCATGAGTGACGAGACGCCCCGCCAGGAGCTGTTCTTCCGCCGGAAAAGCGAGGATCAGCGTTACCTGTTCGAGATGGGAATGAGCTGGGGAAGGTCCAAGATGGGGACAGGCATGGCGGCGGGCCAGAATCTCAACAACGTCCTCCAGTACATGGCCCTCCGCTCCGTCGCCATCACGAACTTCAACGACCTTCCCATCCCGTATCGCGCCGTGGCGACCGACCTGGAGAGCGGGACGGCCTACGTGATCGATCACGGCGATCTCGCCCAGGCGATGCGCGCGAGCATGGCCGTGCCCGGCGCGTTCACCCCGGCCCGGATCGACGGACGCATCCTGGTGGACGGCGGCATCGTGAACAACCTGCCGGTGGATGTGGCCAAGGCCATGGGGGCGGACATCGTCATTGCCGTGGATGTGGGCTCCGCCGACGATATCGTCAAGGCGGATAACCTGAATTCCCTGGGCGCCATCCTGGGGCGGACCTATTCGATTGCCCAGCGGCCCGACCAGATCAGGAATTACAAGCTCGCCGACGTGGGCATCCAGCCGCCGCTGGTCGGATTCACGGCGTCCCATTTCGACCGCATTGCCGGGATTGCCCCGGACGGGGAGGCGGCGGCCCGCGCGAAAAAGGATGCCCTGGCGCGCTATGCCGTCAGCCCCGAGGACTATGCGAAGTTCCTGGCCCGGCAGCGCCGTCCCGAACCCGGCTCGATCCCCATTGGCGAGATCAGGGTGACCGGGAACGCGCGCGTCAGTGAAAGCGCCATCCGCGGCCGGATTCACACCGAGCCGGGCATGGCATTCGACCGGAAACGGGTTTATCGCGACCTGTTGGACATCTACGGCATCGGCGAATTCGAGCAGGTGACCTTCCGCCTCCCCCCCAACGGGGATGGTTCGAGCACCCTTGTTTTTGACACGCGGGAGAAGGAGTGGGGGCCGACCTATTTCAAATACGGGCTGCGGCTCGGGAGCGATTTCGAGAAGGAATCGGATTGGGGCATGCTGTTGAACCTGACGCGGATGAGCATCAACGAACTGGGCGGGGAATGGCGGAATGAGCTGGAGATCGGGAGCGTCCAGGATTTCAATTCGGAGTTCTACCAGCCGCTGGACTCGCGCGGGTTCATGTTTGTCGCTCCCTCGGTCGACTACAACTCCCGGATGCAGAACGTGTACCAGGAGAAGGATCGCGTCGCCATCTATGACGTGACGCGTACGGATATCCGCCTCGATTTCGGGCTTCAATATCGGAGTTACGCCGAACTGCGCATGGGGCCGTTCCTGGGCACGGCCAAGGCCGACGTCGACACCGGGACGACCGACCTGCCCGAGGCGGACGAGGACCTGGGCGGCTGGAACGTGTCGCTGATCGTGGACCGGCAGGACCGGACCGTGTTCGCGCGGCAGGGCTTTTATTTCCGGGCGGACGGGCAGTTTGCCCGCGAGGAGATGGGCGGGGATCGTGATTACGACAAGCTGCTGGTGTCCTACCTCGGGCAGACGTCCGTCGGCCATCACACCGGCTCGCTGGGTTTCCGCTACGGGTCCAGCCTGGACAGCGAGCTTCCCGCTTACGCCCAGTTTACCATTGGCGGGCCCTTTGGCTTTGCCGGGCTTGCCGAGGATCAGTTCCGCGGCTCCGAGATGGCCATCGCGTCTGCCGGCTACCGGTACCGGTTGATCACCCTCCCGTCGGCCCTGGGCCGCGGCGTTTACACCATCACGCGGATCGATTACGGAAACGTCTGGGAAGACTCGCGCGACGCCGATGCCTCGGATTGCCGGACCGGCGTCGCGCTGGGATTGGGCGCGGACACCTCGATCGGCCCCCTGCTCCTGGCGTATGGCCAGGCGGAAGGCGGCTACAGCCGGTGGTATTTTTCGCTGGGCACCGCGTTCTGATGCAAAGTGTGTGACGAAACGCGGGCGGCCGGTGGCGCAACTGGGGCCCACTTGTGGAGAACATGTCAATTTGCACGAGCGATGCGAACTTCAAACGGTATCCGGTAAAGGGGGTCTGGTAAGGATAATCGTTGACGCCGTTTCCATGTAGATGTCATAATTTAATCATGATTAGAACGCAGATACAATTACCGGATGAGCTGTATCGCGAGGTGAAACGGGTAGCCGCCGAACGCGAGATGTCTCTGGCCGAGTTGGTTCGGCGGGGGCTGGAGACCATCTTGAGCCATTTTCCCGCACACCCCGAAGCCCGCGACACATGGGCGTTGCCCAAACCCCGGCCGCTGGGGGGCGACGCATTCTTCGAAAATCCGGACTGGCGTTATGACATCAACGAAGGGCGCGGAGTGGTGCGCGAGAAACCTGCACGCTATCGGGTTCGGCGAAAGGGCGGACCGACATGATGTCGTGCGACACCAACGTGCTGTTTGCCGTGCTCGACAGCGCGTCTGTCCATCATGCGGCAGCCGTCTCCTATCTGAATGGCGTGAGGACGTCAGAGCGGTTTAGTCTCAGCGAGTTGGTGCTCGTTGAACTCTACGGGCTTTTGCGAAATCCCACCGTTTCGAAACATCCGCTCAATGGAACGGAAGCGGCGCGTGTCATTCAACAATTTCGATCCCACCCATATTGGTTGATTCTGGACTATCCGGGGCCCCAGTCGGAGATCATGAGTCGGCTGTGGGAACTTGCCGCAAAGGCAGATTTCCCGTACCGGAAGGTCTACGATGCGCGCCTGGCCTTGATGTTGCGGCATCACGGAGTCACCGAGTTCGCGACGCGCAATGTGAAAGATTTTCAAGGGTTTGGCTTCAAGCGAGTCTGGAACCCCCTGGCTGAGCCGTAATCGCCGCGCTCAGGGCCGAGGCGGGCGAAGGGATGGGGGCAGCGCGAAATGGATCGTCTCATGTACGACTTCCATTTCCTCCACCCGGTCGAATCCCTGCCCGCGTAACCGGTCGAGAATTCCCGCGATGAAGGGCTCCGGGGTTGACGCGCCCGCGGTCAGGCCGATTATCTCCCGGCCGGCGAGCGCGATGACGTCCAGTTCGGCGGGTTCGCTCACGAGACGGGCTTCCGCGCCGTTGGCCACGGCCACTTCCACCAGGCGGCGGGAGTTGGAGCTGTTGGCGGCGCCCAGCACGAGAATGAAGGGGACCCGCCGGGCCAGCTGCCTGACCGCCTCCTGGCGGTTGGCGGTGGCGTAGCAGATGTCCTTTTTCGGGGGCGTCACCAGGCGGGGAAAGCGGCTTCTCAGGACGGCCAGGATGCGGTCCGTCTCCTCCTGGCTGAGCGTCGTCTGCGTGATCACGGCCAGGCGGTCGGGATCGGCTGGCTGCAGGGCGGCGGCCTCGGCCTCGTTTTCGATGATCACCACGCGGTCGGGCGCCTCGCCGGCCACGCCGATCACCTCGTCATGCCGGCGGTGGCCGATCAGCGCGATCGTGCAGCCCCGGGCGGCGAAGCGCTTCACCTCCTCGTGGACCTTCATGACGAAGGGGCAGGTGGCGTCGATCGCCTCCAGGCGGCGCCCGGCGGCGGCCGCCCGGACGGAGGGGGGGACCCCGTGGGCACTGAACAGGACGGTGCTGCCGGCCGGCACGTCGGCGATATCCTGGACAAAGAGCAGCCCCTTCTGCTCAAGCGCCTCCGTGACCTGGCGGTTGTGCACGATTTCCTTCAGCCCGTAGACGGGGTGGGGCCGCTGCTGCAGCACCGCCTCGGCCATGTCGACGGCGTGGCGCACGCCGGCGCAGAAGCCGCGGGGACTGGCCAGGATGACGGTGCGGGCGGGCATGGCGGTCAAACCTCCAGATTGGCGGAGACAAACGGCACGTTGTGCGCGCGGGCGATCAGGTTCGCGGCGATGCGCCCGGATTCGTAGATCGTGGGCAGGCCGCTGCCCGGATGGGTGCCCCCGCCGACGAGGTAGCAGCGGTCCAGCTCCTCGAACTTGTTGCGGGGCCGGAAGTAGAGCATCTGGCCGATGTTGTGGGCCAGGTTGAAGGTGGCGCCCTTGTAGACGCGGTACTCCTGTTCCCAGTCCAGCGGGGTGATCCGCTTTTCGGCCCGGATGTGCGGGCGCAGGTCGCCCAGATTCGTCCGGGAGGCGATGGCGTCGAGCACGGTTTCCCGGAAGGCGTCGCCCTCGCGGGCCCAGTCGAGCCCGCTCCGGTTGTTGGGAACCGGAACCAGCACATAGAGCGCGGAGTGGCCCGGCGGGGCCAGGGTCGGGTCCGTCGCCGAGGCGTTGCGCACGTAGAACGAGGTGTCCTTGACCAGCTTGCCGCGCTTGAAGATGGAGTCCACGTTCGTGCGGTAGTCGTCGGCGAAGGCGATGAGGTGATGGGGGGCGTCGATCGGGCGGTCGATTCCCAGGTACAGCATGAACGTGGAGCAGGAGAGCTTTTTGCGCTCCAGGGCGGCGGGCGTATATTTGCGCAGGACGCCTGGCTCGAACAGGTGCGTCATGGCGTGGCCGAAGTCGGCGTTCAGCACGACGGCGTCGGCTTCCAGGGTGTCCCCGTCCTCGAGCAGCACCCCGGTGACGGCCCGGTTTTTCACCAGCACGCGGCGCACGGGCGAGGCGAGGCGGATGGCCGCGCCGTTCCGCGCGGCCACCGCGGCCATGGCGTGGGAGATCCGGCTCAGCCCGCCCCGGGTATGCTGGATCCCGAAGGTGTGCTCGATGTGCGGGATCATGGCGAAGACGCCGGGGCAGTCCCACGGCGACATGCCGAGGTATTTCGCCTGGAAGGTGAAGGAGAGGGCGAGCTT
>CAYZVY010000115.1:0-13775 GCA_964481675.1 uncultured Verrucomicrobiota bacterium
CGGCATCTTGTACCTTTTAAGGAAACACATGGCGGGCGCCGCCGACCCGGATTGACAAGCCATATGGGGTGTCTGCCGGATGCCGGCTAGGCGGCAAAGGCGTTGACCGCGATGGCCACCAGGATCCCGAGGATCAGGCCGACGAACACCTCGAGCCGGGTATGGCCCAGCAACTCGACGAGCTTCCGCTCGGAAAAATGGTGCTCCTTGAAAAGCTCCTTCACGATATCGTTCAGCAGGGAGGCCTGCAAGCCGGCCGCGCGGCGGACGGTGGAGGCGTCGAACATAACGATCAGGGCCAGGATGAAGGTGCTCATGAACACCTGGGAGTCGAAGCCCTGGTTGATGCCCACCGACATGGCCAGGGCGCTGACCGTGGCGGAATGGGCGCTGGGCATGCCGCCCAGGCTGGACAAGTACCGGAAATCAATCCGCTGACTGGCCCTGAAATTGAGCGCCGTCTTGATGATCTGGGCGATAAACCAAGCGAAAAACGGCGACCAGAAAGTCGGATTCTTGAAAAAATCCGCGGCATGGATGGTAATCGTCATCGGGGGAGTATGCGGTTGAGGTGGCGCTCTCGTCAAGAATGCGCTTCGGACTGGAGCATCCCGTCAAAAAAAGAGGGGAAGTCCGCGGTTTGACCCGCCTAAAAGACTTCCCCGGGAATCGGCTCACGAGCCCGTTAAAACGCCTTCTCCATCATCCAGGTTCCGTGCAGGTTGCAATTCTGGACCGCCGTGATGGTTCCGTTCTTCGCCTTGATGCTGACCGCCATGGCCGGCCGGTTGGTTTCGGGCGAGAGCCACATGCGGTTGACGAACTTCGCGTTCAAATAAATATCGATCCAGCGGATGAAGTGCTCGGCCTTCATCGGATGCTCCATCTCGCCGATCATGGCCTTGACCATGACCGAGTCGGTGCCGCCGAAAAAGCCGTCCGCCTCGACCTTGATGAACGGCAGGTGCTTCTTGTCGGCTTCCCCGCCCGGGGTCTGGCCCGGCTTCTTGATCGCCGCGGCGTTTTCCTTGAACGACTGGGTGGCCCGGCAGACGAGGCACTTGTCCGCCATGTCGAACTCGATGTGGCCGCACACGCTGCATTCGAAAATCTTCATATCATACCTCCATGTTGAGAGAAAAAAAGGACCGGTGTTTCCACCGGCCCCGGTTGGTTACGTCAGCTTGATCGCTTCCTGCGGGCAGTTGGCGGTGGCTTCCTTGGCCGACTTCTGCAGATTCTCGGGAATGTCGGTGATCTTGCACTTGGCCTTGTCGCCATCCATTTCGAAAACTTCCGGCGCGTCGCCTTCGCAAAGCCCGCAACCCACGCAAGCATCCAGATCGATTGAAACCTTCATCGTGTCTCCTTTTTCTGCCAAGGCCCGGTCTTCCCCGGGTTTGGAATAAATAAGTCTCCCAGAAAGCGGAGGCGAAATCAACAGAAAAGCGTCCTTTTCCCTTCATTTTAGCCGGAATACCGTCCCTTAAAACGCTGGACATATTTCCTCCCCGGGTATAGCTTCATCGGATCAAGGAGAATGCCCCATGAATGAATCGTTCAGTACGCTTCCTCCCGTGCCGCCCCCGCTTCCGCCCGCCCCCCGCCCCGTGGCACCGAACAAGGGTGAACTGTTTTCCGGATTTGGCGATCATTTCCTGCCCGCCGAGGGAAGCCTGACGTTTTTCGGGGTGATCGACGCGCTGCTCAAGCGGCCCGGCCAGATCGCCTACGCGATTGTCCATGGCGGCGCGGGCCGTGTGGGGTTCGCGCTCTTCGTCGCCCTGATGGCCTGCATGGTCGCCTATGGCGCCGTCATGGCCACCTTTTCGGGCGGCCCCCAGTTCTGGGTGGTGCCGCTGAAGGTCTGGCTGGGCTACCTGTTCAGCGCCCTGCTCTGCCTGCCGAGCCTGTATATCTTCGTCTGCCTGTCGGGCGGCCGCCTGTCGCTGCTCCAGCTCGCCGGCCTGCTGCTGCAGAGCCTGGCGCTCAGCGCGCTGCTCCTGGTGGGCTTCGCCCCGATCATCTGGATCTTCTCGCAATCCACCAGCGCGGTGGCCTTCATGGGCTTCCTGCACCTGGCGTTCTGGGTCGTCAGCATCTACTTCGCCCTCCGCCTGCTGACCGTGGCGGTCGAGTTCGTCAACGGGGAGCGGCTCCACGTGCTGCAGGTCTGGGCCCTCATCTTCATCCTGGTGGTCTTCCAGATGTGCACCTTCCTGCGGCCGCTGGTGGGCGAATTCAAGGGCTTCGACCTGCAGACCAAGCAGTTCTTCTTCAGCCACTGGATCCAGACCCTTGACGGAAAATAGGCTCCACAGCCCCGCGGCCCTCTGCCGGATGGAGCGCGGACTCGCGGACGCGATCGCCTCCAACCGCGGCCTGGGGCCCCTGATTCTCTCCTGTGTCCTGGCCATCGTGGCGGGCTCGTCCCTGTACGGCGCCGCCTTCGGGCTCTGGCGCTCGCCGCTCCAGGCCGGGCTCTCCGCGGTCAAGATGCCGCTGCTTCTCGTCTCCGTCACCGCGGCCAGCGGCGTCATCAACGGCATGCTGGCGCAGGTCCTCGGCTCGGGCCTCTCCCTCCGCCAGGTCTGGACCTGCATTCTCGTCAGCCTGGCCGTCAGCGCGATCCTCCTCGGCGCCCTCAGCCCGGTGGCGCTGTTCTTCGCCTGCCAGGCCCCGCCGCCCGACCTGCCCGGCGCCCTGTCCACCTACCGCATGCTCCTGCCGGCCCACACCGCCCTGATCGGCCTCTGCGGGATCATCGGCAACATCCGCGCCTACCGCCTGCTCACGGCCATTCCCCGGGCCGCCCCCGTCGCCGGCCGGGTCCTGCTCTCCTGGATCGCCGTCTCGGGCCTCACGGGCTGCGAGCTCTCCTGGGTCCTCAGCCCCTTCCTGGCCAAACCCGGCCTCGCCGTCCCCTTCATCAACCCCGACGCCTTCAACGGCAATTTCTTTGAATACCTGTGGCGCGCGGCGGCCGGTTCGCTCTGAAAAACCGCCGCCTCTTTTCAAAAAAAAGCGGTTCTCAATCTTGACGATCACGTGTCATAATGATAACGTTTAACGCTTTCACATCTGGAACATAAAAGGAGCCCGAGCCATGACCGACTTCCCTAAAACCATCACCACGGTTGCCCAGCTGGACGAGTTGCTTTCCCGCCCCCTGCCCGCCCTCGTCGCGTTCATGAAAAAACTCGAGGGCGACATCATGATCATCGGCGCGGCCGGCAAGGTCGGCCCCACCATCGCCCTCATGGCCAAGCGCGCCGTGGACGCCGCCGGCGTCAAGAAGCGCGTCATCGCCGTGGACAAGGCCGACCTGTCCGCCCTCAAGGCCCAGGGCATCGAGACCATCAACTGCGACCTGCTCGACCTCGACGCCGTCAAGACGCTGCCCCAGGTCGCCAACATCTACTACCTCGTGGGCCGCAAGTTCGGCTCCGACGGCCAGGAGCACCTCACCTGGGCCATCAACGTCATGGTCGCCCACAACGTGGCCCAGACGTTCACCAAGTCCCGCATCGCCGCCTTCTCGACCGGCTGCGTCTACCCCGTCGTGGACCTCCGCTCGGGCGGCTCCACCGAGGAGATGACGCCCGACCCCATCGGAGAATACACGATGTCCTGCCTCGGCCGCGAGCGGATGTTCGACTTCTACTCCCGCTCCGCCGGCGAACGCGTGGTCCAGTGCCGCCTCAACTACGCCCTCGAGCTGCGCTACGGCGTGCTCGTGGACATCGCCACCAAGGTCTGGCAGGGCGAGCCCGTGAACGTGACGACCGGCTACGCCAACGGCATCTGGCAGGGCGACGCCTGCAACCAGATCCTCCAGTCCATCGCCCTCGCCGCCTCCCCCATGGTGCCCCTCAACATCACCGGGCCCGAAACCTTCTCCATCCGCGAGGTGGCCCTCACCTTCGGCCGCATGCTCGGCAAGACCGCCATCATCGAGGGCGAGGAGAACGGCCGCGGCTACCTGAACAACGCCCGCAAGGCCAACGGCCTCTTCGGCAACCCGTCCGTCCCGCTCGGGCTGGTCATGGAGTGGGTCGCGCAGTGGATCAAGCAGGGCGGCGAGCTGCTCGGCAAGTCGACCCATTTTGAAACGCAGAACGGCAAATACTAGAATCCGGACGTGCAAGCCGTGAAAACCATCCGGGTCGGCCTCGTCGGAACGGGCTTCGCGGGCCTCTTCCACACCGAATGCCTCCGCCGCGTCTACGGCGTGGACGTCCGCCTCGCCGGCGTCACCTCCCGCCGCCCCGAAAGCCGCGCCGCCTTCGGCCGAAGCCACGGCATCCCCGTCTTCGACTCGATCGCGGCCATGCTGCCCCACATCGACGTGCTGGACGTCTGCTCCCCGCCCTACGCCCACGTGGAGGGCATCCTCGCGGCCGCGGAGGCGGGCAAGGGCGTGATCTGCGAGAAGCCCCTCACCGGCTCCTTCGGCCCCGGCGACGACTCCTTTTACGGGAACACGGCGCCCAAGGAGCCGATGCTGGAGGAGGTCGTCGAGGTCATGCGGAAGCTGGCCGGCGCCGTCCGCGCGAACAAGGTCTTCTTCGGCTACGCCGAGAACTTCGTCTACGCCCCCAGCCTCCAGAAGGAGCGCGAGATCGTCGAGAAGACGAAGGCCCAGATCCTGCGGCTGGCGGGCGAGGAGTCGCACAACGGCTCCGCCTCCCCCGTCTACGGCATCTGGAAGTTCGCCGGCGGCGGCTCGCTGATCGGCAAGGGCGTCCACCCCCTGGGCGGCATCCTGTACCTGAAGCGGATCGAGGGCCTGGCCACGCTCGGGCGCCCCATCCGCCCCGTCGCCGTCACCGCCCGCACCCACGAGCTCACCCGCCTGCCCGGCTACCGCAACGCCGGCTTCCTCCGGACCGACTACCGGGACATCGAGGACTACGGCATGATCCACGTCGTCTTCGAGGACGGCACCGTGGGCGACATCGTGACCAGCGAGATCGTCCTGGGCGGCATCTACGACTACGTGGAGGTGTTCGCCAACAACCACCGCACGCGCTGCATGATCAGCCCCACCGAGCTGGCCATGACCTACAACCCGAAGGCCGAGCAGTACAAGGACATCTACCTGATCGAGAAGACCAGCACCAAGGAAGGCTGGTCCACCGCCTCGCCCGACGAGAACTTCACCATCGGCTACCAGGCCGAGCTCCAGGACTTCATGACCTGCGCCGCCGCGGGAACCGAGCCGCAGTCGGGCCTGGACCTGGCGCTCGACACCACCGCCGCCACCTACGCGGCCTACGTGTCGGCCCAGCGCAAGGGCGCCGAAGTCGCCGTGCCCCGCCTCTAACCCGCCAAGGAGAACCCGCCCGCCCATGAAAACGCCCGCCGCCCCCCTGAAAGTCGCCATCGTCGGCCTCGGCCACCTCCACCCCCGCTCCTACATGCCGCTCTTCAAGTCGGTCCCCGCCTTCCAGGTGACCGCCGTCATGGAGCCCGTCGCCGCCCTGCGCGACGCCTTCGCGAAGGACTTCGGCATCCCCGGCTACGCCACCCTGCCCGAGCTGCTGCGCAAGAGCCCGCCTGACGTGGCCGCGATCTTCCTCCCGCACGCCGACTGCCCCGCCGCCGCGGCGGCCTGCGCCCGCGCCGGCATCCACCTGATGGTCGAGAAGCCCGTGGCCGCCAGCGCCGCCGGCGCCGCCGCCATCGTCGCCGCCGCCCAAAAGAGCCGCGTCAAGGTCACCACCGGCTACTGCTGGCGCTACCACCCCGTGGCCCTGGAGATCAAGCGCCTCATCGAGTCCGGCGTCATCGGCAAGGTCGTCGGCGGCGAGGGCCGCATCGCGGCCGGCCGCCTCCAGCGCTACATCGACGGCGGCTCCCCCTGGATGCTGGACCGCGCGCGCTCCGGCGGCGGCCCCATGTACAACCTGGGCGTCCACTGGATCGACCTCTTCCGCTTCGTGATGTCCGACGAGGTCGCCGCCGTCAGCGGCCGCAACGTCCGGATCAACACGCGCTACAACATCGAGGACAACTCCTTCGCGCACCTCCAGTTCCGCAAGGGCGCGGTCATGGCCCTCGACATCAGCTACACCGTGCCCGACGCCTTCCCCTACGGCCGCGACCTCTACATCGGCATCCGCGGCACCCGCGGCGTCCTCTCCTGGGCCCCCGCCTACGAGGGCCAGAAGGACGTGCTCGTGATCTGCTCCGACGACCCCGCCTTCGCCGGCGCCCCGCGCCGCGCCCAGGAATTCGAGCTGGAAGCCGTCAAGGGCTACTCCGGCACCATGGGTCTCCAGTACGTCCGCGGCTTCGCGGACAGCATTCTCAACAACAGGAAGCCGTACATCACCGGCGAGGACGGCGTGGCCGCCCTCCGCGTGGTGGAGGCGGTATACAAGGCCGCGGACCGCAACCGCTGGGTGGAGCTCAAAGCATGAAAATCGCCGTCACCGACTACATCGAAGACAACCTCGACTGGGAAGCCGCCGAACTGAAGAAGGCCGGCATCGACTTCGCCTTCTTCCAGCTCAAGTTCAAGCCCGAGGAGGAGGTGGCCGCCGCCATCGCCGACGCCGACGTGGTCGTCGTCAACATGGTCAAGTTCACCGACTCCCTCCTCGCCCGCCTGCCCAAGTGCAAGCTGCTCATCCGCCACGGCATCGGCTACGACAACGTGGACGTGGACGCCTGCACGAAGCACGGGGTCGTCTTCGCCTACCAGCCCGACTACTGCGTCGACGACGTGGCCGAGCACGCCATCTCCCTGATCTTCGCCCTCGCCCGCAAGGTCGTGCAGAGCCGCGCCACGCTCGACGCGTCGAGCAAAACCGGCCAGTGGGACTTCTCCAAGCTCTTCCCCCTCTACCGGATGAAGGGCAAGACCCTCGGCGTCATCGGCGCCGGCCGCATCGGCGGCACGCTCATCCAGCGCCTCAAGAGCTACGGGTTCCGCATCATCGCCAACGACCCCTACCTGTCGGACGCCCGCAAGAAGGCGCTCGATGTGCCGTTCGTCGAAAAGGAGCAGCTCTTCCGCGAGGCCGACTACATCACCGTCCACACCCCCCTCGGGCAGGAGACGCGCCACATCATCAGCGCGGCCTCCCTGGCGCTCATGAAGCCGACCGCCGTGGTGGTCAACACCTCCCGCGGCGGCATGGTTGACATCGCCGCGCTGGCCGAAGCCTGCCGGACGAAGAAGATCGCCGGCGCGGCCATCGACGTCTATGAAGTCGAGCCCCCGCCCCAGAGCCTGCCCCTATTCGGGCTCGACAACGTCATCCTCACCCCGCACACCGGCTGGGCCTCGGCGGAATCGGGCGACCAGATCCGCAAGAGCATCCTGGACGACATCCTGGCCTTCGCCAAGGGGCAGCCGGCGCGCAACATCGTCAACAAGAGCGTTCTGAAGAAATAACCCGCCCGCCCCCGCGGTGCGGCAGGAGATCATCATGGGCATCACGCATGTCAGCGGCCCCCTTCCGGGTCCCCGGGGCAAGGGCCTGATCGAGAAGTGGCACCAGTACGAAGCCGATGTCACCGGCTTCCAGGCCCCCGTGGTCTGGGAATCGGCCAAGGGCGTCACGGTCAAGGACGTGGACGGCAACGTCTTCATCGACTGGACCTCGGGCGTGCTGGTCACGAACGTGGGCCACTGCCACCCGCACCTGGTGGCGGCGGCGCGCAAGGCCACGGGCGACCTGCTCAACAACTACGAGTGCCCCAACACCTACCGCATCGCGGCGGCCGAGAAGCTGGTCAAGGCCCTGCCGAAGCACCTGGACAAGTGCTTCTTCCTGAGCACCGGCGCGGAGGCCACCGAGGCCTGCCTGCGCCTCATGAAACGCAAGTCCGGGAAATTCGAAGTCCTCTCCTTCATGGGCGGCTTTCACGGCCGCACCTTCGGCGCGGCCTCGGCCGGCGGCATGGCGGGCCCCAAGCGCGGCTACGGCCCCGGTGTCCCCGGCATGATCCGCGCCCTGTTCCCCAATCCGTATCGCGACGACTTCGGCTTCTGCTCGGACGGCCCGAAGTTCACGAAGTACTTCAAGTACCTCGAGCAGGAAATCGCGGCCAACTCCACCGGCAGCCTCGGCGGCCTGATCGTGGAGCCCTACCAGGGCGCCGCCGGCTTCACCTTCCCGCCCCCGGGCTGGCTGAAGCGGCTCGAGGAGTGGGCGCGCGGCAACGGCCTCCTCTTCACGCTCGACGAGGTTCAATCCTCCTACGGCCGCACGGGCAAGATGTGGGCCTCGGAGCACGAGGGGCTGAAGCCCGACCTGGTCAGCATCGGCAAGGCCATCGGCTGCGGCGTGCCGGTCTCCGCCGTCGCGGGCACCTCGGACGTCTTCTCCGCCCTCAAGAAGGGCGAGCTGTCGAGCACGCTCGGCGGCAACCCCGTGGCCAGCGCGGCCGTGACGGCCATCCTGGAAATCTACGAGACCGAGGACCTGGTGGGCAACTCCGCGACGATGGGCGCCTACATGATGCAGAAGCTCCAGGCGCTGGCCAAAAAGAGCAAGTACCTGGGCGACGTGCGCGGCATGGGCCTCGTGATGGGGCTGGAGTTCGTGAAGGACAAGTCCACCCGCGAGCCGTATCCCGAGCTCATCCGGCCCCTCATGGAGGCCGCCGCCAACAAGGGCGTGCTGATCGGCTCCGTGGGCGTCCACGGCAACGTGATCCGCGTGGCCCCGCCGCTGGTGATCACCCAGGCCGAGGCCGACGAGAGCCTGGCCCTCTTCGAAAAAGCCCTCCTGGAGCTCGAGGCGAAATGAAAGACCTCAAGCCGGTCATCGAGTCGCTCCTCCCCGAGGCGGTCCAGCTGCTGTCGGACCTCGTCGCCTTCCCCTCCACGCCCGGGAAGGAGCACGAGGCGATCCTGTTCCTCGAAAAGGCGTTCGCCCGGACGGGCGCGCGGGTGGAGCGGGTGCCGCTGGCCGACAGCCTCCGCGACGACCCCGATTACAGCGACCCCATCAAGGGCATCCCCTACAACGGCCGGTTCAACCTGCGCGTGGTGAAGCCGGGAACGGGCGGCGGAAAGTCGCTGCTCTTCAACGCCCACACCGACGTGGTGCCGCCCTCGCAGGACCAGCCCGACCCCTGGAAGGCGAAGGTCGCCGACGGCCTCCTCTACGCCCGCGGGGCGTGCGACGCCAAGGGCCAGGTGACCACGGTCTACCTGCTGCTCCGGGCGCTCCAGGAGAGCGGCGTAAAGCTCAAGGGCGACGTCATCGCCCATATCGTGGTGGAAGAGGAGAACGGCGGCAACGGCACGCTGGCCATGGCGCGCCGCGGCGAGAAGGCTGACGCCTGCATCGTGCTGGAGCCCACCGAGGGGCGCGTGCTCACCTCCATCCGCGGCGCGGTCTGGTTCCGCATCGAGTTCCACGGCAAAGCGGGCCACAGCGGGCAGGCGGGCCAGACCCGCAGCGCGCTGCTCATGGCGCGCGACGCCATCGCCATTCTCGAAAAATATCACGACGACCTGCTGGCCGCCTCGCGCGGCTTCCCGCTGTTCGACCCCTATCCCAACCCCATGCCCATCACCTTCGGCCGCCTGGAAGCCGGCAACTGGCCGGCCTCGGCCCCCAGCCTCGCCGTCATGGAAGGCGTGCTGGGCCTGCTGCCCAACACGACCAAGGAGCAGGTCATGGCGGGCATGCGCAAGGCGCTGGACACCGATGCCGGCCTGGCGGGCCGCTTCACCCTGACCTTCATGTACCGCCACGACAGCAGCGTCCTGGACCCGCAGCATGCGCTGCCCCAGGGCATCCTGGCGGCGGCGGCAGAAAAGGGGCGCCCCAACAAGGTCGACGCCATGACCGCCTCCTGCGACGCATGGCTCTATTCCAACCAGCTGGGCATCCCCACGGTCGTCTACGGCCCGGGCTCGCTCAAGGTGGCCCATTCCAAGGACGAACACATCGCGGCGCGGGACCTGTCCGACGCCGTCGAAACACTGGCGGCCTTCCTCCGGCGCCATTCGGGAGAGCAGTCATGAGAGCGCTTGTCAAGACCCAGAAGGGCGTCGGGTACATCGAAGTCCGCGACGTTCCCGTGCCGACCCCCGGCGCCGGCGAAGTGAAGATCAAGATCGAGGGCTGCGGCATCTGCGGCTCCGACATCCATATCCGCCACGACCAGTTCCCCTACTGGCCGCCCGTCATCCTGGGCCATGAGTTCACCGGCACCGTCATCGAACTGGGCGCCGGCTGCAAGGCCTCGAAGCTCGGCGACCGCGTGGTGGCCGAGCCGCATACGAAGGCGTGCGGCGTCTGCCCCCTGTGCCGCACCGGCAACATCCAGATCTGCCCCGAGAAGCGCTCCCCCGGCTGGGGCATCAACGGCGGCATGACGCAATACATCTGCTACCCCGAGGCGCTCCTCCACAAGATCCCCGACACGATGACGTGGGACCAGGCCGCCATGGTCGAGCCGGCGTGCAACTGCGTCACCGACCTGATCACCCGCGGCGCGATGACGCCCGGCGATTTCGTGGTCGTGGTCGGCCCCGGCCCCATCGGCCTGCTCACGGCCCTGGTCGCGCGGGCCTACGGCGCGCGCGAGGTGGTCATCCTCGGCACGCCCGGCGACGAGGCGCTCCGCATGAAGACGGCGCGCGAGCTCGGCTTCAAGCACCTGGTCAACGTGGTCACGCAGAAGCCCGCCGAGGTCATCATGGAGATGACGAACGGGATCGGGGCCGACGTGGTGGCCGAGTGCAGCGGCGCGCCGCGCGCGATCGCGGGCACCATCGACCTTGTGCG
The DNA here is from genome assembly GCA_964481675.1 of uncultured Verrucomicrobiota bacterium. Taxonomy (GTDB): domain Bacteria; phylum Verrucomicrobiota; class Kiritimatiellia; order CAIKKV01; family CAIKKV01; genus CAIKKV01. The sequence continues at coordinate 10,761 of CAYZVY010000115.1, forward strand.
AAAAATGGGGACAATCTGCGCCATCGGCCTCACCGGCAACCGGCCGGTCGAGATTCCGTGGGATGCCTTCCAGAAGAAGGTGGTCAACCTGCAGTTCAACATGTCCACCATGTACAAGGCCTGGGACCGTACCATCGCCCTGATCGCCAGCGGCGCGGTGCCGGCGGAGAAGGTCGTGACGCACAAGGCCCCCCTCTCCGACTGGGAGCGGGTGTTCGATGACATCGAAAATCTCAAGGCGCTCAAGGGCATTCTCACTCCGGAGGGTTAAATGAAAAGCACGATCGGTTTCGGCATTCTCGGCGCGGGTCTCGTCTCCCCCTTCCACTGCAAGAGCGTGAAAGCCAGCAAGGGCGGCCTCCTCGTCGCCATCTGCGACATGAGCAAGGAGCGGGCCGACAAGCTGGCCGCGGAGTTCGGCGTGAAGGCCTATTACACGCTGGCCGACATGCTCAAGGACCCCGCCATCGACGTGGTCAACGTCTGCCTGCCCAACCACCTGCATTTCGACGCCGTGATGGCCTGCGCCAAGGCGGGCAAACATGTGCTGACGGAAAAGCCGCCGGCCATGTCGCTCAAGGAAACGGACGCCATGATCGAGGCCTGCCGCACGGCCGGCGTCAAGTTCGGCTGCACGGTCCAGTGCCGCGTGCGCAAGGCCATCCAGGCCATCCGGACGGCGCTGGCCGACGGCCGCTTCGGCACGCTGCTGCAGGCCGACGCCGTCATGAAGTGGTTCCGGGCGACCGACTATTACAAGATGGACGCCTGGCGCTCGTCGCGCCGCTCGGGCGCGGGCGTGACCGTGCAGCACGCGTTCCATTACATCGACCTGATCCAGTACATCGCCGGTCCCGCGGCCAGGGTCGATGCCCGGATGACCAACCTGGCGCACCCGGACGTGCACCTGGAAGACACGCTTTACGCGTTCATCGACTTCAAGGGCGGCGCGCGCGGCGTGGTGGAGGCGTCCACGGCCATGTGGCCGGGAACGGATGTCCGCATCGAGATCCACGGCACGGACGGCACGGCCATCATGACCGGCGAGAAAGTCGCCGTCTGGAAGTTCCGCGAGGAGAAGCCCGAGGACGCCGAGATCCGGCTCTACGGCAGCGCCTCGCAGTCGACGGGCGCCACGGGTGCGGCCGACTTCGGCTATCTCGATCACGCCTTCGTGGTCCAGGACATGATCGACGCCATTCAGGAGAACCGCGAAGTGGTGATCCCCGTGGCCGCCGTCCGCCCCACCCTTGAAATCGTGCTGGCCATGTACCAGTCCGCCCACGACGGCAAGCCCGTGGATCTTCCCGTGAAGGACCGCGATGATGTGTGGGAGTGGAAGGGTTAGAAGAAGTGGTCGGTGATCAGTAATCCGTGATCAGTTGGGATCGTACTCGTACGTCGTACGCGTACTCGATCTTCGACCATTTGTTCTCAGTCAGTTTCAGGCAGGGCTACCACCCCTCCAAAGGCCAGGGCATTTCGGCGTAACCGGTCATGTGCCGGTCCCCATCGCTGGTCAGGTACCAGACGCGCAGGATGCCGCCTTCAATCAGGACCGACGGGGCGAGCACGCCTTTTGCGTCAAATAAGTCTGGGGTGCCGGCGAGCAGTGGCTCGGGGCGTACCTGCCAGGGCCCCAGCGGCGTCGCTCCCCGTGCCACGCCAATGAGCCGCGCTTCGTCGTCGCCGAGATTACCGGTGAAGAATAGATAGTATTGACCATCGGGCGCCCGGATCAGATCGGGTTCCGCCACGCCGTTGACCAGCCAGGGGAGGCTTGAGGAGGGCGAGAGCACCGGCTTGTCGCATTTGGTCCAGTGAATGCCGTCGGGGCTGGTAGCGCCGAGCACGTAGATGCCCGGCTCCGCCGTCGAGGCGGTCGTCCGCCATTTGTTGCTGTGGCCGCCGTATTCGCCGGGGTAGCAATGGCCGGCGTAGACCATGATGAACCGGGCGCCGTCATGAATGACCGAGGGACTGTATAACCCGTTGGCATCGTAGCCCTCGGGCGATGTGTCGAGGGCCGGGGCGGCTGAAGGGCGCTCGAATCTCACGCCATCGCGGGAGACGGCGACGCCGATTTTACCCGGGTTCTCGGGCCATCCGACTTTGGGATATCCGGAATAGTACAGGAAGAATTGGCCGTCGTGTTTGATAGCCATGGCCGTCTCGAGCTGATGCTGCCACGTGTCGTTCACCCCGCGGAGAACCAGTCCCTTGCCCGCTTTCGGGTTGGCGACATCGACGATGACCCAGTCCATGCCGTTGCTGGAGGTCGCCGAACCGATGCCGCCGCCGGAGATGGATTTGTCGAGGCCGGTGTAGAAGATGCGGTACACCCCGCCGTCCTTGATGACGCAGGGATCGCCGGCGAGAGCGGTGTATTCGCTGCACTGGACCGGGGCCGAGAGCTTTTTGATATTGTTTGTAAGCAAAATCAACACGCCCGGCTCGTCACGCATCTGCGTGTGGCATCCTAGACACACGAGGACCAGCGAAAGGATTCCCGCATGAAAGAGCAGTCTGACGGTTTTCATGATGCAGAGCATGGCGTCTTTAAGACGGTGCTTCAAGCCGATTTATCGGGCATGATCGATCTGCAAATCCTGGCGCATGCGGCGGTGTGGGACCCGCTTTTCGCGAAGCGCTTCGGAGTGGCAAGCGCCCGCTCTCCATAGGGGACAAACACGTTGGAGGGCCGGGTGCCACCCCGGCCTGATAGCGGATGACGTTACGCAAGTCGGTCGGGGACACCTTGGCGGCCATGTTCAGCAACCGAAGGTGGGAGCGCCACACCCTCCTACGCGAAGCGCTTCGAAGGGCAAGCCGTTGGCGCGAGATGCGCAGAATTTGCGCTTGATCGCGCGGACTGGGCCGCGCTCCCACATCCAAGCGCCCACTCTCCAACGGAGACCAACAAGCAGGTGTAAGCCTTGCTTTGCGAGATTAGAATGTCTCTTGACCACCCCCGCCCAACCTGTAGCATACGGTTATGCGATCCCTCGGCCTAAT
>CAYZVY010000116.1:0-13748 GCA_964481675.1 uncultured Verrucomicrobiota bacterium
CGGCCAGGATGATGGAGGGCTGGTTGACGAGGGCGCGGGCGATGGCGATGCGCTGCTGCTGGCCGCCGGAGACCTGCGAGGGAATGTGGTGCAGGCGGTGGCCGAGGCCGACGCGCTCGAGGGTCTGGGCGGCATCCCGGCGCGCCTGGGCGGGGCTGACGCCGGCGAAGATGCGGGCGATGGCCACGTTTTCGAGGGCGGTCATGGACGGGATCAGGTTGAAGGACTGGAAGATGAACCCGATCCGGTGGCAGCGGACCCAGGCCAGCTGGCGCGAGGAGAGGTCGGAGAGGCGATAGCCGTCGATGAACACTTCCCCGTTGGTCGGTGTGTCGAGCCCGCCGATCATGTTGAACAGCGTGGACTTGCCGGAGCCGGAGGGGCCCATGATGGAGACGTAGTCGCCGCGACCGATCTCGATGGACACGTCGCGCAGGGCGTGGACCTGCTCGGCCCCGCGGGTATAGACCTTGGATACGCCCTTGATCTGAACGATGTTCTTCTGGTCCTTCATTCTTCAACCCTCATGGCTTCGACGGGCTCTTTCTTGGCCGCCCAGTAAGCCGGGGCGATCGAGGCGGCGATGGAGATGAACAGGCCGGTGGCGGCGGCGATCAGGGTGGACTTGAGGGTGGCCAGCCCGGGGAAGTAGGTGAAGACATAGCCATGGTAGTTGGTCGTGGCGATGAGGATGGCCACCAGGAGGCCGATGATGATTCCGAGCAGCGTGCCCAGGAAGCCCTGGAGGGAGGACTCGATGAAGTAGGACTTCACGATGAACGAGTCCAGGGCCCCGAGGCATTTGAGCGTGCCGATCTCCTTGATCCGCTCGGTGACCGACATCAGCATGGCGTTGATGATGCCGACCAGGCAGGTGATGAGGGAGAGGGTGATGAGGAGGATCGTCATGCTGTCGACCCGGTTGCTGCTGAAGATGTCGATGCCGGCTTTTTGCAGCAGCAGGTTCAGGTCGTCGATGTTGGCGTGGACCAGCGCATCGGTGATGTTCTGGGTCACGACCATGTAGGTGAGCAGGGAGATGGCCAGCACCACGCCGAGCATGGTGATGGCGGAGCGGAAGATCCGGCGGCGCACGCCGGCCCAGCTGACCTGGAAGGCCACGCTCCAGGGGATGGAGTACTGGTTCGGGATCTCCCCGGTCGGCGTTGGTGTTGTTTTGTTGTCCATGCGGGTTCCTTAATTGCGGTTCAGATCCAGGCGGATCGGAATATCGAGCATCACCGAGAGCAGCATGGCGAGCGTCACCATGATCAGTTCGCCGGCGATCAGGCCGATGAAGAGCCCCCGGACCGTGATATAGGTGTTCTTGCCGCCATACCGGGTCACGACGGCCTTGGCTGCCCAGCCGAGGAAGATGGAGAACCAGTAATAGCGCATGATCGGATTGACCAGCATGATCAGGCCGATGGGGTGGGGCAGGAAGAAGAGGGACTGGCGGAGGTAGAGGAGCAGGGCCATGACGGCGCCGCCGAAGACGACCCAGCCGGCCTCCGCCGAGGCGGGCAGCGGGGGGGTCTTGGTCATGGTGGCGATTTTCTCGAACAGGCTCTTGGGGAAGGACGTGTAGAACCAGCCGGCCATCTGGTCGGCGCCCTTGGAGTAGGACATCATGATGGCCGTGATCACGGAAATCACCATGGCCGCCACGATGGCGACGGCCATCAGCGTGTGGAACCGGGCCCGGGACAGGCGCAGGTCGTCGCGCACCTTGAGGCTGTTGGCCATGGCGGGGGCGATGAACGTCTTGATGTCGAGGAACAGGATGGAGTAGTAGACCATGAGCGGGGCGAAGATGGAGGGCGAGGTGGACGCCTTGGCCATGCCGGTGAAGGACCGGATGAAGTGGAAGGGGCTGACCCACGCCTGGAAGCCGAGAAGGCCGCCTTCCGTCACGGCGCGCACGAGCCCGATCGTGATGACGAGGATGATGAACAGGCAGAAGAGGGTGTGCCAGATGTTGGCGCCGAGGCCCTGCCACAGGATCAGGGCGATGCCGGTGAACGACGCCAGGAACAGCACGGACGAGAAGCGCAGCTCCCGGCGCTCGTCGGGCTCCAGGTCCTTCGTCACGCCCGGCATGAAGGCGCACAGCAGGTACCGGCGGCATTTCCAGAGCACCACCGAGGCGAAGACGATCAGCGCTCCGCCGCCTTCCGCAGTCCGGAAGTTAAACGTGTACCACCATTCCTCGGGGAATGATTTCTCGTTCACGCCGAGGTTCATGCTGACCATGATCAGCAGCTGGACCATGTAGAGGACCGTGAAGAACCAGAGCGAGAAGGACACCTTGGTCGGAATCAGGAAGGTCAGGCCGATCATGGTGAAGAAAATGGCCGATTTGGCGCTGGGCAGCAACCCCTGGAGCGGGGTGTTGAGGATGTAGGCGTCCCACTTGCCGCTCAAGTTCAGCGCGGTCAGGCCGGGAACGGCGCCGCTCTGGCAGAGGATGTTCCAGCCCAGGGTCAGGCCCGAGATGGAAAACCCGACCCAGAACAGGCCCGACCGGAAGACTTCGGGAACCCAGCCGCCCGGCTTGTCGTTGTGTCCCGCGAGCAGTTCGGGCAGTTCCGCGAGCGGGTAGATGAGCTTTTCATTGTAGGCCCACTGGCGGAAGATCAGGACGTTGAACGTGAGCAGCATCAGGTAGGACAGGAGGATCAGGCCGCCCCAGCGCCACAGCGGGCCGATCCAGTCGGACCAGGGCACATCGCCCAGCATGTACCGGGACAGGGTGGCGTCGATGGAGGGAAACTGGAGGCGGATGGCCTTGAGCGCCTCGCGCGACTCGCCCGCGGGGCGGGAGGCCAGCCCGTCCCGGATCTTCGCAAGCTCGGTCAGCAGCGCGCCCACGTTGCGGGTCACCTCGAGGTTGCGGGCGGCGAGTTCGCGGCGCGCGGTGATTTTGACAATGTTCTTCTTGAGCGTCTTCCGGGCCGAGTCCAGCGAGGCGATGCGGGATTCGATGACCTTGATGGCCGGGCCGTTGGCGTTCCGTTTCTCCTGGTTCAGCTTGACGATTTCCTGCTCGGTCTCGTTGAGTTTCTTTTCGAGCCGCTCGTCTTCGGCCAGGATCTGCTGGCGCCGGAGCTCGAAGGGGGCGGGATCGGAGACGGTCTTGAGAGCGGCGGCGGCCTCGTCCAGGGAAGAGCCGATCGCGGCGCTCACCGGGGCGGGCGGGACGCTTGAGGAATCCAGTTTTTTCAGTTCCGCCATGGCGTCGCGCAGGCGGGTCAGCGCGCTGCGGCCGGTCGTCAGCCGTTTGAGGCGGGCGGAATAGCTGGTGTAGTCGTCTTCGCCCGCGATGGGGATGAAGCCGGGGAAGGCGCGCAGCGTGGAGGGAAGGCCGCGGCGAAAGGTTTCCACCTTGGCCTGGGCCGCGGACTCGAGGGTGGCGAGTTCACGCTTCTTCTGCTCGACCGTCTGGCGTTCCGTGTTGAGCCGGGCGAGGAAGAAGGCGGAGGCGGCGGCGGGATCGGCGGGGGCGTCGGGCGGGGCCATCGCGCGCCAGGCGTCGCGGGCCTGGAGGACGGACTGCCCGGCGGCGGCCAGGTCTTTCTGGACCGTGGCGAGCTCGATGTCGCGCTCGGCGCCGGCGGGCTGGGCCTGGACGCCTTCCAGGCGTTTGCGCAGGGTCTCCTCGCGGGCGACGGAGCGCAGGATGCGATCGGACCCGTCAAAGAGCGACTGGGAGACATCGGCCTGGGCGATGGACTTCTGGTAGTCCCCGGCTTTTTCCTGGATGCCGGGCATGCCCACGAAATAGGTGTCGTTGACGAACGGTTCAACATACCGGTTCCACTCCGTCTGGTCGTTGTTCCAGTGGCGGTTGAACAGGCTGCCCACCACGGGAATGAGCTGTTCCGTCAGGCCGAACGTGGAGATGCCGGCGGAGACGAGGCCCATGGTGAAGACGACGAGTGTTTCGGCGACGGTGAAGGGCCGGATGAATTTGATCAGCCGGCAGAGGGGGTTGACCATCAGGACCATGAGGAGCAGCAGGACATACGGCAGCACGGGAATCTGGACGGCCGTGATGTAGATGCTCTGCCTGTTTCCGAAGTAGACGGTCAGCACGGCAAAGAGGATCGTGAAGATCAGGCCGAGCGTGAAAGCCCGTCCGGTGATGCGGTTTTGCGGAACGTTCATGGACAATCGGTCCTCCTAGAATAGCAGGGGCGCCATCATTTTGGTTAGGATCGTGAAGGCTACGGCGACCATGGCGATGAGGCCCATGCCGCAGGAAAAGCCGGCCATCAGCACGGGGGCGAATTTCAGCCACTGGTCCCCCATGCGGCGGCGGATGTAGAAGTGTCCGACGATGGCGCCGGCGATCTGCATGACCAGGATGCCGGGGAAGCTTTCGCCGAGGCCCCGGACGAGGCCGAAGATGATCAGGGAAGGAAGGCTGAAGACGGACAGCAGGATGAACCCGCCGACGCCGGAGGCCATGCCGGCTCCAAACCATTGCCACTTCCAGGCCTCCATGAAGAGCGACCCGCCTTCCATCGTGGAGCTGTAGGTCAGCGAGGCGGTCTTGGCCTGCAGGTCCCACATCTGCTGGGCGAACGGATAGGCCTCGGAGGGAATGGGGGCCATCTGCCAGAGCACCTGGGAGAAGATGATGGAGGCGATGATGATGATGGGGATGACGACGGCCTGCGTCTTGATCTGGCTGATGATGCGGGTGCCGCACAGCTCCATGACGCGGAACTCCTTGGCCGCGAATCCGTAATTGGGAATGGGGGCCGGGGCGAACCAGATGCGGACGCCGCGGTAGCCGCTCAGGATGTAGGTCGCCTCGCGGATCAGCGGGATCGAGATCGACTGGCCGCACAGGCCCTCGAGCTTGGCGGAGGCGTAGGAGATCAGGGGCGTGTAGACCACCGCGTAGAAGACGAAGAACGGCCACGGGAAGCCGGGCACGAGCCAGCACGAAAGGGTGATCCAGAACGCGCTGGTGAACAGGTAGATGCCCATCGAGATGAACACCGAGAAGTCGCCGCGCTTGACGTTGTTGGTGACAAAGCGGCTCCAGGCGCTTGCCTCGACGAGGATCACGTCGCCGGGCTTGGCGTTCCTCCGGGCGCGCTTTTTCTCGATCAGCGTTTCCACGATCTTCCAGAAGCTGATGAGCGTCACGGCGATGGTCAGTCCCACCGAGAAGGAGAGGTAGAAGTCCACCGAGTTGCTGTACGCCGTGTCAATGAAGCCCATCTGCGGGGTCCAACTGGTCAGGATGCCCTTGGCGTGGAGGATCGGGTTGAGGATGAAGGTCATGACCAGGCCGATGGCGCCGCCGACGACGGCCCAGAACGGCATCACGGTTCCCAGCAGGAAGGCGCCGATGTCGAAGGTCAGGTTGAGCGGGGTGGCCGGCAAGAAGCGGCCGACCTGTTCGGTAAAGTCGATCCAGGGAATCGGGATGAGCCGGATGGGCTTGGCGAGAATGGCGCCGGTCACGGCGGGAACCCCGATGTAGACGGCGCCGAAAAGGAGGCCCATCATGCCGCCGATGGAGAACCAGCGCCAACGCCACCGCTCCTTGTTCTCCTTGCTCTCGGTGAGGGCCATGATACCGGAGGCGTCCACCGGAGCGAAGGGGAACGGCAGCTTTTCAACGTCGTTTGTGATGCGGTACAGCACATAGCCCAGGCCGTAATGATCGAGCTTCCCGATGATGACCGCGAGCGAGGACAGGAGGATCGGCGCCAGCCAGGCCTTGGTGAAGAAGGTGCGGCCGGCCGCGTCGATCGTTTCGGCGGGCGGGGCGAACCAGGTCGGAATGTCCTGGGCCACGCCCATGGCACGGGCATATTCCGACTGGACATAATATTGGTTCCAGAGGAGTCCCTGGAAGGGCGAGGCGAGGGTCAGCCCCGCCATGTAGAACAGGATGTAGACCTCCTGCATCTTCAGGTCCTTGAGGGATCGCCGGGCGATCTCGGCAAAGATGATGATGGTGACCCAGCGGGCGGCGGCTCCGATATGGGCGCCACTGCCCGCGAAGAGGGCCAGATACATCGAGGCCGGCATCATGACGAAGCCGAGGAAGAGTGCGCCGACGGCGGTTTTCCACGTGAAACCGTCCTCGTACACATCCGGAGGCGTCATCAGGTTCCGGTAGCGATCCAGTTCCAGTTGTTCCAGGCGAGACATAGAAGCAGCCCTCTCTCGGCTTAGGCGAACGATTCCTGACCCTTGCGGACGAAGAGCTCATGCTGCCCGGCGTCCAGGTTGCGCCACTGGAGCATGTGCTTGCGCAGCTTCTCCAGGAAGGGTTTGTTGGTGCTGATCCAGTTCGAGTCCTGCCCCGATACGCGGAGCGTGACCATGGTGATCCGGAAGGCCTGCACGACGTCGTCGTATTGCGCCTGGAAGGTCATTTTCTGGGTCACGCCCAGGTCGAACGGCGCGAGCGCCACCTGGTAGCTGAGCGTGTAGACCGGCCGGCCCTTGGCGTCGGTTCCGATGCTCTTCTTTTCAAGGTCCGCGATCAAATCCCCCGTGGAGGCTTCCGTGTATTGGGAGAAATATTCCTCGAGGTAGCGCATGATGCCCGGCAGCAGGGCGGTCTGGTAAATGAAGGGGAACACCACCTCCATCGTGGTTCCGTCGTTCGGCGGCATCGACCATTTGCGCTTGCCCGAGGGGACGGCGGCCTTGGTGGCGACCGAGGCCGGGTAGAGCGTGGAGAGCAGCACGACCGAGATGGTGAACAGGATCACGTACGCCACGCTGAGGGAGGAGAAGTTGAGGTTGATGTCGCTGACCAGGCCGAACTTGTTGAGCGCCAGGCTGAGGAATTGTCCGATCAGGTAGCCGCCCACCGAGCCGATGACGCTGTAGACGAACGACTCGGCCAGGAAGAAGAGCCCGATGTGGGTGGGGTTCAGGCCGACGGCGTTGTAGACGGCGATTTCCTTTTTCCGCTCGAACACGGAGCCCAGCATGGTGTTCAGGATGATGGTGCTGGCGATCAGCAGCGGCACGATCAGCATGGACAGGCCGCCGATGGAGGTGCGATAGCCGGAGCCGATGAAGTAGACGCCCGGCTTGGTCTGCTTGCCCTTCTCCTTGTCGTCTCCCACGACGAAGCTCTCCCGGCTGGAGATGTAGAGCTTGGTCGAGGTGGCGGTCAGCAGGGTGGTGACGGCGTCCCAGATCGATTTTTCGTCGTGCAGCCGGACGGACAGGCTGTAGGGGGCGGCGCCGATCTTGCGGGCCGTCTGGCTGGGCATCAGGAGCAGGGCGGAGGTGTCGGCATAAAACACCCCGGCTTCGTCCATGTCCTCTTCCGAAACGGCCTGCGTCTCTTCGGTTAGCATGCCGGCGGACTGGGCCACCAGGTCCTTGATGGGAATCAGCGGACGGCCGTTGATGTCTTCCAGATTGCGGAAGCGCTCGTCGTCCAGGATGCCGACGACGGTGTAGGGCTTGCCGAGGAAGGTGACGCTGGCCTTGCCGACATCGGCCGCCGCGACCCCGAGCACCTGGGCCAGGCTGGCGGGCAGCACCACTTCGTCGGCGAAATCGGAGCTGAAGAAACGGCCGGCCAGCACGGGCAGCGGCTGCAGGAAGCCGTCTTCCTCGGGCATCAGGCCGAGCACGGCGTCGAGCAGGGCCGACTTGCCGTCCGGTCCGTTCAGCCGGTAGGGGACCGCCGTGCCGCCCGATTTCTCGGGCAGCAGCCAGCGGCGCTCGATGACGTCGGCCTTGTCGGCGAACATGGCGCGGATGGCGAAATAGGTGCCGTCGTCCATGCGGGAGTTGCCGGGCCAGTTGTACATGATGCCGGTGTAGGTGGGCTGCGCGGTCTTGGCCACCAGCGTGGGGTTCATTTTGCGCGAGATGCTGGTGAAGGAGAGCATGGTGAAGGTCACGAGCACGATGGTGGCCGTGGTCAGGGCCGTGCGGATGCGGCGGCGCTTCATGTTGTTGACGCCGATCAGCATGGCCTGCTGGATGACGGCGCCTTCGCCGACTTCGGTGAACTCGGAGGTTGTCAGGTTCTTGAGGAGAAACTGCATCTCGCCCTCGAAGCGGCCGTGGAGGATCCAGATGACGAAGAGGCCGAGCGTGCCCATGATGAAGCCGAGGAAGATGGCTTCCGGATACTGGGCCACCCGGAACGCCGGGTGGATGAACCGGAACAGGAGGAACGTGCCCACGAACAGCACGGAGAAGATGCCCATTTCGATTTCAATCTTCGAGGTGGTGAACAGCATCTTTTCCAGGAAAAAGCAGAAGGGCAGCAGCAGCGCCATGTAGAAAATGACGGCCTTCAGCATGTCGTTCGTCGTGTTCATGGTCTGGGTGTAGGCCTTGACCTGCGCCCCGAGCGCCTGGTACAGGTTTCGCAGGTAGGCCGGATAGTCGTGTTGGGTGTTGGCCTCGGCGAGCTTGGCCTTGAAGACGTCGCCTTTTTTCAGGAATTCATCGGCAAGATCATCGGTGACTCCCTTCATCCCGTGGATGCGGGAGGCGTTGAGAAACGACATGTCCATGACGGCGTTGTAGAAAAAGTCGGGACCCATTTCGGCGGCCGACGCAAAGCCGATGCCGTCGGGTTTTTCGGCCGACGCGTTCAGGGCGAGGCGCTTGTTTCCCGTCAGCAGCTTGATGCGGTCATCCGGCTGGAGGAAGAAGGCGGCCGGGCCCATGGTCCGCAGGGGCAGCTTCTTTTCGGAAAAGGTGGTCGAGGCGCCCGTCAGGCCGAATTTCCGGGGGGCCGAGTTCTTGCCGCCCGACAGGAGCAGGTACGGTTTCTCGCGCTGGTTGATGGAGCCGGCGGCGATGAGCGAGGTGTCGTCAAAGGAATAGATCGGGAATTCGACGCATGGGAAGAGCGCCAGGATCAGGCTCTGCTGCAGGATGACGTTCGAGTTGACCTTGAGCTGTACTTCGCCCGCATCGATCGTGTGGTCGACCCGGGTGAACGTCGGATCCAGGTGATAGGCCGTGCTGGGCAGGTTGAGGCCGGCCAGACGGTCCTTGATGCCGTAGACGACCCCGACGGCGCGCTCGTCCGTCAGGACCATGTAGACATTCGGCACGTCGCCGAAGATTTTGGGGTCGGAACTGCCCAGGGTATAGCTGTTCAGGATAATGACGCTTCCGGGCACCGGGATCTGGGGAAGGACGGAGGCGGCGAATTCGTCGAACTTGAACGTCTTGATCTGGATCGACCAGAGGCTCAGGTCCGACGGAGGCGGGATCAGCTCGGAGGAGCGGGTGCAGGTCGGATCCGCCAGGATCGCGTCGAACAGTACGGGCAGGAAGGCCGCGATCTGGGCGGCGTTGCCGTAATCGAAGGCGGCGAAGGAGTCGGACGGCGTGAACACGGGGCCGTAATCCGCGAAGACGGTGTTCAGGCTGAACGCGGGCGTCTGGTAGGCGCCCACGAAGAAGCCGATGCCCGGCGACGCCGTCTGGATGTAGTGGCTCTCGGGAAGACCGCCGAAGTTGGTCAGCGTGTCCTGCAGCAGGTTCGGCTTGCGCCCGGCCGCCACGGCTTCCAGGGCGGCCGCGATGCGCATGGTGCTGACGCCCCAGGACTGGGCCCAGCGGCGGGTGGGGGAGGCGCCGGTATACGAGGAAAAGCCCACCAGCGGATTGGCCCAGTTCAGGTCCAGCGAGATGACGAAGGGAACCGTGTAGGCCTTGGTGGCCGCGCGAATGGCGCTGTTCTGAAGGCTGACTTCGATATCGCGCCGGTTCAGGTCGGCGGAGACCCGGTTGAGCTCGACGATCTCCCGGACATAATCCCGCAGTAGCTGCCGCTCGGGATCGGTCAGCCCCGGATCGCCGACCCGGTCCTTGTCGCGCCCCAGCAGCGTCGTCTTCAGGCCGGCCTTGTTGAACAGGGTCAGCACGTGGACATATTTGTTCTGCCGGTTGGTCAGGATGGTGATTTCCGAATCGATGCCCCGGATCTTGCCTTCCAGCGCGGCAATCTGGGCGCCGAAGGACGGATCGGCTTTTTCGCGCAGCGCCTTGATCTGGTCGGCCAGGCCATCCTTGTTCCGCTCCATGCGGGCCCGGTTGCCCTTCATCTCGTTGACGTCGCGCTTGGAGAGCGCCACGATGGGCTCCTTGATGGACACGAGGCGGCCGATGGACTCGTCGGTCATGTCCCGCAGGTCGACCAGCAGCTGGTCGTCGTCCTTGTCCTGGGTCCCGTCCAGCTTCAGTTTGCTGTACTGGGCCACATACAGGTCCTGCATCCGCAGATCGGAGGAGAGGGTGTTGCGGACGGCTTCGACCTCGGAGGGGGAGGCCAGCAGGTTCCACGACAGCATCCGCTCCCCGAGGAAATACTGGGTGTGCGCGTTGACGGCCGCGAGCATGACGGAGCGGGCTGGCGGCTTCCGGGAGAAGGCGTCGAGCAGCCGGGTCAGCATGAACAGGTTGGCGCCGCTGCGGGCGCTTTCGCCCAGGCTGGGCACCACGCAGTTGCCGTCGATGGGGGCCGTGAACACGGGCATTTCGCGGCTGAAAACGGGATCCGACCCCGGGATGATGACCCACAGGTCGCGCAGTTCCAGCCGCTCCCAGCGGGAGGGCTCGGCCGCGATCTTGACCTCGCAGGCGCGGGCGCGGCCGCAGGCGGCCAGCAGGGCCTTGGACGGCTCCTCGGCGGCGAAGAAACGCGGCACCGCCACTTCGGTGTTCGGCGCCTTGGCCACGGCATTGCGGTTGTCCATGGCGGGTTCGTGGAGGAAGACGAAGCCGCTCACCCCGAACCGGAGCAGCGTATCCCAGGCCTGGCCCGATTTGAAATTCAGGAGGACAACGGCCCCTTTCAGGTCGATGCCCTTGACGGCCTCCAGGTCCTCGATCGTGCCGTTGCCCAGGTAGACCAGGCGGGTGGCAAGCCGGGGCTCGGTGAAGTTGCCCGGCCGGAACCAGGACGGAAACATCGGGTGGACGGGCACGGCTTCGCCCGAGGGCAGGGTGACCGTGGTGGCGCCCGGGATGAAATGCATGGACGGGAACCGGATCTCGCCGTGCTGGAATCCGCTTTTGGCGAAGAGGTCCGCGATCCGGGCCTCCATGGCCAGGTTGCCGGGCGAGCCCGGGGCGCGGTTTTCGCAGCCCTTGAAGAACGCCGTCATCTCCTGCCTGAGCGTCTCCGCCGCTTCCGGCGGAGCCCAGGATTCGGCGGCCTGCGCCATGGCGGCCAGCGCCAGCAGGAGGACGCCCGCGCTCCCGGTCAACATGCGATTCAATTTCACGGACAGGATCTCCTGTGAGTTTACGGAACGACGATCGAAATGATTTTCCGCTCGGCCAGCATGCGCAGGAACGCGGCCACGCTGACCTCGGTCTCGCGCTTGTTCAGGCGGTACCGGCCGGCGAAGGCGTCCATGATCTGCTCGGCGGTGCGGACGCCGTCGACCAGGTCATACACGGCGGCCCCGAGCTCGTCGAGCTTGAACCGCTGCTCGAGCACGGCCGGCATGAAGCGCGCCAGAAGGCCTTTCGGCCGCGGCCCCCGGATGACCAGGTCGATACCGCCATCCGCCCGGACCTCGCGGACAAAACCCCCGTTCAGGACGGGAATCGAGTCAAGCGATTGACGCCGGTTGAGGGTGGACGGCTTGGACATCACACGGGACCTTTAATGGGACTCGTCGCCGATATGGCCGACGCGGATGTTGAGGTTTTTGCGCTCTTCAAGGCGGTCGATCTGCCCGTCGCGGATCCAGAGGATGCGATCCGAGACGTCGAGCATCTTCATGTCGTGCGTGGCCGAAATGACCGTGACATTGTCTTCCTGCTTGAGCTGGCAGAGGAGCTCGATCATGTCGCGGCCGGTCTTGACGTCCAGGTTGGCGGTCGGCTCGTCGGCCAGGATGATGACGGGATCGTTGGCAATGGCCCGCGCCACGGCCACGCGCTGCTGCTGGCCGCCCGACAGTTCATACGGCCGGTGGAACACGCGGTTGCCCAGGCCCACGCGGGTCAGGATGCCGGCCGCCTTTTCGCGCGCGTCATCTTCCGTCAGGCCGGCGAAGATCATGGGCAGCATGACGTTTTCCAGCGCGGTCAGAACCGGCAGGATGTTGTAGCTCTGGAAGATGTAGCCGATCTTGTGGCAGCGCATCCAGGCCAGCTCGTAGGAGTCAAGCTGGGCGACGTCGATCTCATCGATGAAAACCATGCCCGCGGTGGGGGCGTCGATGCCGCCGATCATGTTGAACAGGGTGGACTTGCCCGAGCCCGACGGGCCCATGATGGACAGGTATTCGCCCCTGAAAACGTCCAAGGTAACACCGTCAAGCGCCTTGGTCACGGCTTCGCCGGAGCCATAATAACGTTTAACGTCAATGGCCCGGATGACGATGTCGCGGGATTGCGCGTCTGCAGATTCAGCCAATGCAGCCTCCGTTGGTCCGGTATAAAAAGTGCTAGAATGATAGACAGGAGGAGGGGTAAAGTCAACCCGTGAACCCGAATAAAAAAAGTTTTCCGGTTTACGCCCGCCGGCGCGGCGGAACCAGTCGGGCGATTTCGCCCTTGATGAGGTCCAGCCCGGTTCCGTGGGCGGCCGAGATGGGGATGGCGTCGGGGAAATCCCGCTTCAGGTCGTCCAGGACGGCCTGGCTTTCGGGCCGGTCGATTTTGTTCAGCGCCAGGAGGACGGGCACATTCTGGGCCCCGATGTCGGCCAGCGTGTCCGTGACCACCTGCATGTGCTCCCGCACAAAGGGATGGCTGGCGTCGGCCACGTGCAGGAGAAGGTCGGATTCCGTCAGCTCCTCCAGGGTGGAGCGGAACGAGGCCACCAGGCCGTGGGGCAGGGAGCGGATGAAGCCGACCGTGTCCGTCAGCAGGACCGACCGCTCGTCCGGCAGCCGCACCTGGCGGGTTTTGGTGTCGAGCGTGGCGAAGAGCCGGTCGTCGACATAGGCGTCGGACCGTGACAGGGTGTTCAGCAGCGTGGACTTGCCGGCATTCGTGTAGCCCACCAGGCTGACCAGGGGGAAGGCCCGGTGCGCGCGGGTCTGCCGGCGCCGCTGCTGGATCGCCTCCAGCTTGTCCTCCAGTTCGCGGATGCGCCGGCGCATGGGCGCGTTGCGCTTCTCGAGCGGGCTTTCGCCCGGGCCGCGCATCCCGGTGCCGCCGCCGAACCGTTCCTGCTTGGAGGACACCGGAAGGCGGGACAGCAGATAGCGCAGCTGGGCCAGCTCCACCTGGATCTGGGCCTCCGACGAGCGGGCCCGCCGCGCGAAGATCTGGAGGATCAGCTCGGTGCGGTCGATGACGTTCATGCCCAGCGCCAGGTCGAGGTTGTTGACCTGCATGGCCGAGAGCTCGTTGTCGAACACGACCAGCTTGGCCCCGGTTTCCTGGCAGGCGAGCTGGATTTCCGGCAGCTTGCCGGACCCGATGTAATACTGGGGCGTGGGCTTCAGCCGCCGCTGCGTGATGGTGCCCACGGCGGCCAGTCCGGCCGTATCCGCCAGCCGCTCGAGCTCCTCGATGGAGTCGCTGGCTTCCTCCCGGGTCTGGCGGCCGCTGATCAGCTGGACCAGCAGCGCTTTCTCGGGCTTGTCGTCGGTCGTCGAATGGAGTGGCTTGGGCATGTCTGCACTATAGCGGGAAGGCGATGGAAAGGAAACAGCAATTTGAAGAAGGCTATAGGCTGTAGGCTGTAGGCTATAGGCTGTAGGCTGTAGGTTTTTGAAATAGGTCCTATAGGACTTATAGGTCCTATACAGGTC
>CAYZVY010000117.1:0-13654 GCA_964481675.1 uncultured Verrucomicrobiota bacterium
GCCATCTGGAAGGCGATGGCGTTGGCTTTCGCCAGTTCGCCCTGGCCCACCAGGCGCTCGGCCAAGACCATGCCGTCCTGAACGGCCCTGTAATGGAAATAGGCGGCCCCGATGGCGGCCAGAATGGACCCGGCCACGAGGGTCAGGATAATTTTATACGCCATCCCCACCGTGCGGCGCAGGATGGTGACCGATGAAGCAGCGTCCACAAAGCTCCCTTTTATTCAATTTTTCATTATACAAAATAGAGGCGCCCGGAGACCAGTGTAAAATCCGCTTCAGGCTTGTTCCAGGCGCATCTGCGATTGGCAAGGGCAAGCCTCTTGGCTTATAGACGATCCTGCTTAATGGCGGGTGGGTACAGCGGGACCTACGGGACCGCTGCGGGCGGCTCACAGCGGTCCCGTAGGTCCCGCTGTACCCCGCTCCCCTAAGACTTGAAAAGGATTTCGCGGCCTTTTGCGGCGCTGTCATAGAGGCCGTTGAGGATTTTCTGGACGCGGATGCCGTCGTCGGCCGAGGCGCACGGTTCGCGGTTTTCGCGGATGCAGGCGAGGAATTCCTCCTGGGCCGAGGGCACCCGGCGGGTGTTCTGGGCCAGGGTCTTGGTGAAGAGGCAGCCGTTTTCCTCGGTGACCAGTTCCGCCTGGAACTGGTAGCCGCCGCCGACGTTCTTCTGGGTCAGGGCGCCTTTTTCGCCGTACAGGCTGGTGATCATGTGCTCGGGTTCCTGGACGTTGAGCGCCCAGCTGGCTTCCACGATGAGCGTGGCGCCGTTGGCGAACTTGACGATGCCGCAGGCCAGGTCCTCGACCGTGAAGAGCTTCTTCTGTTCCGCGGCGATGCGTTTGGCGATGACATTGTAGGACGAGCCGCTGACGGAGACGGGCTCGGGGTGGCCCATCAGCCACAGGGCCAGGTCGATGCGGTGCACGCCGAGATCGATGAGGGGCCCCCCGCCGGCCAGCTCCTTGTTCCCGAACCAGCCGCCGAAGCCCGGCATGCCGCGCTGCCGGTGCCAGACGGTGCGGCCGAAGTAGATCGGCCCCACGACTCCGGCGTCCACCTGGCTCTTGAGGGCCACGCTCATGGGGGAGAAGCGGTAGGAGAAGTCGATCATCAGGCGCTTGCGGGCCTTGACCGCCGCCGCTTTCATGGCGCGCGCCTCGGCCACGGTCATGGCCATGGGCTTTTCACAGAAAACGTGGAGGCCGCGCTTGAGGGCGGCGAGGGTGAGGGGGGCATGGAATTTGTTGGGCGTGGCCACGACCACGGCGTCCAGGTCCGCCTGGTCCATCATGGCTTCCGCGTCCGTGAAGCGCGCGGCGATGCCGAGGCGGTCGCCGCAGGTTTTCAGGCGGTCCGGGTTCAGGTCCGCGAGCGCGGCCACTTCGCAGTCCGCCAGTTTCTTGAAATGGTCGGCATGCCCGCCGCCGATGCCGAGTCCGATGACGCCGATCCGGATTGTCTTAGCCATGTTTTCTGTCCCTTTGGTGGGTGGGTTTATCACGCGGCGGGGGCGCCAGGAAGCCGTGAAATCTGGGTGATGCAGCCGGGCAGTTCCGCGGGCGCCATCAGCAGGCGATCCGGTTTTGCGCCGGCGAGGCGTGTTGCCCCGTGCCAGCCCCAGGCCGCGCCGACGGCCAGGGCGCCGCCTTCGCGGGCTTCGAGGATGTCGCCTGTGGTGTCGCCCACATACACGAGAGGGGCGCCCGGATAGAGGCGGGCCATGGAGCGGATTTTACGCACCTTGCTGGTGTCCTTGTCCCCGCCCAGCACATCCTTGTAGAGCGTCAGGTCGTGCTCGTCGAGGTAGGCTTGAACCACGGCGCTGTCGTTGGAGGTGACGACCACGATGTCGGCGAAGGCCGCCAGGCGGCGCAGCGCGTCCGGGATGCCGGGGAAGAAGGTGTAGCGGGTGGACTTGCCGGCCAGCCGCCGGGCCATGCCGTGGAAAACGTCGTCGCGCAGCTTCCCGTCAAGGCCGGCCCTTGCCATGCCTTCGTAGAAGTTGACGTCGAAAAGCGCAAGGAAATCCTCCCGGGTTTTGACCCGTTCGAACCCGTTTTCCCGGCAGGAATCGAGGAAGGCGTCGAGGAAGTAGTCCAGCGAATCCACAAGCACGCCATCGTAGTCGAAGAGGACAAGCGGTCGCATGGGTCAGCGTTTTTCCTTCTGCCGGTAGAGCGCCGCCTTGACCTTCAGGCGCCAGGCGGCGTCCTTGGGGAACGCCTCGAACGACTTCAGCGGCGCCAGCCGGCGGTCGTCGCGGGCGGTGTCGAGGGTCTGCAGCAGGGCGTAATCCTGGAGGCTTTCGCCGAAGATTTCCCAGCGCATGGAGTCGACGGGCCCCTGGGGGCCGGGATACACGACGAACGGGTCGCCATAGGCCCAGCCGGGCCAGCGCTGGCCGTCCTGGCAGGTGTAGGGATCGATGAGCGTGCGGCTCTGGGAGCTGGTCCAGTAGTTGTAGCCCCAGTGGAGGAAGCCCTTGAACGGCCAGCGGTAGAAGAGGAAGCCGTGCATGGCGATCTTGGCGAGGGGCGTGTCCATCAGGCGGTTGAGGAACGCGCCGCGCGGCCCGCAGCAGTAGTAGCACCAGCAGGGAATCTTTTCATCGACGAAGCCCAGGGCCGTGCCGATGCTGGGGATCGGCATGTCGGTGAGCTTGTCGCGCCCGAAGCGGATGTCGGACAGCGCGTCCATGACCGTCATCCAGGGGGCCAGCTCCTTGAGCAGGGCCCGGGCGGCGGTGTAGTTGGCCAGCGCCTCGTCGCCGTGCGGCTCGTCCGACACGTGGAAAAACGTGTTCTCCAGGATGCCTTCGGCCTTGAGAAAGCGCCGCAGGGCCGGAAGGTATTGCGACAGGAATGCGCGGTAGACCGCGGAGGTGGCGCCTGTGTCGGCCGGCCAGAGCAGCTTCTCGTCGCGCCCCTGGCCCTCGTAGATCCGGATCGCGTGACGGACGCCCCACTGGGTGAACGGGTGGCACCATTCGTAATGGGTGACCCCCTGGGCCGCGGCGAGGCGGACGTAGCGGCGCACGTCGGACCAGTCGAAGGCGTAGCGGTCCTTGCCGGTCCGGCTGACCTTCAGCAGCTGGCTGGGGCGCTTGACCCCGTCCAGGGGCGGGGTGAAGGCGGGCACGTAGAGCGTGTTCTGCCCGTGCTCCACCACGTTGCGCATGTACCGCTCCACGATCTCCCAGAACCGCTTGTCGAACAGGTCGGTTTTATACCAGTCGATCAGCGCGTCCACGTAAAACCAGTGGGTGATGTCGAAGTTCTTGCGGGGCTGGATCAGCAGGCCGTGCAGGGTGACCGGCAGGCGCAGGGTGACGGCCTTTCCCTTTTCGGGCGCCACGGTGACGGCGATCGCGTGGCGGCCCGGGGCGGCCTGGGGGCCCGGCTTGACGGTGATCCAGAAGGCGTGTGTTTCGAAGCAGGGCAGCAGCAGCGTGTTGTCGTCGAGCAGGGGATCGGGCACGTAGCCCGGAATCTGGTCGAGCCCCTCGACATCCAGGGGGTGGCCGTCAACGGGGGTGTTATGATGGAGAACGGGGACAAAGCCGACGCGGCGGACGCGGACGGACCAGCCCGCCGGGCCGGCGGCTTCGACTTTCAGCGGGGTTTGCGTGTCGCTCCGCATGACGACCTGGAAGCTGAATTGCTCGTTCCGGGCGGCTTCCAGCGTGCGCAGGACCGACCGGGGCGCCGGCGTGGTGGGAAAGTGGCGGACGGTGGACGGGGCGAGCCATGTTTTCAGCGGCATGCGGTCTCCTTGATAAAGCAAAAATTATAACGGAACAGGCGATGAATGGGAATGCATTTCATCGTGATGTGGGGTGCCCGTTCTCCAGGCTGTAGGTCATCCGGTGGAGCGGCTTGCCGCGGCGATCTTCCGTCGCGAACGTGCATTGCGGCTGCATGCCCACGGACTCCATCAGCTTCCGGGATGCGGCGTTTTCCGCGTCGCAGGTGCCGTGGACACGCCGGCATCCGAGCGGATCGAAGGCCAGCCGCAGCAGGGCCTGCAGGGCCTCACGGCCTAATCCCCGGCCGCGCGTTTCACGCGACAGCCAAAGGCCGATTTCCGCGACGCCTTCGGAGTCGCGGCAGACGCGGGCGCCGCCGAACGGCCGCCGGTGTCCCTTGAGGAGGACGGCCAGGTTCAGGGGCCGGGATCCGCCGCCGGGCCGGGCGGTTGATTCGCGGACCAGGACGGCGGCCAGGCGGGCGGGAGAGAGGGGGCGGCCGCCGGAATCGAAAAGCGAACGGTCATCCAGCTCCTCCAGCAACCGGACCAGGGGGGCAAGGTCATCCTGCCGGAACGGCCGGAGCACCAGGCGGGCTGTCCGGATGAGAGGGCCGGCTGAGGCGGGCCTGGATTTCACCGGGGGCATGCGTCCAGCAGCTCCCACATTGTGCGGACGTAGAAGCGGTAATTCTCAAGCGGCGTGCCATTGGGTATCCGGTGATCCAGGGCGAGAATGCAGCCGCCGCTTTTAATCATGGGCGGCACTTTGTAAAGCAGCTCCTTTTCGATCTCCGCCTTGGAACGGCGCAGCACATGCTTGTCAATCCCGCCCCAGAAGGCCATGCGCGTCCCGTACCGTTCGCGAAGCGCCACGATATCCATGCCGGATGCCGGCTCCAGCGGCAGCATGACGTTCAGGCCGCACTCGATGAAGGCCGGGATGACGGAATTCATGTCGCCGTCGCTGTCCTGGATGAACAGGCGGGTGCCACGGGACTGCAGAAGGTCCCACACCTTCCGGTAGTAGGGCTTGATGAATTCCAGGATCTGGACCGGGCCGGCCAAAGACCCCGACTTGCCGGCCATGTCCTCGTGGATATACAGGATGTCCACGGGCACGTTGGCGCTGACCCGCTCCAGGACCTTGAACGCCGTATCGCCGATGGTTTCCAGCATGTCGTGGATCAGGTCGGGCTGTTCATAATACGCCACGCACAGCTCTTCCTCGCCCATGAGCTGGCGGGGTTCGTCAAAGCCGCCGGGAATGGAAACCTGGATTGCGACCTGGCGGTCGCGCAGGTCGCGCCCCCGCGCTTCCCAGCCGGCGCCAAGACGGTCTTCCCGGAATGCGTAACCGGGCTTGATCCGGCGCCAGTCGTCCCAGTTTTTGACGGGATAATCCATGGGCAGGGCCAGGGTGGCGGAGCGTTTGATCAGTTTCATCCGGCGGCCCAGCGCGTCGCGCGTGATGCGGTAGTCGTCGGTTTCCTCGAGGACCGTCTCCTTCAGATCGCTCATCAGCCCGGTCCGCACCGGAAGACCTTCCTTCGCGGGAAACCGGTACCGGAAGGCGGAGAAATCGAGCTCCGCCGGGGTGGCCCCCTGATCCAGCCATTCTTCCTTCAGCCCCAGGAGCGGGCCGAAGATCTCGTCGAACAGGGGCCGGGCGTTGGCACGGAAGGTCATATAGTCCAGGAACTCGTCCCGGCTCACCTCCGGCGTCTTGCGGATCGCCAGATCGGCATGGTTTTTGTAGATCAAGGGGCGGCTCATGCATGAAGTATGGCAAAGAAACAGGGGTGAAGTCCAGTGTGGGATCATCCTTGACAAAATACGGTTTGAGAGTTAGCTATTCATGAAATCAAACTGGGGAGGGGTATGAAACTGTTCGTGGCGGGCGTCATCGGTTTGTTCGGCGTTTGCGCGATGGCGCAAAGCACCTACATCTTAGGTGATAATTTCAACGACGGCAGCCGGAACAAGGTGATCTGGAGGCCGTCTGCGTATAAGCCGACGACCCAGCTGCTGGAATCCAATCGCCGGCTCCGCTTCGTGACCGGCGATGTCGACCCCACGGATTCGACGTTTGCCATGTGGCAGATGAAGCCCACCCGGATTATGATCAATAACGATTCGATTGAAACCGTCGTGCAGGCCAGCATCCCCTACCTTTTCAATTATGATGCCAGTGCGGTCATGCGAATGGGCATGCGGTGGAAAGATCCGCTCCAAAGTGGAAACAATCTCATCTTTTCGCTGCAGCGGAAAGTGTCCGGCTTGACCTTCTCGATCAGTTACGGGGGTCTTGGCGGAGGGGGGGGCGTGCAGGAATTTTCCGTACCGGCCGGGGTCACACGGGTGTATCTCAGCATGCTGTATTCCGTTTCAGCGGATTCGGCGACTTTCTGGTGGCGCCGTCCGACCGAATCCGGCTGGGTCAAGCTTCCCTTTGATCTGTCGTTGAAAACGGTCTGGGGCATAACCGGGAATACCGTCAACCTCAGGCCTTCGCTTCTCGGCGAATCGTACGGGTATTGGATTTCGACGGTCAACAATGTCTATTTCGACAGCTTCAAAATGACGCACACGATGCCCTGAAGAAAGAGGCGGATCAATCCGCGATCCCGATCTTCTGCTCGTCTGAATTTCCCCGCAGTTCGGGCGCATACATGGCCCAGATGCGGGCGGGCAGCACGCTGAACCGCCCCGGGATTTCAGCCCGCACGCGATAGGTGACGCTGTTGGCCCCGCGCGCCAGGGTGCGCAGGTAGAGGCACACGCGCTCGTCCCGGAATTCCATGTAGGCGCCCAGCTCGTTGCCGGTGTAGCCGCTGCGGACGTCCACCGGCTCGAAGCCGGCCGCCTTCATGTCCTCCACCACCAGGTATTCGTAGTCGTTCTTGCTGTCGAGCTTCAGCTCCACTTCCACCAGGTCGCCGCTTTTCAGGACGTCGCCGTTTTTGAGTTCCTTCCGGTCGTAGCGGTCCACCCGGACGCCCACCGCCTGGCCGCGCGCGCCGCCGGCCTGCTTGACTTTGTCCGCCTCCACCAGCTTGAACAGCTTCCGCTGGATCTTCACCTCGAGCCCGGCCGCGGTCAGCGGATCCTCCAGCGTGAAATTCTCCAGGTAGGCGTTGAAGTAAACGGGGCCGCTGCCGGTCCGCCTGATTTCAAGCTTGTGCGGCCCGCCTGCGAGCGCCGCGCCTTCGAGGGAGACGGTGTTGTCCACGGTGAAGAGGGTGTCGGCCGTCACGGCGGTCGGTCCCGCGATGCGCTTGCCGTCCAGCCACGTCTCGACGGCCATGTCGGGCTTGCCCTCGCCGCTGGCGGCCAGGTAGTCGGCCAGCGCCTCGATGCACATCGCCGTATCGCGCGTGGAGTTCCAATACGTGGCGTGCTTGCGGTTGTTGAGCAGGTACTTGACCAGCCGGCCGGCCCGTTCGTCCTTGGGATTCGTTTTCGCCAGCAGCTTCAGGTAGACGGCGTGGGCCTCGATTTCGTCGCCGAACCAGAACCACCAGTACCCGCCGTTGTTCATGCGGAGCCAGGCGGTCTGGTTTTCGTCGTCCTGCTCGACGAACTGGCCGATGTTGGCCAGCACCATGGCCAGTTCATCCTTCTTCCCCTGCTTCTCAAGGCCCAGGCCGAGGAGCCCCTGGCCATACAGGGACAGCTGCAGCCGGTCGCGGTAGAGATAACCGCGCAGATCGTCGCGATCGCCCCCGGCTTCGACGAGCGTCCAGTAGACGAGGGCGTCAAGGTTGTCGGCATGAACCTTCCAGCGCGAGCCGTCCTTCTTCGCCTCGGCATTTTTCAGCAAAGCCGCCTGGGCGGCCGCATAGGTTTTCAGCCATTCGATCCCGCGGTCGAGTGTTTCGCCGGGAACCGCGACGCCGCAGTCGCGGGCCTGATACAGGCCGTGCACAATCTGGGCGGTCATGTGGGGCGACGATTCACCCGTCCAGCCGGGGAACCAGTTCCAGCCGCCGTCGCCGCTCTGCATGTCGGCCAGCCGGGCCACGCCGTTCTTCACCATCGTGTCCAGTTCGGCGCTGTCGAAAACCGGATTATCCGGGAACCGTTTCCAGCCCTCGGCCCGTTTCCGCGGGTCGCCCCGCTCCTGCGCGTTGAGGTTGTTCCGCTTTTCACGCAAGGACTCGAGGTTCAGGCCGCTCTTCTGCAGCACCCGGCGGGTGATGACAGACGGCAGGAACCGGTTCAGGGTCTGCTCGGTGCAGCCGTGGGGATAGGCCGCCAGGTACGGGAGCGCGTCGATCATGGCGCCCGCCAGGGTGGGGGACCAGCGGATTTCAAGCTTCGTCTGGTCGGGCCGCCTCGCCTGCGGTACGTTGAGGGTGAACGCGGCGGCGTTGGTTTCGGGACGGATGACGCCGCTCCAGGCCTCGGTTTTCAGCATGCCGTGGATATAGACGGGGAATTCCATCTGCATGGCGTCGGATTCCTCGTCCGACAGCGCCTTCATCCGGATGACCGCGTTGCCTTCCTTCACGGCCCGTACGGTCCAGTCGACCCGGATTTCCCCGTTGGCGGGAACAATCAGCCGGTCCCGCCTCATTTTGGATTCCGGCTGAAGCGCATCGCCGTCGAGTTCCAGAACGGCGTTCACCTTTTTTTCCACGCCCAGCGCGTTGTGGATGTTGGCCGACAGCACGACCTCGTCCTTTTCGATAAAGAACCGGGGTGCCTGCAGCCGCACCAGCAGGTTCTTGGTGGTGACGATCTTGGCCGTGTTCTCCCCGACCCGTGCGCCTGGCGCGAACGCCCAGCCGCGAGCCGACCACTCGCCCAGGTTCTCGGGCATGGCGAACGACACCTCGGCCTGGCCGTTCGAATCGGTGGTCAGCGCGGCGGCCCAGAAGGCGGTATCGGCGAAGGCCTTGCGAATCGCGGCCGGCGCTTCGGCAGAGGGCGCTTCCCCGCCAACTCGAGCATCGCCCACGCCCAGACTATCCGATGCTTCGGCCGCGAATGCCATCGCGGGGGCCGCGGCCAGCCCGTTCATGGCGAAGCCCTCTTCCGGGCTGGCCCGCCGGGCGCTTTTCCGGAGCATCATTCCGCGAGCGCTTCCTCCCCCGATCACGCGGTCCCCGTCGGCCACGCTGCCGCCGAAGAGGCCCAGGTTCCCCATCGCGGTTGCTCCGCGCGGGGTGACGGGCTGCGAGAGCCGTTCGGCGTTCGACCGGGTGACCGGCTGGTGCTGGCGCCGCCACTTCCAGAAGAATTCGCGGATCTCCGGCACGTTCGATCCGCCGGAGATATACTCCAGGGCCTTGTCGTAAACCGCCAGCACCAGGGAGGCCGCCACGGGCTTCCCGTCCGGCCCGGCCGCCTTCACGACGACCGTGTTCGTGGCCCCGGGCTTGATTGTACCCAATTTAGGTTCAACGGTCACGGTCAGCACCCGCGTCTCCGGCGGCACCAGGATCTCGCGCATCTCCGTGTGCGCCTGGCCGCCATGGATGGACAGGGCCTCGACGAAGAAATTCGGCATGTCCGCGACGGTCACCGCGAGGTCGGAGACCGCCGATTTCCCGCTCAGCCGGATCGCCTCGGGTTCGCGGTAGACACCGTTGACCGGCCGGGTGAAGAGCAGCAGGGTGGTGTCGGCCCGGTCGGCCTGCATCAGCAGATGAACCGTTTCGCCCGGGTTGTAGACCGCCTTGTCGGGGATCAACTCAAGCGCGTTGAACCGGTAGTCGGCACTGGCGAAGCCTTCGCCCCGCACCGTCACCAGGCAGGCGCCCTCGAGGGTCTTGCCGGTTCCGGCGGCGACGGTCACGGACAGGCGGTATTGACCCGCCTGGGCGGCCAGCATCTGGAGGTCGGCTTCGCCCGTTTCCCCGATTTCCAGGGGCCATTCCTGCACGGTCGATTCGGCGGGCACTCCGTCGCGGTAGGCCAGTTTCAGGAGGCGCGCCTTGCCCTTTCCGGAGACGGGCTTGCCGTCGGGCCGGCGGGCGCTGAAAAAGGCGTGTATCGTGTCGCCCGCGCGGTAATAGCCGCGGCCCGTCCAGGCGTAGACCTTGAACGGCTCGCGTGCGGCGATGACCTGGCCCGAACCCGTGATCGTGCGGCGGGATTCGTCCGTCACCTCGGCCGAGATGGTGTATTGGTGGTCCGTATTGCCGAACAGGGCCTTGGCCAGGGCCGTGTCGATGGGTACGGTCACGGTGCCGTCGGCTCCGATGGGCACGGTGCTCTCGGCCACGATCTCGGGCTGCGTGTACGGGGTGGGGCGCCACCAGGGGAAGGGGCGGAAGCAGCCCCAGCGCGCCCAGCCGGGGTACCAGTCGGTATCGACCGCCAGCCAGCCGTAGCCGCGGCCGTAGAGCCAGTCCCAGGGGCCCCAGGGAAACCAGTTCACCGCATAGGTGCGCCGCTCCACCTTCCACTTCACCCGCCCTTTGGTCACGGGTGCGCCGAAGTGATAGCGCGCCTTGATGACGGCCTTGAACGCATCGCCAAGCGCGAGGGGATCGGACGGCGCCTCGACGGTCACCTCGAATTCCGGCTTCTTGTATTCTTCCACCCGGAACGACCCGTTGCCGTAGGAGTCGATTTCAATGCCGTAGGTCCCCAGCGCGGCGCCTGCCGGCAGGGACCATGATCCCGAAATGCCGCCGTAGGCGTCGGCCGCCAGGGTGGTCTCCATGACCTTTTCCCCATGCGGATCATGGATGCGGAGCGTGAATTTTTTACCGGCGTATTCGGAGGGGGTTTCCGGAAGATCATAGCGGACCGGGCTGATCCAGGCCTTGATTTGGACGGCATGGCCGGGGCGATAGACGGGGCGGTCCGTGATGACGTAGGTCCGGTTGTCCCGCAGCCGGTTTTCCGACTCGCCGCCGAACCAGTGGGAGGAAAAGCCCTGGAAGGCGAAGCGCCCCTCGGGGGTGACGGCGGTGTAGAGCCAGTTCCAGTTGGATTGCTTGTCGGCCGGCCCCCTGGCCAACCCGTTGGAATCGGTCGTGAGGTCCGATTCGCCCGTTGTGACTTCCTGCCAGCCGCGCTTGCCGCCGGGAGCTTCCTTCCAATCCGTTTTATACCGGAAGGCGCTGATCCGGGCGTTGGTGACGGGGGCGCCCGACTCGGCGTCCGCGAGATAGAGCAGCATGCGGTCGGCCAGCGGTTTTTCGACCAGGATGGTGTCTTGCACCCAGAGCACCAGGTGGTTGACGTTCCCCTGCGCCATGCGTGCGGTGATCCAGTAGGCGCCGGCCTTTTTCAGGGGGGCCTGGACGGTGATGCGCCTGTCGAAGTGCCGGGCTCGCGGCTCCAGGTCCTGCGACCATTGCGCCGCCGTTTCCCCGATGTAGCGGCTCTCGTTGGTCTGGATCAGCCGCCAGCCGAGGTTGTCGATCTGGAGCCGGTTCCAGTCCAGTTCCTTGGGGTTGGATTTCAGGTAGTCCTTGATGTCCTGCAGGAGACGCGCAATGTCGATCGCCTTCGCCTCGAACGATACGGACCGGCCGTTCCGGAAGCGGAAGTCGAAGGACGGGCCTTTCGGCGATTGGGGATGCAGGGGCTCGAACGCGCCCCAGTTGCCCGTGATCTGGTCGAGTTGCTGCTGCTTCCACCGGATGGGAGTCCCAAAGCGGGCGATGCTGGATTTCAGGCATTCCGCCGCCTTTTCGTATTGCCGCCGGTTCTGGTAAAAGGTGGCCAGCCGGCCGAGGGCGGTTTCGCCTTCCGGCGCCTGGGTCTGGGAGACCGTTTTCCAGAGTGCCGCCGCGCTTTGATCGTCGGGCAGGCTGAACCGCTTGACGCCGGTGGCCAGCCGGGCGATGGTTTCGTTTTCAGCCAGCGATTCCAGCTGGAAAAGGCTTTTCGCCGTGTCGGCGCCGTCCTCATCCTGGCGGAAGAGGTAGAGCTGATCGGCCAATGTCTGCACGCCGAACTGGTGGTCCAGGAAGTCGGCCCGGTCGAGCAGGACCCGATTTTCGACCGTCGGATCCTGCTGGATGGCCTGGGCCTGGAGCCAGCGGATCCGTTCCCCGTCATTCGCGGCGGCGGCATAGGAGGCGGGGACGGCATAGAAGACTGCGTTCCCTTTTTCGTCGACCGGCGCACCCGAGGTGCGGGAGTCGTCCGGCCTGGCGTCGTCCCACGGCGGCAGGACGGAGGTGTCGGTCAGGACCTGAAGCTTCCAGGACTGCTGGGGCGCCAGCCGCTGGTTCTGGAAAAGGCGGCCGACCTCCAGGAGAAGTTCCGCAAATTCGGCCGGGGGCGCTATTGTTGCGGCCAGAGCCTGCCCGGCCAGTTGCAGCGCGCGGATGCGGTCGCGCTCGTCGACTTGGACATAGCGCCCCTGGCCGCGGTGCGCCCCGCGCGTGAATTCCCCCGCGACGATGTATCCGTAATGGGGAAGCGAGCCCGTCTGCCGGGCCGCCTCCTGGAGGACGCGCCAGTCGTTCGAGTGGGCGGCGGCGACCGACTCAATGAACGCATCGGTTTTGTCCTGCAGGTTGAGCCGGTTCAGGCACTCCACGCCGGAGCGCAGGGCCTCGGCCGAAAAGGCACCGGGACTGTCCGGCTTTTTGGCGAACGTCTCGTAGAGGGCAAGGGCTTCCTTGAACTGGCCCTTATTCTTCAGTCCATCGGCGGCTGCCAGGGGGGGTGACAGGGAGGGGTCCTGCGCGGCGGCCAGCAGGGGGAACAGGAGCATAGCCATCAGTCGAAAGGTCATTTTCATGCGACCTCCTTCTTTATTGAAAACGCGTGCCGAGGCCGTTTTCTTCGGTTTAAGGCAGTGAATCCCAAAGGCGCCGGATCTTGTCCCGGCCGAAGCAGCGGTAGTCCCGGTCGGCGGAAAAGGATTCGATGGTGATGGTGCCGTCATAGCCGGCCGCCTTGAGGGCGCGAACCGCGGCGGGCCAGTCGACGGTGCCGGTGCCGGGCGGAAGGTGCTGGTCTTCGCGGCCGTTGTTGTCATGGGCATGCACGTGGACGAGACGGTTCGCAAACCGCCGGATCCAGTCTGCCGGCTGGAAGCCGTTCAGGTTGCAGTGGCCGAGATCCAGGTGGCAGGCCAGGCCGGGAACGGCGTCGTAGATGGCGGCCAGGTTGTCGGGGACATCGTTCCAGGAGGCGGCCGGCTCCAGCATGAGCTGGACGCCGGTCCGGCGGGACACGGTCATCAGGGCCTGGAGCGTCTCGATCTGCAGCGCCAGACCTTCCTTGACGGAAAAAAGGTGTGCCGGCCAATGCGTGTGGATGGTGGCGTTGGGGCTGCCGATCCGGGCGAAGGCTTCCAGGGCGGCCACGGCGGCGTCGATCGAGGCT
Organism: uncultured Verrucomicrobiota bacterium; assembly: GCA_964481675.1. Classification (GTDB taxonomy): domain Bacteria; phylum Verrucomicrobiota; class Kiritimatiellia; order CAIKKV01; family CAIKKV01; genus CAIKKV01. The sequence goes on from CAYZVY010000117.1 coordinate 13,060, forward strand.
TTGCGCAGCGTCGGCATGGGCGAGCCGATCGGCAGATACCAGGCCATGTGGCCGACGATGCCGAGGTGGAGGCGGTCCAGCTCCCGGCGGATGGAGATCGGGTCGACGACTTCCGGCAGCGACAGGTCCGGCTCCAGGGACAGGTCGATAAAATCGAATCCGTTTCCGGCGGCCCAGGCGATTTCGTCTTCCGGCCGCATGCGCGGGTTGTTGGGTGTGCCCAGTTTCATGACATGGTCCCTTTGCTTGCAGCCGCACACTAGCACAAGGATGGAACGGAAGAAAGGAAAAGGAGCCGATCAGGGTCACGTCGGGCGCATCTGCGATTCGTGCTTGTTCGGGAGGGGCACGGGAGTTATATACCATTCAAACAGGAGTCGCGGGATGAAGCCGAATCTGGTGTTGCTGGTGGCGGACGATCATGGGCGCGAGGCGTTGGGTTGTTACGGCAATCCTGCCGTCAGAACGCCCCATCTGGATGCGCTGGCCGCCGACGGGGTCCGCTTCCTGAACAGCTTCTGCACCACCGCTTCCTGCGCCGCCAGCCGCTCGGTCATCCTGACGGGCCAGCACAACCACACCAACGGCACCTACG
>CAYZVY010000118.1:0-9606 GCA_964481675.1 uncultured Verrucomicrobiota bacterium
AATCAGAACGAAGGCGATAAATTGTTGAATGTTGAGACCTGACCCCGCCCGTGCACGAGATTGTCGCCCAGTTCCACGCGCGGGGCATGCACCTGGTGTCGGGCTATCACGCCATGGAGTATTACCTTCCGGAGGATGAGTTGGCCCGCCACCCCTCCTGGCTCGGCATGCGGGACGGCCGGCGCGTGCGCCGGGCCCCGGTCACGCTTCCCGAATGCCCGCACCTCAATGCGGAAGTGCCCATCCAGCCGTGCTACTCGAATCCCGAGGTGGCCGCCGCCATCACCGGCCGCATGGCGGAGCAGATCCGGAACCACCCCGAAATCGAGATCTTTTCCCTCTGGCCCCACGACGGGATCAACAACTGGTGCCAGTGCCCGGCGTGCCGGAAGCGGTCGCCCTACGAGTTGATGTACGACCTGGCGCTCCAACTGGCCCGCCAGACGCCGGCCACGCTGCCCATCGAGCTGATCGTCTACGCCAACCTCCTCACCCTGCCCCGGAAAAAGCTGCCGGCGAGCGACCGCATCGTGACGCAGATCTGTCCCTATTTACGCCACTATCGGCGCCGGTTTTACGAGCCCGGGGGCCCCCGGCTGGTCATGGGCACGCTCTATCCCGGGCCCGATCGCGTGAACCCCGTGGACGACCGCGACTACGGCAAGCTGTTCCGCGCCTGGAGCCGGGTCTGGAAGGCCTGCGGAACCGTGCCGGGCGTCTTCGAATACGGCGGGGTGCTGTGGCCCGACGAAACACGCCGGACCGAACGCCAGCGCTTCCTGCATCATCCCCCGGCCCAACTCCGCTTCGACGAGGCCCGGTGGTACCGGTCGCACGGGGTCCGGTACACCTATTTCTGCGGCATCTACCTGGCCTGGCCGGACGCCCTCCCCCAACTCGCCATGGCCCGCTCGCTCTGGAACGCGGAGGAGCCGGCCGAGCCCTTCATCGTGCGGTATTACCAGGCCCTCGCGGGCGCGAACGGACGGACCTTGAGCGCCGCGCTCGAGGCCGTCGCGGCCCGGCTGACGGCGAAACAGCCGCCCGACCTCGAGTTCGCGGCGCTGGAGCGGGTACTCGCCAGGATGCCGGCCGGACCGGCCATAAAGCGGATCGGCCTGTGGATCGAGTATGTGCGGCTGGCCGCGCGCGAAGATGAGGCGTACCGGGCCGGCGATCTGCCCGCGGCGCTCGAGCGGGAGAAGGAAGTGACGGCCTTCCTGGAGTCCATCCTGCCGGAGTTGCGCGATGTGGCCATCAGCCACTACATCCTGAGCTATTCGAAGATCCGGCAGACCCGGCTAAGCCAGTGGATGAAGGCGGAAACCGCCGGCGATTACCGGCTTTAGCCCGTCGGAAACGGGTCGCCCAGGATTCCCCGGGCGATCAGATCGCGCTTGAGCGCGGCCCCGTCCACGGCCGCCACCCGTCCCCGTTTCCCCAATGCCCGCGCGGCCGCGAGCCCGGCCGCCTCGCCCGTGCCCGCCAGCGTGGGCATGATGCGCAGGCTGCCGTGCGCCTCGTGCGTGGCGCTCAGCGCCCGGCAAGCCACCAGCAGGTTCGACGGGCCCGACGCCGGGATCAGGCAGCGGTACGGAACCTCGTAAAAAACGCCTGGAGGCAGCACGAACGAGCGGGTCTGCTCCCCCGGCTTGAGCGCATGGATGTCAATCTCGTAGGCGCAGCGGGCAATCCCGTCCTCAAAATGACAGCCCGTCACCACGTCCTCGCGGGTCAGCGTATACAAGCCCTTCAGGTGGCGGGTTTCACGAACCCCGATCTGCGTGCCCGCCCGGGCCAGAAAGGCATGCTCGAACCCGGGAATGAAGCGGCGCAGGGCCTCCACAATGTCCCGAACCAACCGACGGCCCTCCATCTCGGCCAGGGACAGGTCGCGAACGTTCAGGCCCGACCGGTTCCAGACGTGGCAGGTATTGAAAAAGAGGTGATCCGGGCGCGGCGTTGTCCAGAACCCCGCGCCGGCAATGGGCGACTCTCCCCGGGCCTGGGCCTCGCGCAACAACCGGGTGATCTCCTTCCGGTCCGGAAGCCGGTCCGGATCCACCCCGCCGACGAGAAACGTGGGAGTCATGGGCTGCATAAGTCCGTCCGCACGGCCGATCGTGAAAGGACAACCGGCGGCTGCGGCCAGATCGCCGTCTCCGGTAGCGTCAACGAAGACACGCCCTTCCGCTTCGGCAAGACCCTCTTTGCCCGCATAGCGGAGCGCCGTCACCCGGCCGCCCCGTTTCCGGACGCCCGCGACAAAGGTGTGGAAAAAAACCTCCACCCCGGCTTCGGTGACCAGATCGTCGAGAACGCCGCGCAGGGCCAAATCGTCGAAACTGAACGGGGTCTCCAGCATCATGCCCGTGGCCCGCAGCCGCCGGACTGTTTCCGTGAACAACCCCTGGACCAGTTCCCGGATTTCACCGCCGCCCACCGCCACATGATATTGCATAAACACGGAAACGGGCGCCGCCGTGGCCATGCCACCCAGGAAGCCGTTCTGCTCGAACAGGGCGACCTTCGCCCCTTCCCGCGCGGCCGAAATGGCGGCAAAGGCGCCGGCCAAACCGCCGCCCGCCACGATCACGTCGTAACGCTTTTCCACGTCCACCCCCTGTCACTCAAATCGCTTGCCTGCCCATCCCGTTTCCGACCCCATCAATCCTATCATCATATACTGGACGCTCAACCCCCCGGAGCACGTTTAGTAACATCCTGCACTCATTCTTAAATAAAACAGCTTTGACAACTACAACTGGCTATGTAAACATAGCCATACGATCCAGATACGCAAGCACAATCTTGAAGACATCGAAAACAACAAACAAGAAGGCATACATGAGAAAGACAACTATGTTTGGTTGGTTTCGGAATGTACGGGCGCTCCTATTCCTGGGATTGGTTGTCCTGGCATCAGGACAACCGGCGTACGCCCTTGTCCTTAACGCCGAACTGGTTGAGGATGTGTACATCGAGTCCTCAAACTCAAACACCGTTAATGACGCGACCGGCCTCCACCTCGGACGGAGCGTCAGCGCCGTGACTCGGGCTGGTTTCCTGCAATGGCGGCTGCCTAAACTGCCCGCATCGGGATACCAGATCACATCCGCCACCTTGCGGGGGCGGCAGGTTGCAGGCAACGACGCGGGGTCACTGGTGATGGGGCATCTCTCCCTCAATCCCGTGCTGACAAACCTGACGTGGAACACGGCCAGCAACACGACCTTGAACATCCACGCCGGCCGGGATGCCGCCAGCCCCTACTGCATGATCTGGGGTTCGGCGGTGACGTTGTGGACCGGCGAAGATTGGGTGAACCCCGGGGTTACTCAGTTCGTTTGGACCGCCTATACCGACAACACACCGACCAACGGCATGCTCAAGTTCCTCGGCGAGCAGATATCAGCAAGTTCATCCACGCTTGTGACCTTCGTAACCGGGCCCGCCGCTTTCAACTGCCTTCGGCAGATTTTCAGCAGCGAGAAAATCGCGGCCGATGGCCCGTGGATGCCCACGCTCTCGCTGACGATTAACGAGCCCCCTCGCGGCTCGTTAATCGTCATCCGCTAGGCCTTCAAGGAAAGACGCCTCCTTCATGCTGCGCACTTTTGACGAACATCGGCTCCGGCCCCTTGTCCGCCTGAACGGATATTGGGATTTCATCCCCGACCCCGACGGCATCGGCCAGAAAAAACGCTGGTTCCGGCAATTCCCCGATACAGCCGAGCGCATGCCCGTCCCCGGTTGCTGGAATACCAAGCCCGCCCATTTCGACCACCACGGCAAGGCCTTCTACCGCCGCGCCCTCACCGTCCCGCACCCCTGCAACCTGCTGCTCACCTTCGAGGGGACCGGGGGCGCCGCCACGGTCTGGCTCGACGGAAAACCCCTCGGCCGCAACTCCGTCTCCTGCCTGCCCTGGTCGGTCCTCGCCCCCCACGCCGCGCCGGGCGAACATGAACTGATCGTCGAAGTCGACAACTCCAAAAGCCTGGAAGACGTCTTTCCCCGGTATGGAAACGACTGGTTCCACTACGGCGGCATCATCCGGCCCGTGGAAGCCTCCTTCCTGGGCGATATCTGGATCAAGGACCTCCGCCTGCCCTATTCCCTATCGCGGACGGGCGTAACGCTGAAGCCGGAAATCCAGATCGTCAACCTCGGGACGAAAACCCGGACCGAAACCCTCACCCTCGAAGTGAACGGTGCCGCCACGGCCTGCTGGAAGGTTCGCCTCCCCGCGGGGCGAACCGTTCGCATCTCGCGAGCCCTGCCCCCGCAACCGCTCGCGCGATGGTCTCCCGGGGCGCCCCGCCTGCACACCGTTCGCGTCATTTGCGGGGGGGACGACCTCTGCGACCGCACCGGCTTCCGAACGCTCTCCTGCCGGGGCCCGCAAGTCCTGCTCAACGGCGAGCCGCTGAAGATCCTCGGCGTGAACCGCCACCACGAGTACGGCGACAGCGGCTTCGCGGTGCCGGCCGATATCACGCTACGCGATTTCGAGATCATCCGCGATCTCGGCGCCAACGCCGTCCGCTGCCACTACCCCATCGATTCCTTAGCCATGGACCTGTGCGACGAGATGGGGCTGCTGGTCTGGTCCGAAATTCCCTTCTACGGCCGCTGGGCGGCCGTGGTCGACAACCCCGCCTACCTGACGCTCGCGGAAACCGCACTCGAACGCATGATCGCGCGCGACTTCAATCGCCCGGGCGTTTTCGTCTGGAGCGTCCTCAACGAGTGCGCCACGGATATCCCCGCCGGCCGGCGCGCCGCCGCCCGGCTCGTGCGCCTGGCCCGCGCACGCGACAAGAGCCGGCCGGTGAGCTATGCCTCCAACCGGCTTCTCGACGACCGCGGCCTCGCCCTTCTCGACCTTGTGGGACTGAACTCGTATCCGGGGTGGTACGATGAAAAGCGCTTCGTCGCCTGGCCCACCTTGATTTCCGGCATCACGGCCAAGTTGCGGCGCGAGGGCCGGGGGCGGCGGCCCCTGATCGTCACCGAAACCGGCGCCGCCGGCCTGTACGGCGACCGCTCGCTCGAAACGCGCAAGTGGTCGGAGCGCTTCCAGGCCGATATCCTCGAAAAGAACCTGCGCGCCCTTCTGGACGACCCTCGGGTAACGGGCGTGTTCCTCTGGCAGTTCGCCGACATCCGGACCATCAGCGAGTTCTGGTCCAACCGGCCAGGCTCCTTTAACAACAAAGGCCTCCTGGATCGCTTCCGGCGCCCCAAGGAATCTTTCTGGAAAGTGCGCGAAATCTACCGCGCGGCATCAACGTCGGTTGTTCATGTCCAGTAAGAGCCGCCTCGGGCCGAACCCCGTCCGATTCCTGAAAGGCGCGGGCCTGCTGGGTCTCCTTATGTCCGCCTGCACCCTGGCGGCGACTCCCGACCCCGAGTCGATTTTAACCGGGGCGCAGGCCGCGCGCGCATGGCGCGACAGCCTGGTGAACCAGCCAAGCCTCACACCCGGAGAAAAGGAGTCGCGGCGCGAGGGGCTGCGCCGTCATTTCCCCGGCAGCGAGGCGGCCGCGGAGGCAGATGCCGACCGCGTGGCGGACCTGTTCTCCGCCGGCGAATGGGACGCGTGCCTGGCGGCGGCAACAAACTTCACGGCCAACTATCCCGCATTCGGCGGCTTGCAGGCCCGGGTCCTGCAGCACCTCGCGCAAATAGCCGGCGACAGCAAGCGGATCCCCGAGCCGACGCGCCTGGCCGCGTGCGAGGCGCTCTACCCGCGGGCCCGCCACAGCACGCGGCTTCTTCTCCTCACACGCAATGCGCTCAGCGGCTTTGACCTGCCGGCGGCGGAGAAATACGCCCTCGCCCGGCTCGGCGCAACGGCCTGCGGTCCTTATCCCTCCGCCCGCGCGTTCTGGTGGACCTTCCTCGAGCTTTACAGCCGCTCCGCGGCCCGGGGGGATCTGGAAAAGGAATGCGAGTCTTTCCTGGCGGCCTATCCGGAGGAGAGCGCCGAGAGCGTGTCCGCCCGCACCTTGCTGCTCCGGCTCCGTACGGAAGCAGGCGATGCGGCAGCGGCCCGCGACCTGCGGGCGCGGACAGAAAAATCCGTGCAGGATCAGGCGGCGGCCCGGGCGATCGCACAACGGATGGACCAGGCGGTTCTCGAACAACGCTGGGAGGACGCCCTCCAAACGGCCGGGGAGTTCCGAAGCCTGCCGCGCTACGCGAGCGAATCGCCCGCCTGGACGCGACTGCTGACGGCCCTTGGCAAACAGGCGAACCCGGCGCTGCACCTCCGCGCCTTTCGGCAAGCCTTCGACTGCCTGCCGGCCGGACAGACGGAAGGCGAGGCTTTCTCGCTGCTGTTCCGCAGCTCCGGAGCGATGCAACCCGAGGCCCTGGCGCTCGCCGCCGGCGCGATCAAAAACAACGCGCAGGACCGGATACTTGCCTCCACTCACATGCGCCTGTTGATCAGCCGCATGCGGCAGGCTGACCCGCCGCGTCCGGTACAGGTCGGGATTTACCGCGACCTGATCGAGACGGCACGCCGCCTGGAGATGCCTGAACAGGAAGCCGACTATCAACGCCAACTCGGAAAGCTGTTATGGGACCTCGACCCGGCTTCCGCGACGTCCGCTCTGGCGCGTGCGGCCGAGGCCTGCCCCAACTCGCTGGCCGCCGCCGAGGCCGTCTGGCTGAACGCCTTTCTCACCGGCGCAAACCCGCTGTTGCCGGGCCCCCTGCCGCGCGCGCCGCAATTCCTGACGGACGCCGCGGAAGCGCCGGCGCCGGCGCTTCCCCCGGCGCCCGCCGCCGCGCAAGACGTGGTCGCATCCAACGGCGTCTTCCGCCTCCGCGCCCTGGATCCGCGCGTGAACCTCGCGCTAAACCAGGCCGCCGCAGTGAGCGAGGGGGCGGACTCCGCTGCGGCGTTGACCGACGGCCGCGCGGATACAGCGTGGCGTACGGAGCGTTTTCCCGCCGCGGCCGTCGTGCCGCTGCGCGAGGTCAGCTCCGTCGCGCGCGTGGTCGTGCGACTCGCGGAGCCCTGCCAGCTCCTGGTCACGCTGCTCGGTCCCGACGGACGCCCACTGCAACGCTGCGAGCGCGCCTGGACCTTCTGGGAGCATTCCCAAACGCCGGCGCTGTGGGCCTCGGGCGATGTGGCGTTCGAGCTGCAGCCTGTCGCCGGGGTGGCCTATCTCCGCGTGGAGATCCCCGATTCGGCAGGCGGCGACGCCGGTCTACGCGAGGTCGAGGTCTATGCGCCGCCTTTCCCCGCCGAGGGCTCTCACATGCTCGCCCCCGCGTCGCTGCCGCAGGGTGCCGCGCAGTTGGCCGTGCGCTGGAACGCGGACGAGCCGGAACGAAGCATCACGTGGGATGCCCGCACCGAGTCTGCGCGCGGATTCCCGATCGCCCGCTGGGCCACTCCCTGGAAACGCCCCGCCCGGCGCGTCATTCTCCGCCAACTCGGCGACCAATTTGGCATGGAGTTCTACGGCACGCAACCGATCCTGCTTCTGGAGAAGCAGGGCGGGCTGCGCTGGACGCTGGACGGCGCGCAGACCGGCATGATCCAACGTACGGAAGACAGCGCGGCGGAGATTCCCCTGGCCCCGTCGCTCGCCGAGGGCCGGCACCTGCTGATCCTGGACCCGATGGCGCTGCCCGCCGGGCCGGATACGAACGGCGCGGACATGCTGGAATTCGCCGGGCTAAAGACCCGGGGCCGGAGTCGGGCTGCGGTCCGCATCCGCTTCCGCAAGGGTGACGCGGCATGGTCGGACTGGTCACCGCTCGACCATCCGGAAGGCAGCGTGGTGGTCGTGCCCCCGAAGGTTGCCGACACCCGCGAGGCGTCCTGCCAGATCGGCTTCTTCTTCGATACCCGCGCCGTCCAGGCCCAGGCAACCGCCGCGATCAGCAACCTCGTCGTCGAGCCCGTCGCCGATCCGGCCGCGGCAACGAGTCTCCCCTCAGATCCGAAATCCGAAATCCGAGATTCGAAATTCTTCCCTGAATCCCTCGATGCCGTCGCCCGGCTTGTCGCCGCTCGCGGTGTCGTTGTGGCCTATCCCAAAACGGGGAGTGTTCGCGAGTACGAGTCGGCCCGCCGCCTCGCGGAGCGCGCCGGGGTCTATCTCGTTTCCGATGACATCGGGCTGAATCTCTACCCGGGCCTGGTGCTCGCCGTCGGGCGCCCGGCTGTGCATCGCTACGCGCGGCAGCTGCTCGCCATGGGCATGATCTGGAACGATCCGGACTACCTCAACAACGCCAACGGCGTGGTGGGACTTGTGCGCGATGCCGATGGCAACCCCGTCACTTGCTTCGCCACCGGCGAAACCGTGGAGGCGGTGGAGGCCGCCGCGAGGCGGCTCCTGGACCGGCTTCCCGCTTACCACCCGGCGAGCGAGCCCTTCCGCCTGTTTGCCTCGGACATCCTGGAAATGGTCTACGCCTGGCAGCTCCAGCCCGCCCGCGCGGCGCCTGCGGCACTCGAGCTGCGACTCGGCCTGAACGACCGCCGCTCGGTCCAGTTCGGCGTGGCCGCCGAACGACCGGTGGACGGAGTCGTGCGCTGTTCGGAACTGCGCGGCCCGAACGGGGCCACGCTCCCGGCGCCCCGGGTCAGGCCGGTCGGGTTTTACGAATGGATCCCGTTCTTCGGCGACCTGCGCCTGCCCAACCTGCTGCTGGACGACACCCGCCTCACGCTTCCCCCCAACACCGCTCAAGGGGTCTGGGTTACCGTCGTCACGCCGGAGGAGGCCACGCCCGGGCGGTATGAGGGAACTGTCACCGTATCGTCCGGGAGTCATGTGCAGACCCTGCCGCTGCGTGTCACGGTTGAGCCCGTCACGCTGCCCGATGCGGGGCCCGTCGCCTTCTACAGCTTCGCGGGCGTGCCCTATTGGTTCCACGAAGACACCGCCGCCGGCAGCAACGCGCTGCGGGCGCTGGCGCGCAACGAGGCCGAACAGGGCGTCACGCACGTTCGGCCTCGCTTCAGCGTGGACTTCGCCTGCGCATCGCCGGGCGCAACGAATGCACCGGCGTTCACCGTCGATTTTTCCACGCTGGACCGGCAACTCGTCCTGTTCGAGAAGGAATACGCTCGCGCCGGCCGGCCGGCGCCGACGTTCCTCTGCCAGTTGCCCGACCTGCGCGCGGTGGCGCGCGACACGCTTCCGGAAGAGGTGCAGGCGCCCCGCCGGACCGCGCGCAGGTTCGCGGAGCAGTTTGCCGCCCACCTGAAGCAGACGGACCGGGCCGGCCGCTTCATTGTGAAGGTGGGCGATGAGCCGGGCGACATCGGCAAGTGGGCGGAGACCGCGAGGCCGTACCGTGAGGGCGGGCTGCGGACCATGACCTGCCACAACACGTCCTACACCAACATCGAGGTGGCAGTGGGGCTTATGGACCCGTGGTGCCCCAACTACCAGCACAACCTCTTCCTCCCGATCTTCCGCGAGCGCCAGGCGGCCGGCGACGCATTCTGGTGGTACTGCTGCGGCGTGCCGATGACGCGGCTGACCGGCCCGCCGATTGACAACCTGCCGTTCTACTGGCTCACGGCCAAGTGGAAAATGGACGGCGCCATGAACTACGCCGCCA
>CAYZVY010000118.1:9706-13340 GCA_964481675.1 uncultured Verrucomicrobiota bacterium
GAGGGCGACGGGATCCGCGACTGCAGGCTGATCGGCGTTATCCGCGAGCACATTGACCGCGCGCGGAAGTCCGGCCGCACGACAGCCGCGGCGGACTTCGAAAACCGGCTCCGGGACACCCTCGCGGCAGTTGTGCCCTACAAATACGGCTACGCCCGGGAGCCGGCCGCCTGGCACGCCGCTCGAAACGCCCTTTATACACTCGCCATCGAAACTCAACTCCCTCCCCGCCAAAAGGAATGAACCCATGATCCGACAACTCCTGACACGCCTGGCCGCGACGATCCTCTCACTGTCGGCCACCGGGCTCCTAGCCGCGGAGCTAGCCATTCAACAGCATCCAGACGGGTCTTTCACGGTGGAAAACGACCTGCTCACCCTGCGGCTGGATAACCAGCCCACGATGAACGGCGGCATCACGGCGTGGACATTCAAGCCGACCGGACACGAGATGGTGGACGTGCTCTACGGCCAGACCGATTACATCAAGGGCCATTTGCTGGGCGAACGGTGGGACTCCGTCGAGATGAACGGCTATCGCGGCGGCGCGCCGGCCATCGGCTCTCTCTATGCGCCCGAGAGCGGAACCGTGGCTGCCGATGGAACCGCCCTGGCGCTTCGCCAAGTCACGGCCGGCGATTACACGCTAAGCCGGACCTGCCTTCTGCGGCGCGGCCTCGCGACAGCGGAGTTCCGCTACCGGCTCGAAAACAAGCGCGGCGGCGCGGTAGGCACCTCCCTCCGCCTTCACGGCGCCATCAGCCCCGGCGCACGAGGCCCCCGTCAAAGCAAGGAAGAGACCCTGTTCCTCGACACCGTGGCCGGAATCCTGGAGATCGACCAGGCGTGGAGTCTCACCGCCTACCGCGCCAAGTACGGAGCGGACAAGTTCTTCACCTCGGCCCGTTCCAACGAACCGCCGCGCACTTGGTGCAGTCCCGCCTCCATCGCCACGCCCGTCTTGCAGGGCAACTGGGCGGCCTGGGTGAACCGCGACAACGGGGACGGCATCGTGCTGATTTTCGATCCAGAGCCCCTGCTCGGCTTCTACAACAGCCTCGGCAGCACGATCGAGCCCGTCATGCGCGCCATCGCCCTGAAGCCCGGCGAGTCGTGGGGGCTGACAGGGTATGCCGGCTCGTTCACCGGGGCCAAAGGCAGGGTCATTCGCGGAGCCACGCCGCTCTACGTCGTCACCGAAGCCCTCGCCGTCACCAACGGCGCCCTGCGCGGGGAAATCATTCCGCTCTTCTCCGGCAAGCTCCTGATCCTCGACGGCAACGGCAAGCCGGTGTTTGAATCGGCCGCCGCCCCCGACCGGCTGGTCGCGCTCAATGCCGCCGGCGCCGGGGCCGGCTGGTCGCTGGTCGCGCGCGACGGCACGGGCCGGGAGATCGGCCGCGGCGATGCCCGGCGCGGAGTCACTCTGGCCGAGCCCGCTGTAACGCCCGCGCCACCGGCGAGGCCCCGTGTAGAGGGAGACGTCTACATCGAGCCCGGCGCCGAGGCCCGGATCACCGCCCTCGTGGCTGGCCGGAACTACGCCGTGCAGTGCGACTTCGCCTCCACGCAGGCGGAAAAGACGGCCGCCCAGGAACTGGCCAAGCGCCTGAGCTCGGGCCTGCTTTGGACGACTCCGGACCTGCCGGTACTGGCGGTCGGAAACCCCTCCGCCAGCGGGACGATCCGCGATATCGGCCTGCTGAAACAGTCCCTTTCCCCCGCCTGGCCAGGGCCCGGAAAAGGCGCCATCCTCCTGTACGACTCGATCGCACAGTCGCGTCAGCCGGCGGTGTTGATCGCCGGCAGCGACGAGGCCGGCACCCTCAAGGCCGTGAATGCGTTCAAGGCCCGCTTTCTCGGCGCCGCGCCGAGCCGGGCGAATTTCGATTTCTGGGTCGCCAGCCCGTCACTCCTGGTGCATCCGCACACACCCGCATCCGGAACCAACCGGCCGGACCGAATCGTGCTCGATGCCGCCCGGGGCGAATACGAGCCGGCCCAGATCGTCATCACGGCCTTCGAAAACCTCGACAACATCGAAGTGACCCTCGCCCCCCTCATCAGCGCCAAAACCGGACTGCCGGCGAAATGGACCTACGAACGGAAATCCCGCCGCCGCAACGGCCCGCTCTGGCTGCGCTGGGTCCGCTATTTCCCGCTCAAGCCGGAGAACGGCTGGACTGGCCGTCCGGATCCGATCCTGGAGCGGCCCGATTCCGAGATGGACGCAGGCCGTTCCCAGGCGCTTTGGTTGACGGCCCTCGTGTCGGAAACGGCTGAGCCAGGCCGCTACACCAGCGCCATCACCTGCACGGCCAACGGCATCGAAAAGACGATCCCCCTCGAACTGAACGTCTGGGACTTCACGCTTCCTCTCGAGGGCCTGAAGGGCGAACCCTACATGGACCTTGCGAACTTCCCCCCCGACGGCAAGCGCGAGTTGACCGATCGCCACGTGGAGGCGCTAGTCGACAACATGGTTGATCACGGCATGAGGATGATCCACCTGAACGGGCTCGATATGACCCGTTGGCATTTCAGCACCAATGGGGCCTACAAAGGAATGACGACGGAGTGGCTCGAGGTCAGCGACGACGGCGGCGTGGTGTTTGACGCGGCCCGCTTCGACCGCCTCGTCGAACAGTGCGACAAGGCGGCCAAGCCGTTCAAACTGGATTACATGGTTTACCTGCATGGCGTGCTGGGCGACAACGGCCCGGCCCGCTTCAAGGCCGCCTTCCCCACCCGGTTCACGGACAAGCCCCCGCTGCTGGAAGGCCCCTCCCAAAGCTATTACATCCAGGAGATGCTGACGCTCCTGCGCCGGCATCTGGAACGGCGCGGATGGATGAACCGGGTGGTGGTCAAAATCGGGGACGAGCCGCCGGGCTTCGACTGGTGGTGGACGCGGACGCAATCCGCCCGCGAAGCCGGCGTTCCGATGATGAGTTGCTTTAACAGCATCGACTGGAAAGAGGCGGAAAAAGGGCTGGGGAATCTACGCGTCTGGCAGCCCCTCTACATGCATTACGACGAGTCGTTTTTCAAGAAGGTGCGCGCCGCCGGGGACCGGATCTCCTGGTACAATTGCGGACCGCCACCCCGGACCTCAACCGGGACGGACGCCGCGGAACTGCGCGGCTACCTCTGGCAGGCGGCCAAGGCCGACCTCGATATCGTGGCGTGGTGGGGCATCCAGAACTGGGCCAGCCACTCGGAGGTGTGGGGCAGCCGCTACTCGCACTGGAACTCCGTGATGTATCCCGCCCATCCGGACCAACCGGGCTGGCAGAAACCCGGAAAATCCGGCTGGGTCGACACCGCGCCCATCGACTCCATCCGCTGGGAACACATCCGCGACGGCATGGAGGACGCCTGGTATGTCAATCTCTTGCGGACGAAGATCGCCCTGGCCCGCGCGAACGGGCGCACGGAAGCCGCCGATCAGGCCCAGGCCGTACTCGATGCCATCTGGACAGGGGTCTTCCCCACCCTGAACGACTACAACCCCGGATACGAGCGGATGATGGAGTGCCGCCGAAACGTTGCGGAGGCCATCCTGAAAATCCAATCCGCCCTGAAGCCCTGAAGGAGCCCTCCCGCGCGGGCTTCTTCGCTCTGCGCGCGCTCC
>CAYZVY010000119.1:0-4241 GCA_964481675.1 uncultured Verrucomicrobiota bacterium
ATAGCGAATAGCGAATAGCGAATAGCGAATAGCGAATAGCGAATAGCGAATAGCGGATAACTAATAGCGAATGAGTTCGCTATCCGCTATTAGCTATCCGCTATTCTTCAGCGCACCAGCATCATGGCGCCGCGCCGGGGCTGGCCGCTCTCAAATGCGCCCATGTCCACAAACGGCCCCTGGAGGCGCGGGTTGCCGTCCATATCCACACCGGTCAGCATCCAACTCATGTTGGTGCCGGCGTTCCAGCCGGGCGAGCCCATCTGGAGGCGGAAATCGTTGGTGGCCGCGCCCCGGAAAAGGGGCGCATCCGTGATGTTGTTCGCGCCGTAGGCTGCCGCCGAAGGCGTCACCCGGGAATAATAGATCGCGCAGTTGTTTGTCCTGGCATTGAAAATGTAGTCGTCGGTCGCGCCGGTCACCTTGTTGGAATTCCCCCAGGCCATGCAGTTTCGCACCACGGAGGCCACAGTTCCGGAAACCACGATGCCCCCCGTTCCGCCGTTGGTGGGATTGGTGCCCCAGTTATTGACGAATGTGCAGTTTTCCAGAATGCCGCCCCCGACATACACCGAGCCGAGACGATTGGCGGTGCTGTTTTCCCGGAACAGGCAGTTGCGAACAGTCCCTCCCTTCAAGATGGCGGCGCCAGCAGAACTGCGTTGATACGTATTGTCCACGGGAGACCACGTTTCCCCGCTCTGGCTGTTTCGCAGGAAGACGCAGCGGTCGACCATGGAAGTCCGGCCCCCGAAGTTGTTAATGTCACCCACGGACATGACGCCAGAGCGGGCCGTTTTGTTGTCGAACAGCAGGCAATCCATCATCACAGCCCCGTTCTCGACCCGGATCAACTGCGGAACATCGCACGAAAAATTGGAGAGGATGCACGAGTCGATCACCCCACCGAAGGCTGTCGGCCCGGTCACCACGCCGGTCCCGTTGCGCGTGAAAGCGATGCCCCGAACCCGGGTCGTCAGGAGGGCGCCCCCGTCCTTCGCCGAATCCGCCCCGATGGTCAGAGGCTGCGCGGTCGACTTGAGGATCGTGACAAGCGGTCCGTTGACGCTGGCCAGCAGGATATTGTTGGTAACGGCAACCTGCTGGTTGGTATAGACCCCGTTGGTCACCCAGACTGTGCTCCCCTCCACCGCCGCGTTAACCGCCACCTGAATGGACGTGCTGGCATTGGGCCAGGTGTCGTAGGGAAACACATGGGAACCTGCCTTGTCGACGTAGACGTTCGCCGGCCCGACCTTCACGCTGTTCAACCGCGCCTGGAAGGCGGATTCCCCTGCGCTGTTGGACACAACCAGCGATGCGGATGCGAATGTGGACGTATGGTATAATCCGGTCACGACCGCCAGACCGACGCCCTGGGTGTCGATACTTCCGTTGTTGTCCAGATCCCAGTAGTAATCCATCCCGTCGAGATTGGTTCCGGTCACGGACGCCGTCCACACCACGGAAGCCGGAAGCAGCGCGGAAAAGCGGTCCGGCCACAAGTCGCACTGGAGCGCCCCCGTCACGGCTTCGAGCGCACCCAGGTCCGGCTGGCCGTTCAGGCGCGGGTTGCCCGCAAGATCCGAAGAGCCGGTCATCCAGGCCAGCGGATGGGCGACGTCGCGACAGGGCGAACCGGGCGCGAGGCGGAAGTCGGCGGCCTCCGGGTTGATGAACCGGGGCCAGGCCATGATGTTGCCGGGTCCCGCGAGAAGCTGGTCGGGCACGCAGTTACTTTGGGCGGCTCCGCCGTTCTGGTTCCAATTAGGAGACAGATTCCGGGTTGCGAAATTATGCGCGACGATCATGTTCCGGGCCGTGCCGCCAGCTTGGTAGATCCCGCCGCCGGGATAGGTTCCGGGGTCGATATTATACACAACCGTGCAATTTTCGGCCAGGCCGCCGCCCATATAGATCCCGCCGGCATGACGGCCTGAAATGTTTTTCATGACCAGGCAATTGCGCAGTTTGGCGTTTGCATCCGCCATGTTGACGCCGCCGCCATACGCGCCGAGAAGTGTGGAGGCGTTGTTCGTGATGGCGCAGGAATCAACCAGGCCGGCCATCAGGTACACGCCGCCGCCGTAGTCATAGTTCGTGTTGTTGAAGATGCGGCAGTTTTTCAGGATGGCGTTGGTGCTCACGTAGGCCCCGGCGCCGTTCTGGCCCACATTATAAGCAATGATGCAATTCTGGACTGTACCCGTTCTGGAGACATTGACCCCGCCGCCGCCCCCGCCGGGATAATATCCGTTCTTGATGGTGAACCCGTCGAGCACGGCGTTCGACGAACTGACCCACGCCACGCGCGACGTGATGACGGGCGTCGTTTTCAGCAGGCTGATGATGGTCTGGTCCGGCCCCTGGGCGCTCCGCACGGCCACGCCCTTGGTCAGCACGACGGCGGTCTGCACCACATAGAGCCCGCCGGTCACCAGCACCTCGTCGCCGGGCACCGCGTAATCGATCGCCTGCTGGATATTGGTGAACGCCGTGTCCCACGTGTCGTAGGGAGAGACCGGAATGCCGTTGGTCCACACCTTGTAGGTGGTGCCGGCGAACGAAAACAGGGCGGTTAGCAGTCCAAACCCGATCAGCCCGGTCAAGCGGCAGCCATTCATATAACCTCCTACTTGAGGTGCTATCCTATGCTTTGGTGACACTATTCGCAAGCATCAACACGTGCATCCAGTCGCCTATTTCCCGGGGGCGTGCGAGAGCATGAACTCGCGATAGAGGCGGGCGTAGAGGCCGTTCATTCCCATGAGTTGACGATGCGTGCCGCGCTCCACCACGCGGCCCTTGTCCAGCACCAGGACCAGGTGGGCGTTGCGGATGGTGCTGAGCCGATGGGCCACCACGAAGCTGGTCCGGTTGGCCAGCAGCTTTTCCAGGGCCACCTGAAGCCGCGCCTCGGTCATGGCGTCCACGGAGCTGGTGGCCTCGTCCAGGATCACGATCCGGGGATCCGCCAGCATGGCGCGCGTGAAGCAGATCAGCTGCCGCTCGCCCAGCGAAATCCCGGCTCCCTGCTCGCCCACGACCGTCTCGAACCCGTTCGGCAGGTTGTCCAGCACCTCCAGGCAATCCAGCCGGCGGGCGGCGTTCCGCACGTCCTCCAGCGTGGCGTCCGGATTGGCGACCCGGATGTTGTCCAGCACCGTGCCGGTGAACAGGAAATTCTGCTGCAGCACAATGCCGTATTGCCGCCTCAACGCGCCGCCGTTGACCGAGAGGATGTCCGTCCCGTCCACCCGCACCGTGCCGGAGCCCGGAATGTAGAACTTGGCGATCAGGTTGATCAGCGTGGTCTTGCCGCTGCCGGTCGGCCCCACCAGCGCCACGGTCTGGCCCGCCTCCGCCGTGAAGGTCACCTCGTTCAGGACGGGCCGGTCCGGCACATAGCGGAACCCGACATTCTCGAACTCGATCCTGCCCAGGATGCGGGGAAGCGGAGCGCCCGGAGGCGGATCCTCCCACTCCGGCTTCGTATCGAGGAACTTGAAAATCCGCTCGGCGCTGGCCATGGCCGTGAGCGCGTGGTTGTACTGGTTGGCCAGGGCGTTGATGGGGCCGAAGAAGCTGCCCGCCAGGAAAAAGAACTGGATCAGGTTGGTGATGTCCTGCGGCCCGGCGGTGTGGAAGATGCGGTACCCGCCCACAATCAGCAGGGCCGCCAGGAAAAACTGGCTGTTGATGTCCAGCATCGGCAGGAACAGCGATTCCGTCTGCGTCACGCGGATATTGAAAAAGGAGTGATCGTAGACCAGCTCATGGAACATCGAGGCGTTCTTGTCCCAGCGGCCGAAGCCCTGGGTCACGCGGATGCCACGGACGGACTCCACCACCGTGGCGGTCACACGGCTGAAACTCTCCTGCACCGCCCGGTAGGCCATGCTGAGCCGGGTCCGGAAGAACCGGTTGAGCCCGAACAGGATAGGCGCCATGCCCAGGATCACCAGGAACAGCCCCCAGTCGTAATAGAGCATCAGGGCCGCCGCCACCAGCATGTTGCCCACATGCACCAGGCCGGCGAACACGACATTCTGCACGCCGGTCCGGACGGCCTCGGCGTCGGACGTGAACCGGTTGATGAGCAGCCCGGGCCGGGTGCGGTGGAAATAGCCCATCGGCAGCTCGAGGATGTGCCGGAACAGGTCGGTCCGCAGGTCGCGCACCACGGTTTCGCCCAGCTCCAGCGCCAGGCGCTGCCGGAAATGGTGGGTGAACTGGGTGAA
>CAYZVY010000119.1:4341-7325 GCA_964481675.1 uncultured Verrucomicrobiota bacterium
CGCACGTCCAGGCGCGACTCGGTCCGGTCGCGGCTGACATACGTCAGGCCCAGTGGCTTCGGGGAGTCAGGTAGCGCCTTCGGGCTCATGCCGCACCTCCCGCCAACGGAGGCAGGGGCGGCGCCAGGCTGGCGAAATCCTCCCCCAGCTGAATGCGGGCCGCGCGGCGGTAGGGCCCGCGGCAGGCCAGGAGCTGCGTATGGGTGCCCACCTGCTCCACCCGCCCCCGGTGCATCACCACCACCAGGTCCATGCGGCGCAGCGCGCTCAGGCGATGCGTCACCAGGAACGTCGTGCGCCCCGCCTTGGCCCCTTCGATGGCCGTCAGGATCTCGCTCTCGGTCTCGGCGTCCACCGCCGCCGTCGGATCGTCCAGCAGCAAAATGGGCGGATCGGGCAGGATGGCGCGGGCAATCGCCAGGCGCTGGCGCTGGCCGCCCGACAGGTTGCTGCCGCCCTCGCTCAGCACGGAATCATACCCCTTGGGCAGCTGCATGATGAAGTCATGGGCCGAGGCGAGGCGGGCCGCCCGCTCCACCGCCTCCCGGGAGGCGTCCGGCCGGCCGAACGCAATGTTGGCCATCACCGTGTTGCTGAACAGGAAACTCTCCTGGAAGACAATCCCCACCTGCCGGCGCAGCTCCTGCAGATCCAGCGCGCGGACGTCCGTCTCGTCGATCAGCAGGCGGCCGGCCGTCACATCATAGAACCGGGGAACCAGGCTCAGCAGCGTGCTCTTGCCCGAGCCCGTGGTGCCCAGAATGCCGATGCTCTGCCCCGGCTGGATGTCCAGGTTCACGTCGTTCAGCACCGGCGCGTCCGGGGTGTAGGCGAACGACACGTGGTCGAAGCGCAGCCGGCCGCGGATCTGCGGCTTGGCGACGGGCCGGTCCGGGCTTTTCACCTCGGGCTCGGTGTCCAGCACCTCGAACACGCGGCGCGCCGCCGCCAGGCTCTGCTGCACGGAATCCGTGATGTTGGTCAGCACGTTAACCTGGTCGGTCAGCCGGTGCAGCAGGCCGAGAAACACGATCAGCCCCTCGCCCACCGGAAGCTTCCCCTGGAGGCACAGCCAGCCGCCATACGCCAGAACCCCGATGGTCGTCATCCGGGTCAGCATTTCGACGGAGGGCCCGTACACGCTGACGATCCAGAAAATCTTGTTCTTCTGCGCCCAGACTGCCTGGTTGTCGCGGTCAAACCGGGCCGCCGCCTCGGCTTCCCGCGAAAAGCCCTTGATCACGTGCATGCCCTGGATCGACTCATTCAGCTCGAGCACCATCTTGTCCACCAGGTCCCGGTCCCGGCGGTAGGCCGGCTTCACCCGGCGCGAGAACAGCACCGACGACACCGCGATCACAGGCAGCACGGCGAGGCTGACAATCGTCAGGCCGACATGGATGCGGATCATGTAGAGGAAATAGGCGGCGGCGGAAGCCAGGAGGATCACGGTCTGGATCACCACCCCGTCCACGAACATCCGCATCTGCTGGACGTCGCTGGTCACCCGGGTGATCAGGGTGCCGCTGGCCTTTTCGTCGAAATAGCGGAAGCTGAGGCGCTGCAGCTTGTCGTATACCAGCGCCCGCAGGCTGACCACCATCCCCTGCTGGATGACGCGCACGCTGGTCAGGTTGTTATAATAGGTCAGCCAGGCCCGGATCACGGCCAGGATAAAGATAAGCCCGCCAATGAGAAACAGAACCTGCATGGCCGACCAGTCCGCGGGCGGCATCCATCCGCCCGGCCAGCCCGGCGCCTTGACGGCGCTGTTGATGGCCGAATGGATATAGTCGATGCCCCGGCCCGTCAGCCCCAGGCTGCCCACCGTGATGCCGAGCAGAATGAACTGGAACAGGATGATCCGTATGCATCCAAACCGGTATCGCCACGTCAGGCCCAGCAAACGGCGGATAATCTCACCATTCCCCATCTCCGGGGAAGTCGTCTTTTCCTCAGGTTTCACAAAACACTTTCGTTGTCAAAATTCAACATACGGCATCGAAAAGAAAGGGTCGAGTTTTTTTTACAAATTTGCCATAGTCCCGACATGAAGAAACGCCTGACACTCCTCCTGGCCCTGGTTGCGGCCGGCCTGGCCGCACAGGCCGACCATACGGGGTCATTCGAATATCAGGAGCCGGCGCGGGTGGATTCGGGCGGCCGCCTGGCCGTGGCCGAAGCCAACGCCGAAATCCTGCCGACCTGGCAGCCCTTCCCCGAACGCGCGGGAACGGTGGCGCCGGACTCGGGGCGCGCGTGACCCGGATGGACTTCTCCGGCAACACCCTGGAGGACCGGACCCTGTATGCGCTCCGCATGCCCCTTCAGTTCTAAACCCCGATCCTGACCAAAACACGGCTCCTCATCCGCCTCAGCCCCGGAATCAGCAGCGACCTGAAACAGGTCGACGCTCACGACTTCCGCCTCAACGGCATGGCCCTGGCCTTCTATCCCTGGCGCCCGCGCGTCTCGCTGGCGGCCGGATTGATCGTGGGCGACTGGACCGGCGCCTACGGAATTCTCCCCGCCGCGGGCTTGCGCTGGCAGGCGTCGGACAACCTGACGCTGGACCTTTTCATGCCGCGCCCGAAAATGACATACAAGATCACGGACCTCTATTCCGTCTTCGTCTCGGCGGGCCCGGCGGGCGGTCAGTGGAATATCGGGAAGGGAACGGAAGACGACCCGGAGCGGGATCTTCATTACAAAGCCCTGCAGGCCTCCCTGGGCGGCGAATGGCGCCTCCGGCCCGGCCTGGCCCTGACCCTGGCCGGCGGCGGCCTTTTCAACCGGTCCCTGGAAACGGACGGCCCGACCGGCACGGAACTGGAAAACGGCGTCGACATCGGCGACACCGCCTTTGTCACGCTGGCCCTGAAGATGAGCAACCCCAAGCGGCCGTCCCTGTTTTGATGGGGACACGAAAGGGACGCGCTTGGCTTCTGTGGATGCGGCCGCTGGCCGCGTAACCGCCGGACCAT
>CAYZVY010000119.1:7425-9209 GCA_964481675.1 uncultured Verrucomicrobiota bacterium
CTTCTGTGGATGCGGCCGCTGGCCGCGTAACCGCCGGACCATCATTGCGCAAGCCCGCGCGACACTTCCCCATTTGCCCCAAGTCGGCCGGCCGACTTTTGCCGCATCTCGTTGCACCGCAAACTGTTGCGTCAGTAAATTTTCGCGCCGGTTTTGCTTTTTCTCGCATCGCGTCAGCGCCCGCGCCTAAAGATGGGCAGGTGAAGTTACAGCGACCGCGGCCAGCGGCCGCGGCCACAGAAGAACGGCGACCATGATGAAAAGCCTATCGAATGGTCTTCTGTGCATGCGTCCGCCGGCCGCGTAACCGCCGGGCCATACCTCCATGAGACGAGCCTGTTATCCCATGCTCTTCTTTGGATTCAATGTGAATGAGAAGCACCCGCCCGTTCACGCTAATATTCGTAAAAGGCAAAGGAAAAGGGATTGGGCAATTTAAACAAGATCCGCCCCTCCCCATCCGCCGAGGCGGTGAAATCGAAGCCTGCGCCCGCCAGCCGGCGGAAGGCGATTGTCTCACCCGCCTTGAACCAGGTTTGTAGCGTTGCCTCGTTCCGTTCGTTCCGCTCGCGGAAAACCAGAACGTATCCGCCGGTTCCGGCGCATGACTGAAAGCCCGTCCACCCGGTCCCGCCCGGGCATTCGCCAATCGGCAGCACGGTTCCCGCATGAAACGCGGCCTGGTGCTCCCGGTAGACCCGCGCCAGCGGTCCAATCGCTTCGAAGGCCTCCTCCGGAAGCCCGCTCGCCTCGAACCAGGCCAGCGGCTGCGACGCCATGGCAATGGCGAAGGCATAGTCGAACGACACCCGCGCCGGCGCCAGCGGATCGCCCGGCGGATACTTGTCCGGATTGCGCCGGATGTTCAGGAACTCCACCTGGAGCGAGCGGGCCGTCACGTACCGGCTCAGCATCCAGAGGTTCCGGAGCGTCCAGTGGGGATAGTAGTTCGACCAGTCGGTGTACCTGTTTTCGAGAAACTTGTTGCCGTATTCGGTGAAATCGAAATAGCCGAACCGCTGCCCCGCGGTCACGTCCAGGTTGAACACGGACTGGCGGCCGGTCGCCTCCAGAACGGCTTCCAGCATCCGGCGCAGGTTGAGCTCCGCGCGCTTGTCGGGAATCTCCACCCCGTCGATCTTGAACGTGCGGATGCCGTGCTCCCGGTGCAGCCGGATCAGGGCGTCCGCATCGTCGCGCCAATGGGCGTAGCTGTCGTCCGCGCTGGGATTGAACCACAGACACAGCTCGATGCCCGCCGCGCGCGCCGCCTCCACGCAGGGGCGCAGGCCGCGGGGAAACCGGACCGGATTGACATCCCAGAAATGGGGCGTGGCCCAGATGTTCGTCAGGACCAGCGGCCACGTCTTGTCCGCCGCCTGCGTCGTCTCCCACCCGTGATCGAGCTGGAAATGGGTCACGCCCAGCCGCGCCCCGGCCGCGATCTCCTCCAGCACGAACGCTTCGCTCATCCTCTTGTCCTGGCCGCGGTCGCCCCAGGTGTTGAGCATGATCATGTCGTCCCGCGCCGGCTCGTGCACCCGGAGCCGGTTCTGGTAGTCCTGCAGGGCCGCCAGCCGCGAAAAATCATCGCCCCCCGCCGCCCCGAAGGCGAACCCGTAGCCGGCCGTCCATTCCGTTTCCGACAGATCCTCCGCCCGCAGCCCCGCCCCCACCAGCTCCACGTCGTTCAGGCGGGCCACGAAGTCGTAGCCCGGACTCGCCAGCTGCACGTCCGAGCAGGGCGCCTCCTTCAGCAGCACCAGCCCGCGGTCCGCCAGCCG
>CAYZVY010000119.1:9309-13182 GCA_964481675.1 uncultured Verrucomicrobiota bacterium
TCGATCCGGCAGCCGATCAGGGGACAGCCGGGAAAGAGGCGGAACACGCGGCGGACCCCCAGCGCATCCAGCCGGGTCTCCACCTCCGCGCGCACGTGCGCCGGGATCATGGGAGTCGCGGCCACGTCGGCCACGGTCAACCGCCCCCCCGAAGGGGTGTCCGGCTGGCCGGGAAAGCCGCAGTCCGGCGCCGCACCCGTCAGCTCCCAGCGGTGGCCGGCGCCGTCTTCGAGGAGCGTCCCGATCAGATGCCCCTCGTTCCACTTGGCTTCATAGCGGGCGGCGCCGGTGAAGAGGACCAACACGTCATTTTGCAGGCGAACAAAGGGTTTCATCGGCTCCTCACACACGTGCATCCCGGCTGTTTGACTTGACAGGCTGTTCATTTCTTCACGGGACTCGCCGTCCATCACGGACTACGGCCCGCCCCCACCACATCCACAATAAAGATGTCCGGCTGGCAGTAAAACCGCAGGGGTGGCGTGGCGGCCCCGATGCCGCTGCTCACGAACAGGTGCGTATCCCGGATGACAAAATGGCCGTGGTCGAAGCGGCGGCCGAGGTGCGACGGCACGATCAGCGCGCCCAGCCACGGAAGGCGCGCCTGCCCGGCGTGGTTGTGGCCGGAAAAAACAATATCCGCCCCCAGATTCGCCAGCTTATAAATGGCGTCCGGCGTGTGACACAGGACCAGTTTCAGACCCGGCCCGGCCGGAAACGGCGGAATCCGGATGTCCTTGAACCCGGTGTAATCGCACCCGACGAGCTCGATCCGCTGTCCGTCCCGCTCAACGCCGAGGGTCGTGTTCAGCAGCATGCGGATGCCCTTGGCCTCCAGCAGCGCCCGGATCCGCTCCGGATCCGTCCAGTGATCGTGATTTCCCAGCACGCCGAAATTGCCGGCCGCCCCGATCGGCCGCATCACCCGCTCCAGGATCGGAATGGAGACGCACCGCGTCACATAATCGCCGGTGAAGAACACGTAGTCCGGCTTCAGCGCCTCGGCCCGGTCCAGCGTGGACCGGTAATAGCTTTCGTCAAAGCGGGGATGCACATGGAAATCGCTCAGGTGCGCGATGCGGAACGGCTTGCCCGTCCAGGCCGGCAGCGTGACCGTGTAGCGATGAACCACCAGATCCGTGGTGGTCACGGGCCGCAGCAACGGCACATCGTGAAAAACGGTGTCTTCCGGCGGCGACCCGGCGCAGGCGCGCCGGATCCGGAGGCGCCGCCACTCCCCGGCGCCAATGGCCAGAACCACCAGAACGGGAATCCCGATCCGCCAGGCCATCGGAATCGACACCGCCAGGAAAACGCTTCCCCCCGTCAGCACCGCGAAGGCTACCACCAGCATCGGCAGTTTAAGCCGGCTGTCGCGCACGATCAGCAGCCGCCGGTTCACCAGCACCAGGAACAGCAGCGCGCCGCAGCCGGTCATCACCAGCGCGGGCAGCCAGTTCCTTAATTCGAAAAAACCGTTCAGCATGCCCGCTTCCCTTTCGCCGCCAGAGCCCGGACGAAGCCCAACACCGCCGCGGCCGCCTCCCGCTCCCGGCCATGAAAGCCGTGGTCGGCCCCGCGGACCAGCGAAAACCGGAAGCGCGCAGATGCCGTTTTTTCACGCAGGATGGCGCCCATCCGGACCGGCGGCAGACACGCGAATTCCTCGCGATCCCCGAACAGGACCAGCGTGGGGAGCGCCATCCTGGAAAACAGCCGCATCGGCCCCTCATACTGGAAAAGGCCGGCCTCCGTCTGCCGGGGGTCCGCGATGCTCAAAAAGCGTTGCGCCGTGAAGCCGGCGCACATCTCCGGCAGCCGCCTCACCGCCGGAACCGGCTCCGCGCCCTTCCCCGCCGCGATCCGGAGCCGGCACCAGGCTGCCAGCCTGTCCCGCCCCGCGGCACCCATGTCGCGTCCGACAATCGCATAATCGTCGCCCGGCGCCAGATGCACCAGCGCCTCCACGCGGGGATCCTGGCGGCGGCTCTGGTAATAGAGGATCTTCTGGCAGCCGGTGCTGTGCCCGGCGAGCACGAACCGGCGATAGCCCGCCCGGCGGCCAAAGGCCAGCGCCGCGTCCAGGTCGGCCAGGCAGTCCCCGAACCGCTCGGTCCTGACCGCCTCGCCGCTGCCCCGGTTGTTGAAGCTCAGCACGTCGCAGCCGGCGGCCGGACCGCGGGCCATCAGCTCCTTTTTCAGGACTGACCGGCAGAACTGGCTCCCCATCCCGTGGACCAGGACGAGCAGGACCGGGCGGCGCGCACGGCCATGGCTCCAGAAGCCGTCCAGGCTGAAACGGCCCGAGCGGAAGGCGACCAGGTCGCCCGGCTGTTGCCAGTCGCGCATGCTATTCCCGACCGCTCCAGCAATGCGTGCAGAGCTTCTCCGCGGGAATGCCGATGGCGGTCACCAGGTCGTCCAGCCGCTGGTATTTCAGCGAATCCAGCTTCATCCCCTTGCGGATGCGCTCGAGCATGGCGCAATAGCGCGCCGAACCCGCGCAGGTATACTCGTCCAAATGCGCGTCCTGCTTCCCTTCCAGCGCCTCCACCGCCCGGCGGACGGCGAGATCCTTCAGGGACTTGGACCGCGAGAAGTTCAGGTACTTGCAGCCGAACGCCAGGGGCGGACAGGCGGGGCGCATGTGAATCTCCTTCGCGCCGGAAATCCGCAGCCGCTTCAGCGTGTCGCGCAGCTGCGTGCCGCGCACGATCGAATCCTCGCAGAACAGCAGCTTGCGCCCGACCACCAGGTCGCGGATCGGGATCAGCTTCATGCGCGCGATCAGCTGGCGGGTGTCCTGGTCCTGCGGCATGAAGCTGCGGGGCCAGGTGGGGGTATACTTGACGAACGGGCGGCGGTAGGGAATGCCGCTCTCCATGGCGTAGCCCAGCGCGTGGCCGACGCCGGAATCCGGGATGCCGCAGGCCACGTCGCCCACGGGCTCGTCGCCGTCCGCCCGGTCCATCCTGGCCAGCATGGCGCCGCAACGGTTGCGCGCCACTTCCACGTTCACGCCCTCGTAGCTCGAGGCCGGATACCCGTAATACACCCACAGGAACGCGCAGATCCGCATCTTGCTGCCCGGCTTCACCAGGACCCGCACCCCCTCGGGGGTCATCTTCACCACTTCGCCCGGCCCCAGGTCGCGGACCGTTTCGAAATCCAGGTTGGGGAACGCGCAGGATTCCATCGTCACGGCAAAGGCCGGGTTCTTCCGCTCCTGGCGCCGCCCCAGGATGACGGGCGTGCGGCCCAGTTTGTCGCGGGCGGCGTAGATGGCGTTGGGCGTCAGGATCAGGAGCGAACAGGAGCCCTGAATCACGTTCTGGGCCTTGACGATGCCGGCCTCGAACGAGTCTTCCTGGTTGATCAGGGTGGCGACCAGCTCGGTGGGGTTGATCTCGCCCAGCGTCATGTTGCTGATATGGGCGGAATGATCGTGGAAGGCCCGCTTCATGAGCGCGTCGCTGTTGTTGATCTTGCCCACCGTCACGATCGCGTAGGTGCCCAGGTGGGAGGTGATCACCAGCGGCTGGTCCTCGTAGTCGCTGATCACCCCGATGCCGAGGGCGCCGGGGAGGCGGCCGACGTCGTGCTCGAACTTGGACCGGAACTGGGAGTTGGTGATGTCGTGGATGAACCGGGTAAACTGGCCGTCCTTGACCGTCGCCATGCCGCCCCGCATCGTGCCGAGGTGGGAATGGTAATCCGTTCCGTAAAAGAGATCCGTCACGCAGTCTTTTTTGGATGCGACGCCGAAAAATCCGCCCATGGCCTGTCTCCTGGTTATCGACTCACAAAGATGGCGTTCATCCTAAACGAATCACGCGAACCGCTCAAGCTTAACGCACAACAATCACCGGGCTC
>CAYZVY010000120.1:0-12863 GCA_964481675.1 uncultured Verrucomicrobiota bacterium
TGCGCCCGATCCAGTAGCCCTGCGTGGTCCGGTTCTGCCAGTCCCACACCATCATGTCCGGATCGCCCATGACCAGGGCGGGCGGATAGCCGCCGTAGGCCATCTCGTTGCAGCAGAACGGGCCGCAGCGGAAATTCAGGTTCAGCCCGTGCTTCTCGACCAGTTCCAGGAAGCGCATCAGGTTGAGCTGCGGATTGGTCTTCCCGGTGAAGTCCAGCACGCCGGCGGGATGACGCTTGTCGGGCGCGCCGACCAGATGCGTTCCCCACTGCACGTAGGTGGTCACGCATTCGAGGCCCGTGTCCTTAAGCCGCTGGATGATGGGCTCCCAATAGCGTGGTTCCAGCCTGAAATACTGGATCTCCGCGCCGAAAATATCCCGCGACCGCTTGATGTCCTGCATCGATTTATTCACATGTCACCTGTCTCTTGTTGGAGTGAAGCGCGAAAGAAAAAATGAAGTCCCGAGAGTCGAATGGCTACCCTGAACCCCGGCGTTCAAGAGGGGGTCTTTTTCGCAAGCCCCGCAAAGCGGACCGCATGGCGACAGCCGAACGCAACTTGTCGGCCCATGGCCTGGCCGCGCGCGAACGCTGCCACGCGGCCTGTCTTTCAAGCAACTCACGGATGTCACTTCGCATCGAAACGCTCCCGGAATAATTTCCAAGCCGTTTCCAGCCCGAAGCGGGGGGCCAGTGCGCCCATTTGGCCATCGGTCACGGCTCCCGCTTCGCGGAGAGCCAGCACGCGCGCATAACCCTTGGCGCGCCCGACGCTCAGCGCAATAACCGCCAGGTAATCCGCGCGGACCACCCGCAGCGGAATCCCGTCCAAATCACCAATTTCGGCGTCTCGCATGGCGGCCGCGGTGAGCGGGCTGAACGCGGGAATAAATTGAACGGGCCAGTCGCCAACCCGAATAGCCTCTCCTTCAGGCTGATAGCCGCGTTCCCGGCAGAACGCATAAATCGGGCCCAGGACATCCAGCGTCTCGGGATTGGGGACGGCCACCAGGATATCCGCGTCCAACGTCGACACCGCCTCGGTGTAACGCATTTGCGCAACGGCGCCAAATACGGCGTAATCCGTAATAACGCCCGCTCGCACCATGTCATTGAGAAGCCTGGCGACATTTTCCATACAGACTATATAACCCCATTCTCCATGTGTTTCAAGCGCAACGAAGGCGAACACGACTCCCTGGACCACACCCGCCCCTACCGGTCCAGCCCCCCAGTGGCACGGGCTTGAGTGGATTCGCCAGCCGCACGGGTCAGGAGACCCGTGCCACTTCTTTCATCACAACCCGCCATACGCCTCGATCTCCATCAGCCGGATGTGGCCGTCGCCGCTGCCGTCCCAGATGTAGACCAGGCTGTCGGCATCAACGGTATCAAAGGCAAAAAGATTATAGGGGCTCTGGTTATTCTCCAGGGCGCCCAGCAGGCGGACGCCCTTGGACGTCCTGGCAAACACGGCGAACCGGCGGGTATAGCGCGCCGGATCCGCCGGATCCTCGTACAACGCGATCAGGTTCAACGACCGGGGCTTGTCGAACGTGATGACCATCTCCGCGTGATCGCTGAAAATCCCCTGCGGGACCGCTTTGCCGGTCCACGAACTCTCCTGCCCCGCCAGCTTGCCGTCCACCAGGTTGAACCAGGGCGTCACGATCCGCGGCGCCATCTCGCCCGCGCCCGTGGCCTTCGCCAGGTGGGAAACCCACGGGATCACCTGCTTGATGTCGGCAGGCTTCCCGTTCAGCGCATCACCCTCGTCCTTGGCGGCGCCCATGTTCAAGTCGCCGATATCGATCGACGGCCCCTTCTCCACATGCTGCAGCAGACCGTTCGGCGACCGGAAGTCAACCGCGCTCACAACCAGCCGGTCGAGCTCCGCATAGCCCGCCTCCGTGGATTTCGCCTTCTTTTCGGCTGTCAGCGTCAGTTCCGCCTCCGCCGCGCCGGCCGGCGGCCTGAACGAGGCCGTCCGCTCCTCCCAGCCCGCCGAAAGCGGCAAGACCGCTTCAAAAACATCCTTCTTCCCCTTAAACACGACCTTCAGCCGCAGCCCTTCCGCTGCGGGCAGGCTGTCGGGCGCCTTCTGGAACAGGCTCACCACGACCGTCTTGCCGGGCTTGCACGCAAAAGCCTGACCCACCGCCCCGCCCAGGCGAAGGGATTTCCCTTCAAGTCCCGCCGCCACGGATTCGGTTTTACCGTCAACCGTCCAGCCCTGCGTGTCCTGCTCGAAGTCGCCGTTCTTCACCAGGCTGGCCGACACCCCGGCAAACCGGGCGGCCTGTTCCAGAGTCGAAACCGGCTTCCCGACCCAGGGCGACACCCGCCGCACGGGCACGCTGTCGAGCGACTGGGCCAGCCAGCGCCGGGCCCACGCCGCCTCGTTCGTCGCGATATTGAGGGGATTCAAATCGACCGTCCGGCTGACCTGGCCCGCCGCGTCCAGCCACTGGACATAGCCGCTGTCGGTCCCGACAATCAGGCTCTTGCCATCCGGCCCGGCCGCCACCGCGCCAGCCGGACTGGAAAGCCGCGCCGTTTCCAGAAGTTTCAGTGAGCCGTCGAACACATACAGCGACCGGTCCCAGGTCGCGATGGCGATCCGGTCGCCCAGGATCCAGACTGCCTTGATTGTCCCTTTAACGGGAAACTCCAGGAATTCTCCCTTGTTCATGTCGAACAGCCCGGCGCCCTGCCCGCCCGCCTTCTCCACCAGGGCCAGGCCGGCCGTGCCGAACGGCTGGATCCGGGCCAGCGGCTCCTTCACCGGCACATCGCGCAGCGGCTTGCCCGCGCCATCCAGCACGATCAGCTTCGGCGATTCGCCCGCCTTCTCGTTGCCGGGCTGGCAGGCCACGATCCTGTCGCCCGCAAAGCCGCAGGCCGTGTCCGTCACCAGCACGCCGGGCCGCCGCCACACGGTCGCCCCCGAAGCCGTATCCAGCAGCAGCAGCGCGGCATCCTCGTAGCCTTCGACCATGTCGCCGTAGAGCTTTTCGCGATAACCCGAAACCAGCACCTTTTTCCCGTCCGCCGACACGGCCCGGACCGTGGCCTTCCAGGGTTTCAGGAAATCGGTTTCCAACCGCACGTCACCGCTGAAATCCCGGACCCAGACCGTCTTGCCGTCCCGGTCCAGCCGCATCACCCGGTTTGCCGAGCCCATGAACATGTCGAGCGTTTCCGGGTGGATCACCATCCCCTTGCCGGAGCCCCGCAGTTGCCAAAGCGGCTCCATGGAGGGTCCGCGCAGCACACTCTGGTCGCGCCAACTTTGCAGGAACGAGCCGCCGGCCATCGGGGCCAGACCGCCCAGGATGTCACCATACTGCGCGATCATCCGCCCCTCCCCGTCCAGCACGACATGCGCGGGGCCCGCCATTGTGACGCCCGCCAGCGACACGAGCCACTTCCCGCCGTCCCCGACCGGCTGGATCGACCCCACCGGCGTGCCGAACCCGTTGCGCTGAATGTCGGGAACAGGCCTGACAACCGCCGCCTCGCGGGAAGCCGCCGTGGAGACAACCGTCTCCGGAGCGGCCGGAGCGGCCCCGGCCTTGCACAACGACTCCAGGTACGCGCAACCGGCTTCCAGGCCCGCCGCATCGTCCACCTGAACGCTCAGGGCATCGAACCGCGGCGCAAACGCATCCCACGACACCTGGATCAGCGCGCCACCGGGGCCCGGGCAGTGCGCCGTGGCCGGGCGGTTGAACACGCCATGCAGGTCGGCGATCATCCGGTGATCGCGCGGCGAGCCGATCAGGATCACATCGCGGAAAAAGGCGAACTGGGCGCCTGGCTGCGTGTACCCCGAATCGGGATGTTCATAATACGCCCACTCCTGGTCCGACAAGGTGGACAGGCCGCGCCGCACGGCCACCACGTCGCCCTTCACCACCCGGTCCCACACGTTGGAGTCGTATCCGTTCCGCCGCCACCGGAGAGGCAGGTCGTAGACCTGAAGCGGATCGAGGCTCCGGATCTCGCAAGTCCTGCCGTTCTGCCTCAGAAACGCCGCCAGTTTTTCGGCCCCCTGCCGGAACGCCTCGGGCTGCCCTTCGTCCAGCACGATCGTCAGATCCTTCTTTCCCGCCAGGAAGCGCTTCAGCTCATCGGGGCGCCGGGCCAGGACCTTGCCGTCGCCCTGGACAACCGGGACTACCGGCGGAAGAGCCGTGATCGCGAGGACGGCCGACGCCTCGCGGCCTGAGGCCAGCTCGCGGGCCTTGACCGTCCAGGAGCCGGCGGCGCCGTTGCGGCCCATGGCCAGTTCGACGGACGCCCCGGGGCCGGCCGCGCGGAAGACCCGCTTGCACTCGCGCCCCCTGGCATCGAGAACCGTCACTTCAAACGGCAGGGGGTCGGCAAAGGGCTTGCCCTTGTCGTCAAGGACCGAGGGCTCCACCCGCAGCACGTCGCCGTCCGGACGCGACACCCATTGCGCCTTCAGCGCGACATCGCGGATCGGGCGCTCGGACATCAACAGGATGCGCCCCTCGGACCGGGTGAAATCGAGCGGATAGACATACCCCTCTTCCGTGGCACGGGTCTTCTGACCCGTAGCCCCGTTTGCATCCTCCGTCGTGGCACGGGTCTTCTGACCCGTAGCCCCGCCAGCCTCGTCGGACACGGACTGGAAAGGCCGTGCCACGTAAGGCGCGGCCTGCACCTCGCGCCCGCCTTCCGTCACGTCATACACATAATAGGGCTTGTCCAGAAACAGGGAGCCTTTGCGGGGCAGCGTCAGGTGCTGGACGAACCAGTTCTCGGCCGTCTGGACGGCCGGCGGCACCATCGTGTCGTTGATCACAAAAACGGCGGACACGTCCTGCCCCGTCATTTCGGCATGCACAATGTGATGATGGTCCGTGCGGACCCTGGGTTTTGGCAACCGGGCCAGGACGGCCTCCACGCGCGGCTTGCACTTGAGGTAGTTCTGCAGCATCCAGAGGTAGCGCGCGCCGATCATATGCCCGCTGGAGCCGACGTCCGGCTTGATGCTCTCATCGCCCCCCAGGTCGACCACCTCGCCCGGATACGGGGCGGCGGTCGTCGCATCCTTGAACACCTTCCCGCCCGCCGCGGTGTATTCCTGGAACTTTTTCATCAGCTCGGGCGTCATCAGCAACCGCTGCCGGTGGAGGAAAACGGCCTTGTACCGGGACAGGGCACCCGCGGCGATCTCCTCCTCGGTGACAAACGCGGCGGCGTAGCCGGACCGCAGCAAGTTGTAATAAAGCATCCAGAGTTCGCCCTGCAGCCCTTGGAACCAGATCATGCCGTTGCGGCCGCCCGAATCCCGGAACGGCCCGGCATCGGCGGCTTCCTGGCGGAACGAGCGGACAATGGCGACCTCGGAAACCGGCTTCATGCCCATGAACCAGGGCCCGTAGCGATGCATCAAGTCGCCGACCAGCCTGGCATCCTCGCCCGCCCGCCCCTGCGTGAACGCGGTGCCGGCGTCGAGCCCTTCGCCCCAGGCCCCGCGGGCGGTGCTTAAAAAGGTCTGGCGGATCCGCATGCCGCGGGAGCCGGACATCGCCTGCACCCAAGGGGGCTTGCCGCTGCCTGCGCCGTAGTAGTCGATGCCGAACAGCTCCATGAACGGGTCGACCTGCCAGTCGGTATAGGCGTGGATGCCTGCCCGCGGCAGGGATTCGAAATACAGGGGCGGATAATAATCGGGCCCGCGGAACCAGCCGACCGGCACAAAGGAAAGGTAGTTCCAGTCGCCCAGCGTGCGGCTGACGCCCGTCCACGCTTCGTAGGCAAGCGAGAAGGCGCGGGTGCGGCGGCGCTGGCCCCGCAGCTTCCATTCCACCAGGGCCTGCATGTCGGGCGCGTTGAACATCGGGTGCGACACGCCCTCCTTCAGGACGTCGCTTTCCTTGACGACCGTGCCGTCGGCCCTTGTCAGGAACAGGCCGTTTTCCTTGGACCAGGCCCAGCCTTGCGGAAGAGGGCCCTGGGCTTCCTGTACCGCTTTCTGCATGGCCGCATTCTGGTACTCCGCAAAGCCGGCGGCCGGCGGGTGGCTCTCATAGTGCGACCCCAGCGAGGGATACCAGTTCACGAAGAAGCCGCCGAAGCTGGCGAATTCGCGGAAGACCTGGGTGCGCTGGGCATACATCCGGCGCATCCAGTCGAGGGACTCGCCATAGCTGTGCTTGGGGTTCCAGCTGGCCGTCTGGCCGTCCATGCCCCACGTCCCCTCGGGCAGGTGCTGGACGCCGAACCGCATGGCGGCCGCCATCGTCCTCTCGTTCTCGTCGTAGCGTGCCGCGGCCTCCTCCACGGGGAACAGCGGATCCTGCCGGCATGACGCCAGGGCGCTCGCGGAAAGGACCGCCTGACCCATGTAGACGTCGGTCTCCGCCCCCGGACGCAGGGTCTGTTCGGGACCGTTCTGCAGGGTCCGGTAATTGCACAGCCCTTCGGTTGTGCGGAAGGGCCCCGTCTCGCAGATCCGCGTCGAGAAACCTTCCCATGTGGTGCGCAGCTCCTTCGGAAAAACCTGCAGCAGGATGCGGTGACCCACCAGGCTGCCATCCGTCTTGACCGCCAGCAGATAACGGCCGGGTTGAAACTGCGCAGCCGGAATGGAGATCATCCGGGAATCCGCTCCGCCCTTCGGCGCCGAAAAGCCCAGCTTGCCGACGATGATTTCCGCCCCGTCCTCGTTGCGCAGCACCAGTTCGACCGACGCGTTTGGAACGGGCTCAACCGCGCGGAGGGCGGCGGTGACTTCGATCATCTCCCCCTGCCGGTAATCGCACCGGTTGTGATACGTGAAGAGGGTGACCGACCCGCGAGCCCCTTTCGGGGCCAGAACCGCGAACAGCGGCGGGTTGCCGGCTTCGGGGAAAAAGTCCGGTACGCGCACCCGGTACAGGCCGGCCGGCAGGTCCGCCGCATCGAGGCTCCAGCTTCCGTCGGACTCCGACTTCACCTTCCGGACGATTTCATCCTCGGACAGGGACGGAAAGGCGCTTAGCCGGGCGTCCCATGAGGATGGAATAATCCGCCCCGACAGGCGCGACGACGGGCGCAAACTCAGCCGCCCTTCGCGGGCCGTAAGAATCCACGGCGCCCCCTCGACTTCAGGCCCGGCGGTCACGGCCGCCGGCAGAACCAGCTGAAGCGAAAAGGGGCCCGTCTTGACCAGCCGGCCTTTCCCGCCGGCCAGCGACACCCCGTCCTTGCCAAGATGAAACGCGTCCCCGTTCAGCCGATACGGCTGGGACTCTCCCGCGGCGTGTTTCGTGGGCAGCAGGTAAAGCGTCAAATCGAAGAAAACACGGGGGCGGCCCTTGTCGTCGAGAAGCGCCGCCGGGGCGCCCGTGGGAAGCGCCGGGCTGTAATCCGCCTTTGCCTCCGCCAGCAGGTCGCGGTCGCCCCACAGCAACTGGGGCGTGAAGACGATCCGGCAGCCGGGCTGCCCTTCCCGCACAGCGTCGATCCGGACCGGATAGCAATCGACCTCTATCCCGCCTGGCACCGCCTTGACGTGTTCGCCGCCGAGCCCGCCGGCCTTGCCGGGCGAGAGCGCCAGGCCGCCCGGTTCCAGGAGCCCGCCGCCAGACAGGGAGACGGGCTGCTGACTCGTCCGGGAAAAGCCGGGGCCGATCTCCTTCTTGTCTTTCAGGTTCGGAAACGTCTTGCCCTGGTACAGGGGATCGACGCGGCTGCCGGCCGGCTCTTCCGCCTGATCCGATTTTTTCTTTTCGGCGGCCAGCTCTGCGATCTCGTCCATGATGCCGCCGGTCTTCTCCCGCACGCCCATGTCCACCTCGTGACCGGGCCCGATGGCCTTGAGATCCTTCGCGGGAAACAGGGGCTTGCCGTCGAGCACCACGCCGCCCAGCCAGTCGACGGTCACCAGCCCGCCCATCGGCGAGTAGCGGAAATCCGCCACTGAGCTGCAGAGCGGCCGGCCGGGCCGGTCCGCCGCCACCAGGCGCAGGACGGCGTCTTCCGCTCCCGCCTTTAAAAACGGGGACAGTAGAAGGGCGAGGAACGCCGGGATGGCGGGGAGGCGCCTCATCGGTTCCAGTTCGCCCGGAGGTAGTTCATGTATTTGTCGCACATCTCGTCCGACACGTTCGCCGGGATGTGGTTGCCCACGGCCCACATGAAGCCGGGGCACTTCTTCGCCAGCGCGAGCGTGGCGTCCATCTCGGCCTTGACCTGCTCCCAGGTGCCCATGGCCATGGTGCGGCAGTCCGACTTGCTGCCCACGATGCAATGGGTCTTCCCGAACCGCTTGCACACGAAGTCGAGATCGTTCATCGGCTCGAAGATGAAGCCCTCGGCGCCGCAGGCATCCAGGTCTTCCATGAACATGGTGAACGTGCCGTCGGAGCAGAACAGCACCTTCTTACCCGCCTTCCGCAGCGGTTCCCACATCTGCCGGAAGAGCGGAAAGATCACGCCGCGATAGATCTTGGGATCCATGAACGGGCCGGCAGACC
The DNA here is from genome assembly GCA_964481675.1 of uncultured Verrucomicrobiota bacterium. GTDB lineage: Bacteria > Verrucomicrobiota > Kiritimatiellia > CAIKKV01 > CAIKKV01 > CAIKKV01. Next base: position 8,495 of record CAYZVY010000120.1, read on the forward strand.
AGACCATGTCGTCGTGCTGGATATAGGCCTCGATGGAGGTTTCGGCCCAGGCCTCCGCGTGGCGGATGCTGTAGGCGCCGATCCGCTCCAGGACCTTGGCGAAGCGGGCGGGGTCCATGCCCGCGGCCTCCAGCAGCATGTCCCAGCCGAAGATGGCAAGGGCGCCGGACACCACGGTGACATAGCGGCCGCCGGTGACGACCTGCTCCGGGTTGTTCGTCTGGCACTTCTGGTACCAGTCCTCATAATACCGGACCAGTTCCCGGTGCTCGGGAATGCCGTATTCCTTGAAGGGGTCGAAGGCGTAGACCTCCTCGACGTCCTCGAACGGGCACTTCTTGGGCTGCCGCTTGTCGCTCCCGTCGGCCGCGTAGACGGCGTGGCCCATGTCGGTGACCCGGCCGGTTTTCGACCAGTCCACGGGGCCGTCGTTCGTGCACCACTGAAAATCGAAATCCCAGGCCTCCGCGATCGGCTTGCCGAGTTTCGCCAAATACTCCTTGTGGTAATTCATCGAGTATTCGGTGTGCGCCAGCCGCGGGGTCGGGCGCAGGCAGATCGTATCCATTCCAATTTTACGGCTCATACGCGAATTTTCTCCTTACACTTGCTGGAGCCACGGTCTGGAAAGGCCGTGCCACTCCATGCTCCATCGTGGCACGGGTCTTCCGCCCCGTGTCCCCCTCGCCATTCAGCACCCGTCGTGGCACGGGTCTTCCGACCCGTGTCCCCCGCGCCATTCATCATCCGTCGTGGCACGGGTCTTCTGACCCGTGTCCCCCGCGCCATTCATCATCCGTCGTGGCACGGGTCTTCCGACCCGTGTCCCCGCGCCATTCATCATCCGTCGTGGCACGGGTCTTCCGACCCGTGTCCCCGCGCGCATTTACGCAGATTCCCTGTCTTCGAAAGACTTTCCGTTATTGCGAATATAGCGCCCAATCCGCTCAAACTCCAGCGAATCGCGCACTAATCGGTCATAGGATTCATCCTGCCAAACCGCTCCCCGCCGGTTGGCTATTCGATTAATTTCATGACCCGTGTATCCCTTCCATCCGTGCAAAATGTCTTCCAATTCGAAATCCGGAAGAGGACGCACCAGAACATGCACATGATTGGGCATCACGGCAAAGTCCCCCAGCTCATAGCGCTTCGTGTCAAAGGAAAGCATGGCCGTCACCATCATGTGCTGCACGTCCGGCTCACGCAGCCAGCATGCGCCGTACCCTTTATCGAGAAAACCTTTCATGGCACGAAAATATTCCCGATCCCTTTCCACAAGAGCCGTTTGATGGTCGCTTTCCGCATTCAGCATGCGCCGGATGACATCCAACTCTTTGGCCAAATTGTCGGGAAGCGAATCGAACAACCGAAATGTGACAAAATAAGTGGCGCCGTTTTGTCTCCAATGCGGCAGATTGCGATGATACATGCGCACGTCTTGATTCGGATCGAAAGATTGGAAGTGAATTGGCATCGGTCTCTGTTGTGATTGCGTCAAGATTTTACGAGGACACGGCCTGGAAAGGCCGTGCCACGCCATTCGCCTGCATGCTTCCCCTGTTGCCACGGGACACGGCCTGGAAAGGCCGTGCCACGCCATTCTCTGTCGTGGCACGGGTCTCCTGACCCGTGCGCCCCTCACATCCCAATCCTCATCCACTCCACCCCATGCCCGGGGACCGTCACGTCCAGGGCTGCGAGCTCGCGGCCCTTCATCTTCACCGGTTCGCCCGCCAGCCCGCGCTTCACGGTATAGCGCCCCTTCGGATCGACGCCCGCCTTCTTCAGGTTCACCCGCACGGTCACGCGCCGCTCCGACGCGTTCCGGTTGGTGACGAACAGCACCAGGCCGCCGTCCGTGTGCCGGTGCAGGTTGGTCAGCACGCCCGGCTCCAGGCACTGAACGGACATCCCGCCCTCCTGCTCCAGCACGAGGCGCACCAGCTCCGGACAGGGATTGCTGCCGATCAGCACCAGCCGGCCCTTCCCCAGGCGGCGCGAATAGCCGATCGGGAAAACCGAGCTGCCGCTCGCCCCGATGTCCACCAGCATCTCCCGGGCCTTCGCGTTGGTGTTCAGCAGGACAGGCTCGCCCGCCGTCTCCGGATAGAAAAAGAAGTTCACCTTCCGGCCCATGTGGCCGCCCTTCGCCAGCGTCGCCCGCCCCTTGCGGTACTGCACCACAACCGGCAGCAGCAGCGGGCGCGCGCCCGCCGGGGGGTCGAATATCAACTGTTTGAGAGGCTCGCCGCATTCGTCCTTCACGGGGAACTGGTTGAAGCAGATCAGGGTGCCGCCCTGCCGGACAAAGTCCGCCAGCGTCGCCTCGACGTCCCGCTCCAGCCAGTCGCTACCCGCATAGATCACGGTGCCGGTCGTCGGCGTCTTCCCGGCGCGCGGGTCGTAATAGTCGTAGCCGGCGTCGGCCGCCTCCAGCGCGCGGAACACGTCGTCGAAATTCCCCGGATCGATCACGCGGTGCGGCTTGTACAGGAGCAGGCTGGCGTCCCCGATCTCCGCGAGGTTCCACGGCTCAAGCGCCTGCGCCTCGGCCACGATCCCCTTGTGCGTCGCGTAGTACTCGTTGCCGCGCCCCCACTCGTTGATCGGCGCGTTGGGCCAGTTGTCGCGCGTCACCAGCATGTACCAGTTCCAGCCCCGCAGCCCGCGGGCCACCTGGGCCAGCGTCATGTACCGGAAATGGTCGGGCGGCAGGTAGCCGACCGTCTGCACCGGGTACAGGCCGCTCTGGAACTCGGCCGACCAGCAGTTCCCGTTTTTGACATCAGCCGCCGCGGCCTTGATGATGTCCATGACGTACAGCCAGTCGTCCTCGGTCTGGCGGTCGCCCTCGAAATAGGCCATCGGGTAGACGTCGCACCCGACCAGGTCCGCCGCCTGGTTCATGCCCGCGAAATCCTGGTAGAGCGGCGACCACCCGTTTCCGAAAATAGGGACATCCATTCCGGCGGCGCGCAGCCAGCCGCCGACCTCCCGCACGATCTCCGTGCCGTACCACCCCACGAACTCCATGGTATCGGCGTAGCGCATATAGTATTCGGGGTGCGGCAGCAGCCGCTGGCCGAGCGTAAGGCGCGTGTTGACGCAGGGCTCGTGGAAGTGGACGCAGGCGTCGTCGAACGACGCCATCGACGCGCGCCACCGGCGGTTGAGCAGCTCCAGGTCGCCGTTGTATTTCGCCTTCAGGAAATCCTTGAACAGGCCGGGCTTCTTGAAGCAGCCGATCTCCTCGGCAAAGCTTTCGATCGGCGGATACGGCTCGTTGCACGCCTGGCACAGGATGATGGGGCCGCCGGTCGTGATCTGCCGGGGGGCGATGACGCGGCTCACCGCGTCGATGTAATGCTTCGCCATTTTCAGGAACGCCGGATCGAGGCGGTGCAGCTTCGCCGCCCGCTCCGGCACGCCGCCGAAGGGCCACTCGGAATAGATGTACGGGCCGGGGCGGATGATCAGGTAAAAGCCCTCTTTCGCAACCTGGTCGATGAAGCCCGCGAGGTCGCGCTGCCGCGACGTCTTCCCTGTGAAATCATAGTTCCCGGGGGTCAGCTCGTGGAAATTCCAGGGCACATAGGTGGAAATGACCTTCACGCCCATCTCGCGGATGGCCGCGAAAATGGCGGGCCATTGCTCGGCCGTGTTGCGCCAATAATGAAACTCCCCGCTGATCAGCGGAACCCGGTGACCCTTGTACCGGAACAGGCAATTTTCAACCGTGATCGCGCGATTCATGACGTGGCCTTTCCCTCGCCTGATTCTTCAGATCGGGTCCTGCGGCAGAAGCGGGTTACTATGCCCGATTCCGCGTCTGTTTTCAAATGCGATCTCATGCCAATGCAAACAATCGCCGGAGTGGCTATGGATAATCGAATCCCGTCGCCACATGCAACTGCGGTCGGCCGGGAAAGTCCGACTGGAACACCGCGAAGCGCCCGTCCGGCGACAGCGACGGATGCGGATGCGCCGGCTGCCCTTTCCACGACGTCCTCGGAAACAGCAGGTACCGTGACTTTATAAACGGCTCTTCGCCGGGTTTTTCGATGCGGGTGCCGATCCACATGAAGCTGTTGGGCCCGTGATTATATCCGTCGGTGTCCGACACGACATGCGTCCCGGAGCCATCCATGCCGAAATGGCACGAGTCCGCCCGGCACAGCTTGCGGGTCAGGTCCACCCACTTGACGTTCGGATGCCGCTGCCCCAGCCACAGCTCCGACTCGCTCGCAACCGGAATCGGCGCGGCCTCCATCAGCGGCGACCGCCACCGCTCGGGCGTGCAGTTGTAGATGGCGCTGACAACGGAATAATGCCTTCCCCGCCACGTGTTGTGCCCGCCATTGGTGAA
>CAYZVY010000121.1:0-4265 GCA_964481675.1 uncultured Verrucomicrobiota bacterium
GGGGCGGAGCGGTCCGGCGCGAAGGCGGCGTAAAGGGGGGAGGCGAGCATGGCGGCAATCGCCAGGCCGGTGAGCCAGCAGGTTGTTTTTCGCATAGGGTTACAGCGTGATGCTTCCTTTCGTTTTCTTCAACTCGTCGAGTGTGACCGTGCGGGTTTTCCCGTTCATCGTGACCTCGACCGTCACGTCCGATGTCAATTCATAGATCGCGGGCTTATCACCCCCGGCCGCCTTGACCCGCCGGAGGCTGACGCCGGTGCTCTGCCGCACGGTGTCGCCGGTTCCGTATTCCCACAGGCGGAAGCCGCCGTCGGAGCCGAAGTCGCCCGCCTCGACCTTTCCGTCCAGCTGGAAGTTGAACCGCGCGGTGGTGCGCTCCCCGCCCAGGTACCGGGCCCGCCAGAACTTGGTCCCCGCCTCGTTGGAGGCCACCCAGTCGCGGTCCAGGCCGGGCGCGGGAATGCCCTGCAGCTGGGCCAGCCCGAGGCCGCAGGTGACGATCCGGTTCGAGGCATCCACGTCCTTGACCCGGGACAGGTAGAAGTCGGCCCCCCCGTAGAGTGACAGAACGGTGTTGGCGCCCTCGGGCCGGCTGCCCGTGACGGTGATGCTGGTCCAGTGCCGGTTGGTCCCGGCCTCGATCGTGGCGTTCTGCCGGAAGAGGGGCCAGCCCCCTTCCACCGTCATGGTCTTGTTCCCATAATCGATAGACAGGACGCGGCCCTTCCGCTCCGCCGCCGCCGGGATCAGCGTGACCTCGGGCGTCTCAAGGCGCGTGCCGCCCGCCAGCACGGCCTGGCGCAGGCTGCCGGCGTCGACCGAGCAGAAGGCGTATTCGGCCGCGATGCGGTAGTTCCGGCCTCCGTCGGCGAAGGACCGGACGCGCTCCGCCCTTCCGTCGGCGAAGCAGAGGTCGCGGCGCCCGGTCGCGTCCGCGGTTTCCACGGCGACCGCCACGGCCTGTTGGGCGTCCGTTTCGTTTCCGGGGATGGCGAGCCGCTTCACCGGGCCCAGGAACGGCTGGCCGGCGAACGGCTCGATCACGGCCGCATAGGCGGACTCCAGCGTGCCGACCGCGTTCGTGTTGTCCTCGTCGGCTCCCCGTTTCTGCACAAAGACCATGGGCAGCTGGTAGGACCACTGCTTGCAGAGCGAGGCGCCGCGCAGGACGCGCTGGCCTTCCACGCCGAGCAGGTGGAGGCGGGTGTAGTGGCGCGGGGCGTTTGTGCTGAAGTTGGGGCCGAGGATCGTTTCGCCCAGGGCATTGCCTTCCCGCTCCCGCTTCATGCGCCAGGTGACGCTCAGGTTTTCGGGCGCGGCTCCGGCCGACTTTTGCCCGCTGAACCGCTGCAGGTAGAGCTGGTCCTTTTCGGGCGCGTTGGTGAAGGCCACGGGCTGGAGGGTGTTCGCGGCCACCTCGTCGCTGATCCCGGCATGGAAGCAGTAGGTGTGCCGCTTGCCGCCGGAGACGCGGACCACGTCGAACACGTAGGAGTCGGGGGTGATCACGTTGGGGGGCAGCGTCGCCATCGACTTGAGCTGGTCCGGCTCCAGCCTGACCGAGCCGGAGCCCTCGTTCACGTCGATCAGCGCCACCTGGCGGCTGTAGGCTTTGACGTCCGGATGGTCGCCGGAGGGGACGGCTTCGACCCGCAGATACTGGGCCCCCTCCAGGTCGGCCAGGGCGCGGGTCCACGAGTGGCTGATCCACTGGCCGTCGCCGGTCGACATCCCGTCCACTTCGACCAGATTGTGCACGCGGGTCTCCTTGTCGTTCGGCCGGCTGTAGCCCGCCCGCTGGCCGCCATCCACGGTCATGGGCAGGCCGTGCGCGTAGAGTTGCAGGTCGAGCGAGTCGTGATGCTGGTGGCCCCAGCCCATGCCGGTGCGGACGTAGGCGGTCCGGCGGAAGCGGAAGTCGTCGTGCTGCCGGCCGGCCTCGAGGACGGCGGCCCACTGCGGCACGGCGCGCGAAGGAGTGTCCAGCCAGGGGGCGCGGGCGACACCGCCGGCGGCCGCTTCAAGTTCCTTCCACTCGGCGTCGGTATGGTCGGTGCGGCCGAGTTCATGTTTGACGAGCCAGGCGAATGTGGGGTCCTTCGTCCACGCCCAGCCCTGGCGGAACAGGTCGCCGGCGTTGTCGAGGATGACACCATAGGGGCGATCGGGCCCTGCCACATCGCCGATGCGGAGGAAATGGCGGCCGGCCACGGTGATGTCGAGGGGCCAGTAGCACATCATGACGGGCTTGGGATAGCGTTTCGGGTCCGACAGGTTGTAGGCGGGGTCGCCCCCGGCGCGGAGATAGGGTTCGAGGCCCTTGGCCTTGGGCAGGGCGCTTTCGCCCAGCGCGTAGGAGATGGAGCCGATATACTCGGGGCCGTTGCGTTCACAGCCCGTGACCATGACATCGTTCAGGCCCGCCAGGGGCAGGGGATAGACGAAGGTCTTCGTGAACAGCCACTTCATCCAGGGGTCGGTGGTGGGCCGGTGGTCCTGGACGGTGGCCAGCAGGGCCAGGTTCATTTCGCCCGTGTGCCAGTTGTAGCGCAGGATCTTCTTGGCCGTGGCGCGCAGCAGGTAGGCGTCGAGCAGCGCGACGACATCCTTCGACGTGTTCACCCACGGCACGAAGCGGTGGACGGACTGCGCCAGTTCCTCGTTGCCCTGGATGAGGTCGAACAACTGGTCATAGTGCTCGCTGAACGTGGCATACTCCGTGTACCAGGGCCAGTTGTGATAATTCGTATTGCGCTGGCGGAACCGGCTCTCGATGCCAAAGAGGCCGGGGGTGGCCAGATTTTCGGCGAGGTTGGCGGTGAGGGCCGGCCAGTCGTAGGCCAGCCGCACCAGCATCAGCGCGGCATCGCGGCCAGCCAGTCGGTTGCCCGCGTAATGCCAGGACGGCACCGCATGGTTGACGAGGTAGGCGGTGTAAGCCAGGGCCCGCTCGTCGAGCGCCGCGGCCACCGGGGCCCAGATGCGGGTCGGGGCGCCTGTTCCCGTATTCGGGGTGAGCAGGCCGTAGCCATCGTCCTTGAACGGGTAGGGATCGGGGAGCGTCCGGCCCTTCCGGTAATCGTCCAGGGAGTATTCCAGCCCCAGCTTGGCGTTACGCATGAGCACGCGGCTCATGGCCATGGGATCGAATTTCCGGTTGGAGCCGACGGCTTCCCACTTCCCGAATTTCGTTTCGATGGCGTCTGGGCTCATGTCCCCGACGCCCGGGGCAAGGCCCTGGATGGCCGTTTTCTGGTTCACGGCGGGGGTGCAGGGCTGCGCGTTGAGCGGGATCCAGGTGTTCCAGAGCGCCTCGTCGCGCGCCAGGCGCTGTTCGGGCGTCAGGGGAGGCGTTCCGGGTTTTTCATGGATCAGGCCCGAATTGCCGATTCCCGGGACGGTGGCGGCGTCCGTGAACTGGACGCGCAGCCGGTCGCGCTCTTCCGCGGTGCAGAGGGTGGCCCGCGTCTTGAGCCCTTCCACCTTGAGGCCGGCCAGGATGTCGTGCAGTTCGACGCCCCAGACCAACAGGGGGACTTGCGAGCCCTCGTCCACGAACAGCTCGGCCTTATAAGCGCGCTTTTCCGGAGCATGGAAATAGAGCTCCGCCACGCTTTCGAAATCGTCGACGTAGCTGATCCGCTGGCGATAGCGGGAGACTTCGCCCGCGAGGCCGTCGTTCACCGTGAGGGTTACGAAGAGGGGTTTTCGAACCCGCTCGATCAAGTTGCTTTCCACCGCGCCGACGACCTTGACGGCGTAGAGGCCGATGGGCAGATCGCCCAGGTCCAGGCTGAAGACGGGCGCCTTGACCGTGGTCCGGGCCACGGGCCGCGGCTTCCAGAAGCGCCCCGTGGGCTCGCCGTAGTGGTAGCGGGAAACCCAGCACACCGGCGCCGCGTAGGACTCGGTTTTCCCGGAGAGCGCGGGCGCCTCCCAGGATTTCAGGAGGCTCTGCCGGTCCATGAAGGACCTTGCCGGCAGGTACTTGTGCATGTAGGTGACATAGATCTCCGGCGAGCCCGGCCGGAGTTCAACCAGGGGCTGGCGCCCCTGGCCGGTGAAGCGGACCCAGCCTTCGTCATCCGGTTGCTGGCCCTGCGACAGCTCCGGGATGCAACCCGGGAACCCGGCGGGCTCGCCGTTGTCCGTGGGAAGCAGGGGCAATTTGACGCCCGCCAGGGGGCCTCCCAGCTCATACTCCTCCGCGGCGCAAGCCAGTCCGAGGCCGAGCGCGGTCGCAGTCAAAAAACTAAAAATGGAAT
>CAYZVY010000121.1:4365-12721 GCA_964481675.1 uncultured Verrucomicrobiota bacterium
GAAACCACAAATTGCCGGGTGCCGTAGGTGGCGCTTTCCGTGAGCAGGCTGATGGCGTTCCCGATCGTCGTGGTTCCCCCGGTTTGCTTGTAGTAACCGTCGGCGTTGGCCGATCTTCCGACCGTGAGCGACCTGCACGAGAGTGTTCCGCCGGACATCTCGAGCAGTCCGCTGCCGTGCCGCGTCGCCGTCGAATACCAGCCCAGCCAGAGGTCGTTGCTGACCGCAACCGACCCGCCATACAGGTACATCGCATATTGGCCGCGCGGGACATTCTTGCCCCCGATCAGGAGCGTATTCGCCGCCAGACTGCCGCTCCAGACCTTGATTTCCCAGGGGGCGTAGTTATCGTGAAAGGCTCCATCGGACCAAACGAGGTCGCCGGTCACGGTGACGGTCGCCCCGCTCACGTTCAGGAAGGCCGCCACTTCGGGCGGAGCGTTTGACAAAGAGCTGTTAATGGTAACCGAGATTTTGCCGATGGTCAGGTTGCCGCTGATCAGGTCGGCTTTCCCTCCACCATAATAGAAGCGAAGTTCATTGAAGATACGACTGGGACTGGAGGCGGCGCCGCAATCGAATCTGAAATTCGCGGCGCTTGAAAGGTAGAGCTTGTCGGCCGTCAGGGTTGTGTCTTTCAGCCAGAGCCGGGCCGGGCGGGAGGTGACGCTTCCCAGGATGTAACCCCCTTGAACCTGGATGGCGGCGTTGGTCGTGTTGTTGATCACCGTCAAGCCGCCGCCCGTCATGCTGATGCCGGGCGTCGTCGCCCCGGTTTTGTCGCCGTAATTGCCGGTTAATAACAGGGCCGCAAGGGCGGTGTCGCTATCTTTCTCGACGCCATTGGTGATGGTGATGGTGCTGTTTGTGGTGACCAGGCTCCATGCCTTCCCTTCCCCGGAATTGATGAGATTCAGGGCGAAATCGGACCGGGCTCCCTGCAGGTTCAGGTTGACCTGGTTGAATTGCACATAGGCATAACGACTCTGGAGAGAGCCCGGGTTTGCCGCATCGCCCATGGTCCAGTCGAGGTTGCTGGCGACCAGATACATGCCGCGTGCGGCGGTCGCGTAATTCATGTTGCCGATATGGAGTCCTCCGTTGGTCAACCCGGCCGGATACTGGGTTCCGTCATTGGTGGCATAATAAGGGCCGGCGCTTCCGCCAAGCGACAAGATGCTGGCGAATTCTGTTACGGTGTCCGGCACATTCGTCCCGATCCATCTGGCGGGGGCATTCCAGTTACCGGAGCTATTGGTCACCCAGTTCAGGGTTTCCGCCTGAAGCGGTTCCGCTACGATCAGCGCCAGAGCCACCGATAAAATCCCGAGATGCAGTGTTCGTGTTGTCATGGTCTTGGCTCCACGGCTTTGAGCGGTTGTTTGGGTCCCTGCAGCATATGGCCGGCTTCGGGGTAGATCCACAGGGTTTTATTTGTGGTCGCGAGAGCATTGAAAGCGGCGAAGACGGACGTCGGCGGGCAGGTGGTGTCCCGCAGGCCGATGCTCACCTCCACGGGGACCCGGATCCGGGCGGCAAAGACGGCCGCGTCATAGTAGCCGGATGTTTTGGCGATGGCCTCGTCGAGCGGCTGCTTCGTTTTCCGATCGAGCGGTACCAGCTGGGGCCAGCCGCTGAACTGGTTGCGGGTGTAGCCCAGGTGATCGCACAGGGCCGGCATCCCCGCCACGCACCGGGAGACCGCCGGATCGAGCCCTGCGGCGACCAGGGCCAGTCCGCCGCCCTGGCTCCCGCCGGTCACGACCAGGGTTTTGCCGTCCCACTCGGGGCGCGACTTGACATAGTCGAGGGCGCGCAGGATCCGCAGGAAAACGCCGCGGTAATAAAAGGTTTCGCGGTCCCCGGCCCCCAGGCGGATATAATCCTTCAACCCGCCGTTGCGCAGGGCGAGGTAGTAAGCCTCGGGCTGGAAGTCGTCCACCCCGTGCACGTTCATCGTGAGCGAGATCGTGTTTTCCTGCGTGTTGAATGCGGCGCTGCGGATGCCCGCTCCCGGAAAGGAGAGCCTGGCTCCCAGGCTTTTGGGAGCGGCATTCGTGGGGAAGGTGACCAGCGCCGTCAGGGGGCGCAGGCCTGTCCCTATATCCGCCTTTATTGTCAAGGCCCGGAAGCGGGTTTCGGCCGGGGCCAGGGCGCCCGGCGTTTCCGACAGGTTGAGGGGGACCTTGGCCAGCCTTGTTTTCTGATCCGCCCAGAAGGCGTCAAAATCCGCCGGCGCCGCCTGGCCGGTCCTGACCTGGAACGGGTCCACCGCCGCACCGGCGATCCCGGTCAGCGTCCACCAGGGAATGGGCTTGCCGGCCGCATCGGAGCCGGTGACTTTCAGGTTGATCCAGCCCGGGCAATCCAGCCGGGTTGTGACCGTGACCGGTTCCGGGGCGCTGATGAGCTCCCCTTTTTTCTCGAATCCGCCGTCGCCCTGGAGGGTGTAGGCCAGTTTCCGGCCCGCCACGGGTTTTCCGTTTTCCGTCATCCGGACCGAAAAGACAATCGGCTCCCCCTGGCGGTACACGCCGTCCGGCCGGTCCGCCGTGACCACGAAGGCCGCCGTCTGGCGGACGGCGTTCGTGGAAGCGGGCGGCGCGGCATCCGGAAGGGCCGTTGCCAGGGCCGGCGCCAGCAGGATGGCGGCAAAGGGGACTCGGAGAATGGCTGGCACGTAAGACGTTCCTTCTCTTTACCGGATCATGATCAGCGACCCCGGGTTCGTGCGCAGGAGCGTAAACGAATCCAGCACCACGCCCTGGGGGCCGATTTTCACCTGGAAAAGTCCGACGGCTTTACCGCCCCAGTTGGTGGCGGCGGGGATCGTTCCGGACTGGAGATTGGCGAACGTATTGGAGACGCCGGCGGGGCCCTGGTTCGTCATGATGAGGAAGCGCTGCGTGTTGGTCGGCATGAAGCTGCCGTTCAGCTGCACGCTCAGCGTGCCGTCCAGCTGGAGCGCTCCGTTCGTCACGGCCAGGCAGTCCCAGCCCGCGCCGGGCGCGGTGTAGGCGGCCAGTTCGATACGGGTGGTGGCGCCGGGCTTCAGGGTGATGGCGCCGTTGTTGGTGAAGATCCCGACGCCGGCGCCCGGACTGAGCGTTCCGAAAATCGTGCCCGTCGCCTGGAGCAGGCCGGCGCCCGCCAGCGTGGCGGTGTTGGTGATGACCAGGCCGTCGGCGAAGAGATTGGTGCCGGCGCCGGGCAGGAGGTTCAGGACGGCCGTCTGGGCGCCGTCGCCGGCGATGAAGGGCAGGCCACCCGTTGCCAGCGTGTTGCGCACGTTCAGCGTCCCGCCGGCGAAGGCGAAGGTGTGGTTGGCGTTCGTCAGGAACAGGTTGACCAGGCTGACCCACCCGCCGCCGGTGAGCGTGAAGCCGTTGGGCAGGGAGTTGCTGAAGCACAGGCTTGTTGCCTGGAGCAGGCCGCCGTTGACCAGGATGCTATTATTCATGGCATTTGTGCCGATGGCAACGGCCAGGGTGTTGACGTTTGTCACCAGGGCGCCCGCTTCCACGACGAGGCGGTTTATCGTTCCCGTGGCCAGCCCGGACATGGCGCAGACATAGAGGGACCGGCCTGACTGGTTCCAGACGGAGCCGGCACCGGTGACGATCAGGCTGTTGGTCGAGGTGTTGCCGCCATAGAGCACCGTGTTGCTTCCCGAGGCGATGATGGAGTCTATTGAGGCATGGGAGAATACCTTGCCGCCGCTGGTCACGATCAGCCTGTTCGAGCAGGCGCTGGAGGCGGCCAGCTGCAGGCCGAGGTTGGTCACCACCGCGTTGTCGGCCACGGTCAGCACGTTGCCGAAGTCGTTGTTGAAGTTGAGAAGGGAAGCGACGTTGGCCGACAGCGTGACTAAGGTGCCGTTGCCGGTCGCCAGCAGCGTGTTTTCCGAGCCGCGGATGGAAAGGGTGTACCGGTTGATAAGCGCACCGCTGGAGAAAATCATGCTGTTCCGGGAGGAGCCGATGGCTAGCGTGGTGTTGGCCCCGCTTCCGGGGGTCATGGTGGCGCCGTTTTCTATCCGGACGAGGTTGCCGGTCCCGGCGCCGCTGACTGTGAAGTCCTGGACCGCCAGGATGACCGTGTTGGAGCCCGAGGCGATCAGCTGGCAATTCGTGGCCGCGCCCGTTGAAAGGGTGCCGGCCATGGTGCTGACATTGCCTTGAGGCATGCGGAGCATGCCGCCATTGGTGACCAGCAAGGTGCACTGGCTTGCGCCGGCATCGAAGAACGTATGGCGTGAGCAGTAGAGCCGGCCGCCATCAAGCGTGAACTGCACATTTGTCGAACCCGAAGCGACCTTGAATGTTCCATTGATATCGGCGTTCGACCAGACTGACCCGCTGCCGATCAGCAGCCCGCGCCGGTTGCTTTTCCCGACGCCGGCAAAGGAGAAGAACGCATTGATGGGCATGTAGACCAGGCCGTTGCTGACCGTGACGTCGCCCGAGCCGTTGAGTCCGTTCTGATGAGCCAGGAGGATTCCGCCGTCGATGCTGTCCACCACCACGGGGCCGGCGAAATTGTTGGCGGAATGGGGGAGCGACAGGGTCCAGGCTCCCTGCTTGGTGAAGGTTCCAAGGTTGGTGACAACGCCCGCCATCGTGAGGGTGCCGCCAAAGGCATTTCCGCCGCAGATCGTATTCGTCATAAAGCGGACGGCATTGCTCACGATGAATGAGCCACTGGCGCCCTCCGCATAATCGAACCGGGCGCCGGAGTTCGTCACGACGAGCGGGCTGCCGGCCAGGATGTTGGTGACGGCCGAGGCGCTGGAGAGGCGGAGCTGGTTAAGCTGGAAGTCGCCCAGGTTGTTGGTGCTGGTGTATTTCACGCCCGTATCGCCGAAGGCCAGCGCCAGCGTGTCGTTCCCGCCCCCCGGAGGTGCGGCGTTGTTGGTCCAGTTGCCCGCGACGCTCCAGGGTCCGGTGTTGGGCGCGCTCCAGGTGTAGCTCGCTTCAGCCGGGGCGGGGGCGCCGCGGTAAACGAGCCAGAGCGCGTTGGCGGCGTTGGTGATCGACCAGGATCCGCCGTTCTGGAAGTCGGTGGTATCGATCGTGATGTTGGCCGGGTTGTACCCCGCCTGGCTCCCATAGTTCAGGATCCGGACATTATAGTTCCTGCCTGAATCGAAATGGGCCGCCGGGGCGCCCATCGAATCCATCTTGATCACGAGCCCCGAGCCGCTGCACACGAGCTGGGAGGCCACGGTCAGCAGGTCCCACCCGTATCCCGGGCCCCCGTTCATATCCGTGATCTCGCAACGGTAGAGGCCACCTGTGTTCCAGGTCAGGTTGCTTCCGGAAAGGGTCATCGAGCCCGCGCCGCCGGAGCCGGGATTGACGGCCCCGCCGTTGAGCAGGCTGACGCCGGTTCCGGCGCCGCTGACAGTGCCGGCGCCGGTGAGCGTGGCGTTGGTATTGACGCGCAGGCCGTTGGCGAAGGCCAGGGAGCCGCCCAGCCCTTTCAGGACGGCCTCCTGGACGCCGTCGCCGATCGTGATTGCCTGGCCGGACGCGACCGCCGCGTTGGTGGCGCTCAGCAGGCCGCCAAGGATTTGCAGGGAATGGCCGGCCGTCAGCGTCAGCGTGCCGATGGTGTTCACCGCGCCACCCTGGTCGATGACCAGGGTGTTGTTTGTGCCCGTGGCGCCAAGAGTTGCGGCTGCGCCGTTCGGGCTCCACACGGAGTTCGAGCCGGCGATCCGGATCTCGTTATTGAATCCGCTGACCGTAGTGGCCCCGCTACTGTAAAAGCCGCCGCCGTTCGTGACCATTAGCTTTCCGGCCACGCCGGAGAAGGTGAGCGCGGCCACGTTGGTGATCGATCCGCCGTTATCCACCCGCACGACATTCCCGGTGCAGGTGGTGTTGTAGCCGATCATCAGGTCGCCGAGGGTGGTCCAGATGGATCCCGGATCCCGCACCACGACGCTGTTGTTGTGGTAGCCGAGGCCTTTGTTGCCGCCGACATACGAAACGGCGCCGGCGAACGTGAACAATTTTCCGCCGTTGGTGATGACCACGCTGTTTTCCCAGTTGTTTCTGAAGGTTGTGCTCCCGGAATCATGGGCGAGCACGATGCTGTTCGCATTGGTCACGACTCCGCCGTTTGCGATCAGTAGCGTGTTGCTCGAGGTGGCCCGGTAACTGCCCACCGAAATCGGGCTTCCGCCGGCGTTGAAGACGGAACCCGCGCCGGATACCGTGGCGGTCACGCATGACGGGTATTGGGGGAGATACATGGGGTTCTGATACGTCGAGGTGAGCCGCCCGCCGCCGGTCACGTCCAGGCGTGTATATTTTCCCAGCAGGGTTACGCCTCCGTCCGGGGACACCAGGCAATTGAGCACCACCGCGCCATTCCGAATCGCGACCGATTGGTTCGGTTCGTGACCGAACGACAACAGTTTGCCTCCAAAATCCACCAGGGTGCCGGAACCGCTGATGTCGACATTGCCCTTGTTGAGTTGAATGCCGGCGCCCGGACCCGAGAAGGCAACCTGGGCGCCGCTCTCGAAAAGGATCAGGCCGTTGGTGCCGCCGCTCGTTAACGTGTTCGAGAACGATAACATGCCGCCGCCCCGAACCTGGAGGATGTTGCCCAAGGCATATACCGTGGATCCCAACGTCATGCCGTTCATGCCGATCACGACGGCGCTTCCGGTCGAGCCGAGTCCGTCGACCAGCAACAGGTTGTTGTTGCCCCGGGCTCCGAGTGTAAAAGCCGTTGTGCTGGACCATAATGAGGTGACGCCGGCGCCGCCCGCCACGACGATCGAATTGCTGCTGCCGTCGCCGAGATAACTGATCGCGGCCCCCGAATAGAGTTTGCCGCCGTTGGTGATGATCAGCTGGTTGTAGGTGTTGATGTCGTTTCCGGAGGAAATGCCGTAGTGCACCTTTATGGCGCCCGCATTCGTCACGACCGCCTGATCGGCGATCGTCATCGTGTTGAAAGCGTCCGACCCGTTGGCGATGGGCGAGCCGACCTTCAACTCGCCTCCTCCCAGGTCCCAGAGCGTGCCGGGGTCCGTGAGTGTCGCCGTGTTCCGGCCGCTGTACCGGTCGTAACCGAGCGCGCCGCCGACGCTGTACAGGCGCCCGCCCCGGCTGATAACCAGGCGGTGACTCCCTCCCCCCGGAAAGTTGGCGCCATTTTCACCCATCCGGAACTGCGCCATGTTCGTGACGACCGCGCTCCCGGGCACTCCGGCGCCGTCGATGATCAAGGCATTGTTCGTGAAGCCGTCATTGTTGCCGGTTCCGAGGGTCAGCATTTTTTTGCTCGCGCCGGTCCCCAGCTCCCAGAGGGAGACGCCGTTAGCGCCGCCGATGACGGAGACCGTGTTGTTGGAGGCGCTGGCGCCGATGACTGAATCCGTACCCCCCGCCAGCAGTTGGCCTCCGTTCGTGACGACGATCGAGTAGACGCTGCCGGTGATGATGACGGAATTAACGCTGAGTCCGTTCGTCAGCGTGACCACGGACGGCAATCCATTGGACGGGAGGATAAACCAGGCATCGTTTCCGCCTGCCCAACCGGAAAGGGCTGAGCCGGCCCGCGTCGACGACCAGTTGGCGTCGGAGGGGCTCCAGGCGCCGTTTCCGCCCTGGATTCCGGCGCTCGCGTCCGTGTCCCAGTATGGCGTGGCCGCCCATGCCGTTCCTGTTCCGAGCACGCCCGCAACCAGGAAGAGTCCCAGCGTCAGTCCAATCTTCATTGCTCAGTCCTTCCTTAAAAAGCAGACGGGGTGGCGTTTCCACCCCGTCTTCGGCACGTCATGTCTGTCCCGGAGGCGCTTACCGGATCATGATCAGCGACCCGGGATTCTGGCGCAGCAGCGTGAACGAATCCAGCACCACGCCCTGGGGGCCGATCTTCACCTGGAAAAGCCCTACGGTCTTGCCGCCCCAGTTGGTGGAGACGGACACGGTTCCGGACTGCAGGTTGGCGAATGTGTTGGAGACGCCCGCGGGGCCCTGGTTCGTCATGATGAGGAAGCTCTGCGTGTTGGTCGGCATGAAGCCGCCGTTCAGATTCACACTCAGTGTGCCATCCAGCTGGAGCGCTCCGTTCGTCACGGCCAGGCAGTCCCAGCCCGCGCCGGGCGCCGTGTAGGCGGCCAGTTCGATGCGGGTGGCGGCGCCCGGCTTCAGGGTGATGGCGCCGTTGTTGGTGAAGATGCCGATCCCGGCGCCCGGGCTGAGCGTCCCGAAAACGGTTCCGGTGGCCTGGAGCAGGCCGTTGCCCGTGAGGGTTGCGTTGTTGGTGATGACCAACCCGTCGGCGAAGAGGTTGGTGGCGACGCCGGGCAGGAGGTTCAGGACGGCTGTCTGGG